>JAIMKU010000002.1:43038-86446 GCA_020692235.1 Hydrogenophilus sp.
ATGCCGCCCATGCCACCGCCACCTATACCGCTCATGTCGGGAGCGCCAGACTTCTTGTTGTCCGGCAGTTCGGTCACCATGCAGTCGGTGGTCAGCATCAGGCCGACGACGGAAGCGGCGTTCTGGAGTGCGGTTCGGGTGACCTTGGTGGGGTCCAACACGCCCATGTCCATCATGTCGCCGTATTCGCCGGTGCCGGCGTTGTAGCCATAGTTGCCCTTGCCGGCCAGCACCTTGTTGACCACGACAGAGGCCTCTTCGCCGCAGTTGACGACGATCTGGCGCAACGGTTCCTCGATGGTGCGCAGGACGATCTTGATGCCGGCGTCCTGGTCGTGGTTATCGCCCTTGAGCTTGGCGATCTTGGCGCGGGCACGCAACAGGGCGACGCCGCCGCCGGGAACGATGCCTTCCTCGACCGCCGCGCGGGTAGCGTGCAGGGCATCTTCGACGCGGGCCTTCTTTTCCTTCATTTCGACTTCGGTCGCCGCACCGACCTTGATGACGGCCACGCCGCCGGCCAGTTTGGCCTTGCGCTCTTGCAGCTTTTCCTTGTCATAGTCGGAGGTGGTTTCCTCGATCTGCTTGTTGATCTGGACGATGCGACCCTTGATGGCGTCGGTGGCGCCGGCGCCGTCGATGACCGTGGAGTTTCCCTTGCCCACTTCGATGCGCTTGGCGCGGCCCAGGTCTTGTAGGGTGGCCTTGTCCAGGGACAGGCCGACTTCCTCGGCGATCACCGTGCCACCGGTCAGGATGGCCATGTCTTCCAGCACTGCCTTGCGCCGGTCACCGAAGCCCGGGGCCTTGACGGCGACGGCTTTCAGGATGCCGCGGATGTTGTTCACCACCAAGGTGGCCAGGGCCTCGCCCTCGATATCCTCGGCGATAATCAACAGCGGCTTACCAGCCTTGGCAACTAGTTCCAGCACCGGCAGGAGGTCGCGGATGTTGGATATCTTCTTGTCGTGCAGCAGGATGAACGGCTCTTCCAGCACGGCCATCTGCTTGTCGGCGTTGTTGATGAAGTAGGGGCTGAGGTAGCCGCGGTCGAACTGCATACCTTCCACTATGTCCAGCTCGCTATCCAGGCTGGTGCCGTCCTCGACCGTGATGACGCCTTCCTTGCCGACCTTGTCCATGGCGCCGGCGATGATCTTGCCGATGCTGGCGTCGGAGTTGGCGGAGATGGAGCCGACCTGGGCGATTTCCTTGTTGGTGGTACAGGGCTTGGAAATACCCTTCAGCTCAGCGGTCAGGGCGACGACGGCCTTGTCGATGCCGCGCTTGAGGTCCATCGGGTTCATACCGGCGGCGACGAACTTCATGCCTTCGAGAAGGATGGATTGGGCCAGCACGGTAGCGGTGGTGGTGCCGTCGCCGGCGATATCGGAGGTCTTGGAAGCAACTTCCTTGACCATCTGGGCGCCCATATTCTCGAACTTGTCCTTCAGTTCGATCTCCTTGGCCACGGACACGCCGTCCTTGGTCACGGTGGGGGCGCCGAAGGCGCGGTCCAGCACCACGTTGCGGCCTTTGGGGCCGAGGGTCACTTTAACGGCGTTGGCCAGGATGTTGACGCCGTTCACCATGCGAGAACGGGCGGCGTCGCCGAAACGTACGTCTTTAGCTGCCATTGTTGATACTCCTAATCTAATTCGTTATTCCCGCGAAGGCGGGAACCCAGGTTTTAAGGGCGCGAAGTTACTTTTCCACGACGCCCATGATGTCTTCTTCGCGCATGACCAGAAGCTCGTCGCCTTTGACCTTGACGGTCTGGCCGGAATACTTGCCAAACAGCACGCGGTCGCCGACCTTCAATTCCATGGCGATCAGCTTGCCGCTGTCATCGCGCTTGCCGGGGCCGACGGCGACGACTTCGCCCTGGTCGGGCTTCTCGGCGGCGGTGTCGGGTATGACAATACCGGAAGCGGTCTTATGTTCTTCTTCCATGCGCTTGACGATGACGCGGTCATGCAAAGGGCGGATTTTCATCGATTTCTCCTTGACTGAGATTTGCAGGATACATAAATCGGGGTTAAGAAACGGACCAGACTGTTAGCACTCTGGTACTTCGAGTGCTAGATAATAGGGATGGCGGCGGTAAATTTCAAGTGGTGAACTTTTTAAGGGGCCAAGAAACAATAACCCAGAACATTCCGGCCGCGCTGTCTGGCGCGCTGCCGCGTTGCCGGTCGCTTGCAGGGAATGGCCATGCGGCGCGCCCGACGCCTTGCATCGCATCCGGCCGACGTAGCCACAATTGGCCAAGTTATTATTTCTCGACTCCTAATGTTTGCTACCTCGGTCCATCGGATAATGCACCGCATCGAATGAACTTCCGCACATCATGAAACCCTCAAGCATCCTTATCAGCTTTATTTTATTGGTCTTTGCAGCGAATGCCCTTGCCGATGAAGGCAGCGTGTTTTCACATGCGATCGTTGGCGGGGTCTTTCCCTATGTTGCGCAATCGGGCGACCGGCTGAGCCGGATCGGCGCTCGCTTCGGCGTTTCCGCGACCATCCTGGCCAAGGCCAACAACCTGGATCGCAAGGTGCCGCTCGCGGCCGGCGACGCGCTCTGGGTCGACAACCTGCATATCGTCCCGGAATGGCGCGAGGACGGGATTGTCATCAATCTACCGCAGCGTATGTTGTTCTTTTTCCGGCAAGGCGCGCTGGCCGCCGCATTTCCGATCGGGGTAGGCAAGCCCGACTGGCCAACCCCGACGGGTAATTTCAAGGTGGTTGACTTGCAGACCAACAAGTCATGGCTGGTGCCGCTCTCGATACAGGAAGAAATGCGGGAGGAAGGCAAGGAGGTCATTACCCGCGTGCCGCCTGGGCCAAAAAATCCGCTGGGCCGGCACTGGATCGGCTTGAGCGCCGTCGGCTATGGCATCCACGGCACCATCTCGCCGGCCAGCGTCTATGGCTTCAAGAGTCACGGCTGCATTCGCGCGCACCCGGACGACATCGAGGCACTTTCCCAAGTGGCCGAGGTCGGTACCGGCGTGGTATTAGCCTACCGCACCACGTTGCTGGCGGAAACTCAGGACGGCCGGGTGTATGTCGAGGTCCATCCCGACGTCTATAAACGGGGCATCGTGCCGCTGGATGAGATACGGAAGCAGGCGCGCGACAATGAACTGGCGGATCGAATCGATTGGCCGCGCACAATCGAGGCGATACGGCGCCAGGATGGCCTGGCGACCGACGTTACCCTGAGACCGTAGGGCGACTGCGAATCCTGACCGGGCAAACGCCCGGCAGCCATATCAAGCGGACGCGCCGCCCGATATGGCGTTTTTTATTACCACCAACCGCTACACCAGGGTCCCCAGCCAGGCCCGCCCCAGCCGTTGTTGCCCCAGCCATTGTTCCAGCCGTTACCCCAACCGTTGTTGTCGTTCCAGCCATCCCAGGTATTGCCATTGCCCCAGCCGTTGCCGTAACCGTTGTTCCAGCCGTTGCCGTAGCCAGGGCCGCCCCAGCCTGGGCCATAACCATATCCAGGGCCACCCCAACCTGGACCGCCCCAGGGAGCGGCGGCTGCCAGGCCGCCATATGAAAGCCCGGCAAGCATGGCCAAAATCAGCAATTTTTGTTTGCCAAGAATATTGAATTTCAATTTTTTCTCCTTTCAAGGTTGAATGGCCTTACTTTGGCCCACTGTTAAGCCGTCGATTCACCTGCCCGATGCCGGATGTTTCCAGTCATTTATTCGACCCGGGCAGATGGCCGGTTTGTCTCCGTCTTGGGGAAACCGCGTTTATTTCCCAGCAAACTTCGTGACATGTGTATCTATTTGATTTATATGATTATATTTTTAATGTGGAGCTACTTTATGTTGCACTTCCCTGCAACGAGGCGCCCATTCTTGTGCGTCAAAAAATTTTTATCCCGAAAAATCAAATGGCTACATAATTTCATTGGTGCAACATCTCGCAACGGCCTAATTGGCATCATGATGGCGCGAAGCAGTCCCCGATGTCGGCGCCGAGGCAAACCAGTGCCGAGCTTAAAATCACAAGACAAAAAATGAACGCTACTACCAGTAACAACGCCTGGTCGGACCGCAGCCAGGCCGCACTTTGGCATCCTTGTACCCAGATGAAACAGTTGGTGGCGACGCCACCGTTGCCAATCGCCCGGGGTGAAGGGCCGTGGCTAATCGACTATGCCGGCCGACGCTATCTCGACGCCATTTCGTCCTGGTGGGTGAATCTGTTTGGCCACGCCGAGCCGCGTATCAATGCCGCCATCGTCGATCAGCTCGGCCGCATCGAGCACGTCATGCTGGCCGGCTGCACGCACGCCCCGGTAGTCGAGCTTTCTGAGCGCCTGGCCCGGCTGACCGGGCTGGGCCATGCCTTCTACGGTTCTGACGGCGCCTCGGCGATCGAGATCGCCCTGAAGATGAGTTTCCACTATTGGCGTAATTCCGGCCGGCCGGCAAAGACCGGCTTTGTCAGCCTGCAGAATGCCTATCACGGCGAGACCATCGGGGCGCTGTCGGTCACCGATGTCGCCCTGTTCAAGGCAACCTACGCGCCACTGCTGCGGCCCAGTCATCAGGTCATGAGCCCGGACTGGCGGCGGGCGGCAGCGGGCGAGTCGGCCGAGGCCTATGCCCTGCGCGCCGCCGCCAATCTGGATGGCTATCTCGCCATCCATGCCGATACTACGGCGGCGGTGATTGTCGAGCCCCTGGTGCAGGGCGCGGCCGGGATGGCCATGTATCACCCGGTCTATCTGACCAAGGCGCGCGAGTCGTGCGACCGTTATGGTGTTCACTTGATCGCCGACGAGATCGCCGTCGGCTTTGGCCGCACCGGGACCCTGTTTGCCTGCGAACAAAGCGCCCCCTCGTCCTTCGGGCGGGCAGGCGGGGTTGAGGCAGCCGTGCCCAATGTGGCCGCCATTGCCGATTTTATCTGCCTTTCAAAAGGCATCACCGGTGGCTACCTGCCGCTGTCGGCGGTGCTCACCACGGATCGGGTCTACGCCGCCTTTTATCACGACGACACCGCGCGGGGCTTCCTCCATTCCCATTCCTACACCGGCAATCCGCTGGCCTGCCGGGCGGCCCTGGCGGTGCTGGACATCTTCGAGCAGGACCACGTGATCGAGGCCAACCGGGCCCGGGCTGAACGCTTCACCGCATTGTTAGCCGAGCTGCGCGGCCACCCCAGGGTGCGCCATTTCCGCCAGGCCGGTATGATCTGGGCCTTCGACGTGGCCGATGCGCCGCCCGGGTTCGGCCGGAACTTCCAGCGCCAGGCGCTGGCCAAAGGCCTGTTCATCCGCCCCATCGGCAACACGGTCTATTTCATGCCGCCCTATGTGATCGATGCGCCGGAGATGCGGCTGATGGCCAACGTCACTCTCGATATTTTGCAAACACTATGAAAGTCGCCACTGTCAACGCCGAATACCTTGCGCCGCCCACCATCGTGGTGTTACGCGGCCCTGAGGCTGGACTGAACGACTGGCAGAGGGAAATTTCACTAACCGGTCCTGAGCGAGCGTTGGTCTGCGCCATCCCCAACGGCACGGCAGGTTTGCCGGTGGCACTGGCCAAACCGGAACGGGAACAGGTGACCGGGTATGTTTGCGCCGGTGTGAATTGCCTACCGGAAGTAGTTCAAATATCTGACTTGACGGCTATTTTATCCTGCATAATCTATGCATTAAGATGCGTTTCATGGCTGAATAATCGGTCATGGGTATCGCAACTGGCACTTAAATTATTAATGGAGAACACCATGAAAACTGCACTGATTATTGCCGCCGTACTGATGGCCTTCACTGGTACCGCCTCCGCCAACCAGGCCCTGGCCCAGAAGAGCGGCTGCTCGGGTTGCCATCAGGTCAACAAGAAAGTGGTCGGCCCCGGCTACAAGGATGTCGCCAAGAAGTACAAGGGCAACGCCAAGGCCGAAGAACACATCGCCGGTGTGATCCACAATGGCAGCAAGGGTGTCTGGGGCACCATGCCCATGCCGGCTCAGCCCCAGATCAAGCCCGATGACGCCAAGGCCCTGGCCAAGTGGATCATGTCCCTGTAAGTCCGTCGCAACGCTGAACAAGGCCGGTCAAAACCGGCCTTGTTCATTTCTGGTCCAGAGGCCCCGCTCCTTGTGGTATAAATCGGCCAATTCGTTTGTTGCATCGGGGGCTGATCGTGCGTTGGGCTTATCTGGGTTTACCTATTGTTTCCATTGCTGTTGCGATGCTGCTGACCGGTTGCGGCCAGGGCAAAAATACCGCCGCAAACGGGGTTGTCATACGCATCGGCTCGGTGGTGCCGCTCACCGGCCCGCAATCGCACATCGGCAAGGACAACGACAACGGCGCCCGTCTGGCGGTCGACGAGATCAACGCCCAGGGACTGAAACTGGCTGGCCAGCCAGTCAAGCTGGAGCTGATTAGCGAGGACGATGCCGCCGACCCCAAGACCGCCGCCACCGTTGCCCAGAAGCTGGTGGACGAGGGCGCCAAGGCCGTTATCGGCCATCTCAATTCCGGCACCACCATCCCGGCCTCCAGGATTTATCACGATAATGGCATTCCCCAAATATCGCCCTCGGCGACCGCCATCGCCTACACGGCGCAAGGCTATGGCACCGCCTACCGAGTGATGGCCAACGATGCCCAGCAGGGCAAGGCGCTGGGCCAGTACGCGGTGACCAAGCTGGGGGCGAAAAAGGTCGCCGTCATCGACGACCGGACCGCATACGGGCAGGGTCTGGCCGATGAATTCGAGAAGGCGGTCAAGGCCGCTGGCGCCAGCATCGCGGCGCGCGAGTACACCAGCGACAAGGCCACCGATTTCAGCGCGATCCTGACCAGCATCAAGGGCAAGAATCCGGACCTGGTCTTTTTCGGCGGCATGGACCCGCAAGGCGGCCCCATGAGCCAACAGATGAAACGCTTGGGCCTGCGCGCCCAGTTGCTGGGCGGTGACGGGTTACAGAATATCAACTTCCTGAAACTAGCCGGCGTCGATGCCGAGGGGGTTATCGCCTCGTCGCCCGGTCTGCCGCTCGCCGCCATGCCGGGCGGACCGGCATTCAAGCAAAAGTTCGAGGCCAGGTTCGGCCCCATCCAGGTCTATGCACCCTATGCCTACGACGCGGTAAACGTGCTGGTGGCGGCCATGAAGCGGGCCGACTCGGCCGAGCCGGCCAAGGTTTTGGCCGAGTTGCCCAAGACCGATCAAGCGGGCGTCACCGGGCCGTTGCGGTTCGATGCCAAGGGCGACATCGCCGGCGGCTCGGTTACCCTGTATCGGGTAAAGAATGGTGCCTGGGTGGTGCTGGAAACGGTCAAGTAAAGCGCTGCCCTCGCTCGCCGGGCGAGGGCGATAACCATGGATATTTTCATACAGCAGCTCGTCAACGGCCTGGTCCTGGGCAGCATCTACGCCTTGGTCGCGCTGGGCTACACCATGGTCTACGGCATTCTGGAACTCATCAATTTCGCCCACGGCGAGGTGACCATGATCGGCGCCATGATCGCCCTGGCGGTAATCGGTGCGCTGCTCGGCGCTTACCCCCAGGCGCCCGCGCTGCTGGTCCTGCTGGCCGGCGTGCTGGCGGCGATCCCGGCTTGCATGGCCCTGGGCTATGTCATCGAGCGGGTTGCCTACCGGCCCCTGCGCCGGGCACCGCGTCTGGCGCCGCTGATTACCGCTATCGGCGTGTCCATCGTCCTGCAAAACGCCGCCATGCTGATCTGGGGGCGCAGCTACATCTCCTTTCCGCCGATCCTGCCCCATGGCTCGCACACGGTATTGGGCGCCGTGGTCACCGACCTGCAAATAGTCATCGTCGCGCTGTCGATCCTGATTATGTTCGGCCTCACCCTCCTGGTCGAACGGACCCGGCTTGGCCGCGCCATGCGGGCCACCGCGCAGTCGCGCGAAATGGCCGAACTGATGGGGGTCAACGTCAACACGGTGATCTCCATCACCTTCATCATCGGCTCGGCGCTGGCTGCTATCGCCGGCGTCATGGTCAGCGCTTACTATGGCCTGGCCCATTACTACATGGGCTTCATGCTCGGTCTCAAGGCCTTCTCGGCGGCGGTGTTGGGGGGCATCGGCAACCTTGCCGGGGCGATGCTGGGCGGCTTGCTGCTGGGCGTGATCGAGGCCCTGGGCGCCGGCTACATCGGCGACCTGACCGGTGGCTTCCTGGGCAGCAATTACCAAGACGTATTCGCCTTTCTGGCCCTGATCCTGGTGCTGGTGTTCAGACCCACCGGGCTGTTGGGAGAGCGCGTTGCCCAACGTGCCTGAGTGGCTGCGCCGACATCCCCGCCTGGCCTTCGGCCTGCTCGCCGTTCTCCTGGCCGTGTTGCCCTTCATCGTCGGCGCCGGGTTGGGCCGGGGCTGGGTCCGGGTGCTCGACTTCGCACTACTCTATGCCATGCTGGCCCTCGGCCTGAACATCGTGGTCGGCTATGCCGGCCTGCTCGACCTGGGCTATATCGCCTTTTACGCCTTGGGCGCCTATCTGTTCGCCTGGCTGAGTAGTCCCCAGTTCGGCCTGCACCTGCCGTTCTGGCTGGTCCTGCCGTCTGGCGCCCTGCTGGCCGGCGGCTTCGGCGTCTTGCTCGGCGCGCCGACCCTGCGGTTGCGTGGCGATTACCTGGCCATCGTCACCCTGGGCTTTGGCGAGATCGTGCGTATCTTCATGAACAACCTGGACGCGCCGGTGAACATCACCAACGGGCCGCAGGGCATCAACCTGATCGACCCGATTAGCATCGGCGGCGTCTCGCTCGGCGTGCGCCACACTATCCTCGGCGTCCATGTCTTCCCACCCACTTTTTATTATTACCTGTTCCTGTTCTTCACCCTGTTCACTATCCTGGTCGCCATGCGCCTGCAGGACTCGCGTATCGGCCGGGCCTGGGCGGCGATCCGCGAAGATGAAGTCGCCGCCGCCGCCATGGGCATCGACACCCGCAGCGTCAAGCTGTTGGCCTTTGCCATGGGCGCCAGCTTCGGCGGCCTGGCTGGAGGTCTGTTCGCTGCCTTCCAGGGCTTCATCAGCCCGGAGAGCTTCAACCTGATGGAATCGGTCATGATCCTGTGCATGATCGTGCTCGGTGGCATGGGCAATATCCCCGGCGTGATCCTGGGCGCGGTGCTGCTCACCGTGTTGCCCGAAGCGCTGCGTTACCTCGGCGCTTGGCAGCGGGCCACACTGGGCCATGTGGTGGTCGATCCCAACGATCTGCGTATGTTGCTGTTCGGCCTGGCCATGGTGGCGATGATGCTGTTCCGGCCGGCCGGCCTGCTGCCCTCGCGCCAGCGCAAGCGAGAATTCCGCGCCGAGGATGGTGTGGCCGGGCAGGAAGCCGCCAGCCTTTACGATGCCCAGGCCTGAGGCGCCATGACCACGCTGCTGACGGTAGAAAATGTGACCAAGCGCTTCGGCGGCCTGAGCGCCCTGGAGGCGGTCAGCCTGACCGTCAACTCGGGCGAGGTTTATGGCCTGATCGGTCCCAACGGCGCTGGCAAGACCACTCTGTTCAACTGCATGACCGGCCTGTACACGGTTAGCGCGGGCGTCATCCGTCTGGACGGCGTGCCGATCCAGAACCGCAAGCCCCACCAGATCGTCAACCGTGGCTTCGCCCGCACCTTTCAGAACATCCGCCTGTTCGCCAATATGACCGCCCTGGAAAACGTCATGGTCGGCCGTCACGCGCGCACCCGGACCGGGGTGCTCGGGGCGGTTCTGCATAGTCGGCGCTGCCTGGCAGAAGAGCGCGACAGTCGCGAGCGGTCCCAGGCACAGATGGCATTCGTCGGCCTGAAGGATCGCGGTCGGGGCCTGGCCGGTCATCTGGCCTATGGTGATCAGCGGCGCCTGGAGATCGCCCGCGCCCTGGCCACCGAACCTAAATTGCTGGCGCTGGACGAGCCGGTGGCCGGCATGAACCCGAACGAACGGCGTGAGATGAGCGAGTTGTTCCTCAAACTGCGCGACGCCGGCATCACCCTGCTGCTGATCGAGCACGATGTGAAGCTGGTCATGGATGTCTGTGACCGGGTCGCGGTGCTCGATTACGGCAAGAAGATCGCCGAGGGCGTGCCCGATGAAGTCCGCCGCGACCCGGCTGTGATCGAGGCTTACCTGGGCGGGGCGGTAGCGTGAGCCTGCTCGAAGTCAAAGACCTGAAGGTTGCTTACGGCGGCATCCGGGCGGTGCGCGGCATCGACCTCGCAATCGACGAAGGCGAGCTGGTCTGCCTGATCGGCGCCAACGGTGCCGGCAAGAGCAGCGTGCTCAAGGGCCTGATGGGGCTGGTTCACCATGGCGGCGAGGTCCGCTTCGCTGGTGCGCGGCTGAACGGTCTGCCGACCCATGCCATCGCCGCCAAGGGCATGGCCCTGGTGCCCGAAGGACGCGGTATCTTCGCGCGCCTGAGCGTGGCCGAAAACCTCGATATGGGCGCTTATACCCGGCGCGATGCCGGGCAAGTGCGGCTGGATCTGAACCGGGTGTATGACCTGTTCCCACGCCTGGCCGAGCGCCGCGCGCAACTGGCCGGTACCCTGTCCGGCGGCGAGCAGCAGATGTTGGCCCTGGGCCGCGCCATCATGGCCAAGCCCCGCCTGATGTTGTTGGACGAACCGAGCATGGGCCTGGCGCCGCTCGTGGTGCGGAAGATTTACCGCACCATTGTCGATATTGCCAGCGAGGGCGCCACGATATTGTTGGTGGAACAGAACGCCAACCTTGCGCTGCAAGTCAGCCGGCGCGGTTATGTCATGGAGAGCGGCAGCGTGGCATTGACCGGCGCCAGCCAGGTGCTGGCCGCCGATCCCATGGTCAAGGCGGCCTATCTGGGCGAATGAAATACACTGCTTAAGCTTCGGTTAATCTAGGCGGTCCTAGACTGCGGCCTTCACTTACTTCACGAGGTACGCAGCATGAAATTACGAGATACCGAATTTACCAAGCAAATGCTGGGCGTCGTTTTGAGCACCGTGTTTGTGGCTGTCAGCGTTGCCGCCATTACCTTGACCGCGACGCTGGGTTGCGATCAAGGCGTGGGCGGCGGATGCGCAACCTCGGCGCTGGTCTGGCATCTGACCTGATATGCGGGTCAATGTTTGAAACACCGATAGCGCCGCTCGGTGATGACCGCATCCAGCGGTATATCCCAGGGGTCGATAGGCAGGCGCTCGATGCCCTGCGCCTCGAAGGCAAGGCCGATCAGCAAGGGCCGGCGCCAATGCCGGCGCCTGGCCAGAAAGGCCAGACTGGCATCGTAATAACCGCCGCCCATACCCATGCGATAACCCCGCCGGTCGAAGCCGAGCAAGGGTAAAAACAGGGTATCCAGGTTGGCGGCGCGCACCCGGCCAGCGTGTCGGACGTATTCCGGAATGCCATAGCGATTGAGCGCCCAGTGCGGGCCGTTGCCTAACAGCGAGAACCACAGTTTTTTTTGCCGCGCCGGTGGCACTACGGGCAGATAGCAGTCCATGCCCATACGCATGGCCCGCTCGATCAGCGGCAGACAGTCGAACTCGCCCTTGGCCGGGATGTAGAAACCGACCCGGTTTTTTTTGCCGAGTAGACGTCGATGCAAGGCGATGCGTAGCGCCTGGCGAGCGGCCAGAATCCGCAATGCGACGGGAACGGCGTTACGCGCGCGGCGCAGTTGGCGCCGAATTTCGGCCTTGCTGGGAGCAGTACTGATGGTCATGGTTGAGTGAGCCCCGCGTGCGTTGTCCGGCTAGCAATCCTGAACCCAGGGTTCAAGAGGGCCGCGACATACCGGCTTCGGGTACATGGACCAGGCCACGCGCACACCCGCCGGATGATTGTCGCTGCCACGCGGTTTACGCATCGGTTCAAAGAATACGCCGACCTCGCGAACGCGGCAGGGCTCAGAACAGATTATCTTGCTGAGCCAGTGTTTGGTCAAGCAGTCCGCCGATTTTGTCGATGCGCGAGCGCATCTCCGCGCTGTCGGGGTCGGCGGGCTGGGCGTTCAGGTAATCGTGGGCGATGTTGAGCGCGGCCATGATGGCGATACGTTCGACGCCGATCACCTTGCCGGTATCGCGAATCTCGCGCATCTTTTTGTCCAGGTAGCCGGCGGCTTCCATCAGGCTCAGCTTCTCATTTTCCGGGCAGGAAACCCGAAATTCACGGCCCATGATGGTGACATCCAGGCTGACGTTTTTGGCTGGTGGCATGGTTTCCAGTGAGTGTCTGTTAGTCGGGCAATTTGGCGGACAGGTCTTCCATCCGGCGGCGGACCTCGGCCAGTCGTTCGGACAGCAGCTTGTTGGCGTTTTCCGCAGCGACTACCTGTTGACGTAGCCTGGCGTTCTCGGCGCGCACGGATTGGTTGCGTTCCAGCAGTTGCGCGAGTTTTGTTTCCAGGGCATCCAGTTCTTCCAACATCCCGGCACTATAATTGGCTAATTTTTGTTGCGTCAACAGGTGTTTACGTACGACTGCGCTTTTATGGACTCAAAAGCCCTTTATCTGAACCTGCTCGGCTACGTCAAACCCCACTGGCGAATGTTCGCCCTGTCGGTGGCGACCATGGTGTTGACCGCTGCTTCCGAGCCAGTGTTGCCGGCCCTGATGAAGCCGATGCTGGACGGTAGCTTCATCGCCAAGGACACGGCTGTCATCCGCTGGATTCCCATCGCCCTGGTGGCCTTGTTTGTGGTGCGCGGCATCGCCTCGTTCATCTCGGTGTATAGCATGGCCTATGTCGGCAACCATGTGGTGATGGACCTGCGCAGACGCATGTTCGACAAGCTGCTGGCCCAACCGGTGCCGTTTTTCGACGATGCCAACAAGGGCCAACTGGTGGCCAATGCCGCTTACAACGTCAGCCAACTGACCGATGCCGCCACCAATGTGCTGACCACGTTGGTGCGCGATATTCTTTCAGTGCTGGGTCTGCTCGGCTGGCTGCTCTACCTCAACTGGGAATTGTCCCTGGTGACCTTTGCCATCGTCCCACCGGCCCTTTGGGTGTTCCGTTATGCCAGCCGTCGTTTGCGCTACACCAGCCGTGAGTTGCAACGCAACCTGGGCGATATCACCCATGTCCTGGACGAGAGCATCGCCGGCCAGAAGATCGTCAAGGTGTTCGACGGCCGACAATACGAGCGCCGCCGTTTCGCGGCGGTCATCCAGCGCGCCCGGCGCTTCGCCATGAAGCAGACCGCCGCCGACCAGGCCCATAACCCGATCACCCAACTGCTGGCGGCGATCGCCCTGGCCATCATCGTCTATATCGCCACTCGCCAGGCGGAGGCTGACCAGACCACCGTGGGTGGCTTCGTGTCGTTCATGGTCGCCATGATATTGCTCTCTGCGCCGCTCAAGCGGCTGTCGTCGGTCAACGCCGCCCTGCAACGCGGCTTGGCCGCCGCCGAGGCGGTGTTCTCACTGATCGATCTGAAAGACGAACCGGATACCGGCACGGTGACCATCGAGCGGTCACGCGGCGAGTTGCGCTTTGAGGCGGTGCGCCTGGACTATCCGGGCAAGCCGCGTCCAGCCCTGGCCGACATCGACCTGGAGATTCACGCCGGGGAGACGGTGGCGCTGGTGGGCGGCTCGGGCGGCGGCAAGACCAGCCTGGTCAATCTGATCCCGCGTTTTTATAGCCCCACTCAGGGCCGCATACTGCTCGACGGCGTCGATCTGAACGACATCAGGCTCGACAGTCTGCGCGCCAACATTGCCCTGGTCTCGCAAGAAACCACCTTGTTCAACGACAGCATCGCCGCCAACATCGCTTACGGCCGGCTGGAAAAGGTGTCCCGGGCCGAGATCGAGCGCGCCGCCGAGGCCGCCTATGCGCTGGACTTCATCCATGAATCGCCGGCCGGCCTCGATACCATGATCGGCGAAAACGGCGTCAAGCTGTCTGGCGGTCAGCGTCAGCGCATCGCCATCGCCCGTGCCATCCTCAAAAACGCCCCCATCCTGATCCTGGACGAGGCGACCTCGGCACTGGATAGCGAATCCGAGCATCAGGTCCAGGCGGCGCTGGATAACCTCATGCAGGGCCGTACCACCGTGGTCATCGCCCATCGCCTGTCGACCATCGAAAATGCCGACCGCATCGTGGTCCTCGATCAGGGCCGCATCGCCGAGGTCGGCCGCCATGCGGAACTACAGGCACGGGGCGGTATCTACAGCCGCCTGCACGCCTTGCAATTCCACGAGGAGAAGGACGCCGTTTGATGGCGACCCCGCCCTATCGCGGCCGCTTCGCCCCAACGCCCAGCGGTCCGTTGCACTTTGGCTCTTTGCTGGCGGCCATGGCCAGTTATCTGGATGCGCGCGCCAATGGTGGTGAATGGCTGGTGCGAATAGAAGACGTTGATCCGCCTCGTATTGTGCCCGGCGCGGCTGATCGGATATTGCATACGCTTGAGTTGTATGGCTTCCAGTGGCACGGCCCGGTCATGTACCAAAGCCGACGCGGCGTGGCATACCGTGCGGCGCTGGCGGAATTGAGCCGGCTCGGTCTGGTCTACCGCTGCGTCTGTAGTCGCAAGGCACTGCTGGAAAATGCCCGGCGCGGCGTGGACGGCCTGGTTTACCCCGGCGTTTGCCGGGCGCTGAATCTGGAAACCAGGCAGGCTGCCCTACGCTTTCGGGTGCCGGCAGGTAGAGTGATCTTCGCCGATGCGATTCAAGGCCGGGTGGCCTGCGATCTGGCCACTGAGTGCGGCGATTTCGTCCTGCAACGGGCCGACGGCGTTTATGGCTATCAACTGGCGGTCGTGGTGGACGATGCCGAACAGGGCATCAGCCATATCATGCGCGGCGCCGACTTGCTGACCTCCACCCCGCGCCAGATCGCCTTGCAACAGGCGCTCGGCCTGCCGTCGATCCGCTACGCCCATCTGCCCGTCGCGCTCGACCGGCATGGTGACAAACTGTCCAAGCAAACCCTGGCCACGGCCATCGACGACCGACAGCCGCTGCCAGCGCTGAAGATGGCAGCCCGCTTCCTGGGTCTGGCGCCGCCGGTCGATCTGGCCGGCCTTGACGAATTCTGGCACTGGGCCGTTGCCGCCTGGCCGTCCCGCCTTGTGCGACCGCTGCGCGGCTACCGCCAACCCCTTGTAATTCTTGACATTAAGATGGTTGCAAACGGATAATGCGCGGCTTGTTTTTAGCCGCGTAGCCTTGCCAGCAGGGCCGGTCGCGACGGACGAGCCCAGCGTGGTGATGTAGCTCAGTCGGTTAGAGCGGAGGATTCATAACCCTCAGGTCGGCGGTTCGATTCCGCCCATCACCACCACCCTTTCCCAGATTCACACCCTCTCCAGCTATCGTGACGCGCAAAGTTTTCATCAAGACCTTCGGCTGCCAGATGAACGAGTACGACTCGGCCAAGATGGCCGACGTCCTGGGCGCGGCCGAGCCTTATGAGGTGACCGATAACCCGGAAGAGGCCGACGTCATCCTGTTCAACACCTGTTCGGTGCGCGAGAAGGCCCAGGAGAAGGTGTTCACCGACCTGGGCATGGTCAAGCATCTGAAGCAGCGTAACCCCAACCTGGTGATCGGCGTCGGCGGCTGCGTCGCCAGTCAGGAAGGCGCGGCGATCGTCCGGCGGGCGCCGTATGTCGATCTGGTGTTCGGCCCCCAGACCCTGCACCGCCTGCCGGCGATGATCGAGAAGATCAAGCGGACCGGCCGGCCACAGGTGGACATCGAATTTCCGGAGATCGAGAAGTTCGACCATATGCCGCCGGCTCGGGTGGACGGCGCCACCGCCTTTGTCTCGGTCATGGAGGGTTGCAGCAAGTACTGCACCTATTGCGTGGTCCCCTTCACCCGTGGCGAGGAGGTCTCGCGGCCGCTCGCCGACGTACTGGCTGAGGTCGCCCATCTGGCGGCGGAGGGGGTCAAGGAAATCACCCTGCTGGGTCAAAACGTGAATGCCTATCGAGGCATCATGGATGACGGCGAGATCGCCGATTTCGCGCTATTGATCGAACTGGTCGCCGAACTGCCGGGTGTTGAGCGCATCCGTTACACCACCTCGCATCCCCGCGAATTCAGCCAGCGGCTGATCGACGTCTATGCCAGGGTGCCCAAGCTGGTGTCGCACCTGCATCTGCCGGTGCAGTCCGGGTCCGACCGTATCCTGGCTGCCATGAAGCGCGGCTATACGGTGCTTGAATACAAGAGCATCGTCCGCAAGGTGCGCGAAGCCCGGCCCGACATCGCCCTGGCCAGCGATTTTATCGTCGGTTTCCCCGGTGAAACGGATGCCGATTTTGAGGCCACGATGAGGCTGGTCAAGGAACTCGACTTTGACCATTCGTTCAGCTTCGTCTACAGCCCACGCCCCGGCACCCCGGCCGCCGGCATGGCCGACGACCTGTCTCCGGAAGCGAAGTTGCAGCGGTTGTACCGGCTTCAGGCCCAGCTCGATAAGCAGGTGAATGCCTACAGCGAGGCCATGGTCGGCACGACGCAACGGGTATTGGTGGAAGGGCCGTCGAGAAAAGACCCGAACGAGCTGATGGGCCGCACGGAGAACAACCGGGTGGTCAACTTCGCCGGCAACCCGCGCCTGATCGGCCAGTTCGTCGATGTGACGATTACCAGGGCCATGCCCAACAGTTTGCGCGGCCAGGTGCTAACCTCGGGACACCGAGGCCCTTAACCGACGCCATGCAAGTCACCTTTCCCGAAGCCGACAACCATCGGCTGGCCAATCTATGCGGCGCATTGGACGAGAACCTGCGCCAGATGGAAACCGCCCTCAACGTCAACATCGCCCGGCGCGGCGAGGTGTTCAACATCACCGGCCCGGACCGCCTGGTCGAGCAGGCCGCCAGACTGCTCAAGGATTTCTACCAGCGGGCGCGTAAGCCGCTGGATATCGACGACATCCAGTTGGCACTGGTGGAAGTGGCGCACAAACCGGCCGCGGCCCCGGATGCGGAGAGCGATATGCCGGTCCTGATGACCCGGCGCACTGGCTTGCATGGCCGCACCGCGCGGCAGAATCAGTACATTCGACAGGTCCAGGAACATGACATCACCTTCGGCATCGGCCCGGCCGGCACCGGCAAGACCTATCTTGCCGTCGCCAGCGCGGTGGATGCACTAGAACGTGATCTGGTCAAACGCATCGTCCTGGTCCGGCCAGCGGTCGAGGCCGGCGAGCGGCTCGGCTTCCTGCCCGGCGATCTGGTACAAAAAGTCGACCCTTACCTGCGCCCGCTGTACGACGCGCTTTATGATCTAATGGGCTTCGAGAAGGCTACCCGGCTGTTCGAGAAGGGCGTAATCGAAGTGGCGCCGCTCGCCTTTATGCGCGGCCGGACGCTCAACAACGCCTTCATCATCCTGGACGAGGCGCAGAATACTACGCCGGAGCAGATGAAGATGTTTCTGACCCGGATCGGCTTTGGCGCCAAGACCGTGGTCACCGGAGATGTCACCCAGATCGATCTGGCGCGTGGCCAAAGATGCGGTCTGGTCGAGGCCAGGCTGGTGTTGAATGCGGTCCGGGGCATTGCCTTCACCGATTTCCAGAACGACGATGTGGTGCGCCATCCGTTGGTGGCGCGCATCATCGACGCCTACGACGCTTGGCAGAAGAGCGCGGCATGATGGCCGACACGCCGACCCTGGCATTGACGGTCCAGTATGAAGTCGGCCCGGTTGGCCTGCCCAGTCGGGCGCAACTGCGGCGCTGGGCCAAGGCCGCGTTGGTGGGCGATGCCGTGGCGACCCTGCGCATTGTCGACGAGGCGGAAGGCCGGCAACTCAACCGCGATTTCCGCAACAAGGACTACGCTACCAACGTGCTGACCTTCGAGTACGGCCCGGACGACGCCATCGAAGGGACGCCGATGAGCGGCGACATCGTCCTGTGCGCGCCAGTGGTGACCCGCGAGGCCAGGGAGCAGGGCAAGACACTGGAGGCACATTACGCGCACCTGACGGTGCATGGCATGTTGCACCTGCAAGGCTACGACCATATAGACGAGACTGAGGCGGCGGCCATGGAGGCGTTGGAAAATTTTGTTATGATGCGGCTGGGATATCCCGATCCATATTTAGAACCATGAGTGACGACAGTAGTCCGCGACCTAGTTTGATAGACCGTTTGACCGCCTGGCTCTCGCCCGAGCCGGAGAACCGCGAGGAGCTTCTCGAACTGCTCCACGCCGCCTACGACAACAACCTGATGGATGCCGATGCCCTGTCCATGATCGAAGGGGTCATGCAGGTGTCCGAGATGCAGGTACGCGAGATCATGATTCCCCGTGCCCAGTTGGACGTGGTGGACATCAACGACAGCCCGGACAAGCTGTTGCCCTTCGTTATCGAGACCGCCCATTCGCGGTTTCCCGCCGTCGACGGCGACCGTGACAACGTGGTGGGCATCCTGTTGGCCAAGGACCTGCTGCGCTTGTGTAACGACGAGGAGGTCAACCTGCGGGAAATCCTCCGTCCGGCGGTATTCGTACCCGAATCCAAACGACTCAACGTCTTGTTGCGGGAGTTCCGCGCCTCGCGCAACCATATCGCCATCGTCGCCGACGAATACGGCAGCGTCGCCGGTCTGGTCACCATCGAGGACGTGTTGGAACAGATCGTTGGCGACATCGAGGACGAATACGATTACGACGAGGACGAAGACAATATCCTGCTGGAAAAGCGTGATACCTGGCGGGTCAAGGCCCAGACCGAGATCGAGGACTGCAATGCCATCCTGGGGACGCACTTCTCGAACGAGGAATTCGATACCATTGGCGGCCTGGTCACTCACGCCTTCGGTCACATGCCCAAGCGGGGCGAGAGCGTGACGATTGGCGGCTATCGCTTCCGGGTCAACCGAGCCGACAGCCGTCGGCTGCACACCTTGGCGGTCGAGCGGCTGGCGCAGCCCGACCAGCAATAAGCCTCGGCCAGCCTTGCTAATCGGCGAAGTGACCGTTAACTTACCGAGCATTCCGATTTCCCCTATGGGCCAACCATGAGCAACGACTGGACTCAATTTCTGCAAAGGCACGGCGCTCGACTGGTCGCTGCCTGTCCGAGCGATTTCGGCGACTTGCCCGGCGAACTGGTGGCGGCGAAAACAGGCCTGGTGGTGGCCGATCTGTCGCACTGGGGCTTGATCGGCTTCTCGGGCGCGGAGGCCCAGGGCTTTCTCCATGGCCAAGTGACCAACGACCTGCGCGACCTCGCGCCGGATCAGGCGGTATTCGCCGGCTACTGTTCGGCCAAGGGTCGAATGCTGGCTGATTTCCTGGTCTTCAAGCGCGGCGACGACCTGCTGCTGATGCTGCCCCAGGCGCTGCGTGAGGCGATTCAGAAACGCCTGACCATGTTCATCCTGCGCACCAAGGCCCAGGCCCGCAATGCCAACGACGAGTGGCTGCGGCTCGGCCTGTCCGGCCCCGGCGCCAGCGCGTTGTTGGCCGAGGCGCTGGGCCTCGCGCCGGCCCCGGCGATCATGGCCGTGGCCCAGGGCGAGGCGGCCTTTGCGGTACGTCTGGGCGACGACCGTTTCGATATCCTGGTCACCTCGGCCGAGGCGCCGGCCGTTTGGCTGAAACTGAGCGCCAAGGCCAGGCCGGTCGGCACCGTCGCGTGGGACTGGCTGATGGTGACCGCCGGCATCCCGGTCATCCTGCCCGAGACCCAGGACCAGTTCGTGCCGCAGATGGCCAACATGGTCGATCTGCACGGCGTCAGTTTCACCAAGGGCTGCTATCCAGGTCAGGAGATCGTGGCCCGGAGTCAATATCTGTGCAAGCAGAAGCGGCGTATGTACCTCGCCCACGCCGAGGCCGAGGCCAAGGCCGGCGACCCGGTATTCAGTCCCGAGTTCGGGACCCAGAGTGCGGGCATGGTGGTGAATGCGGCACCCGCGCCGGACGGCGGCGTCGATCTGTTGGCGATAATCCGGATCGACAGCTATGAAGGCGGCGAGGTGCGCTTGGCCGCGCCCAACGGCCCGAAACTGGACTTCCGGCCGTTGCCTTACCCCGTGGCGGAGCCGGCGGCATGAACAAGCCGGGCGGGCGCAAGCTGCAAATCCTGCAGACCCTGGCTGAAATGCTGGAGGCGCCGCGGGCTGAAAAGATCACTACGGCGGCGCTTGCGGCCCGGATCGAGGTCTCCGAGGCCGCCTTGTATCGGCACTTCGCCAGCAAGGCGCAGATGTACGAAGGGCTGATCGAGTTCATCGAATCGACCTTGTTTTCCCTGATAAACCGCATCGCCACCGAAGAAACCGCTGGTCTTGCCCAGGCGCGTGCCATTGCCCAACTGTTGCTCGGTTTCGTCGAGAAGAATCGCGGTATGGGCCGGGTGCTGACCGGCGAAGTCCTGGTGAATGAAAATGAACGCTTGCAGGCCCGTGTCAACCAGTTGCTGGATCGGGTGGAGGCCAGCCTGCGCCAGTCGCTGCGCATCGCCGCCAGCCAGGGCAGCGTGGTCGAAGGCCTGGATGCCGGCGTTGCCGCCAACATGATCCTGGCCATGGTCCAGGGCCGCTGGCAGCAATTTGTGAAAAGCGGTTTTAGCCGCACCCCGCTGGACCACTGGCCGGACCAATGGGACTTGCTATCGGCCGGCCTGACGGTATCGGTCAGGCCGGCCGATAGCAATCCCGGTCGCTTAGGGGAGCGACCAATCAATTAGCGGCTTTGCAGCAGCGAGACGCCTTTGAGCAAGGTCAGTGCCTGGTTGAACTGGTAGTCTTTCCGGGACACAATCTCTTTCTGGTCGCCGTTCTCGGCATCCGTCTTGGCCTTTTCGTCTTTCTTGATCTTCGGAACCGGGTTGGCGCCGGAGTCCTGCACGTTGGCAAGGTGTTTTTCCAGATTGGCCTCGTGGATTTCCAGTTTCTGTTCATCGGCCTGCGTCACCGTGGCTTCCGCCACGACAATGTCGGGGGTGATGCCCTTGTTCTGGATCGAGCGGCCGTTGGGCGTGTAGTAGCGGGCCGTGGTCAGCTTGATGGCGCTGCCGTTGTTGAGTGGCAGTATGGTCTGCACCGAACCCTTGCCGAAGCTCTGGGTGCCGACGATCAGGGCACGTTTGTGATCCTGCAGGGCGCCGGCGACGATTTCCGAGGCCGATGCGGAACCACCATTGACCAATACCACGATAGGCGCGGTCTTGACCCAGGCCGGCAGCGTTTTTAGATAATCCACGTCGCCGCGCTGCATGTAATCACTGGGCGTGTTGGTCAGGCGCATCTTGGCGTCCTCGCTGCGGCCATCGGTGTAGACGACTAGGTCATTGACCTTGAGAAAGGCGCCGGCTACGCCGACCGCCGTATTGAGCAGGCCGCCCGGATCGTTGCGCAGATCGAGGATCAGGCCCTTGATCGGGGCCTTGTTGGTTTCCTCCAGGTATTTCAGCGCCGCGACCAGATTCTCGCCGGTGTGTTCCTGAAACTGGGTGATGCGGATATAGCCGAAACCGGGCTCGATCATTTGACGCTTGACGCTCTTGATTTTGATGACGGCGCGAGTCAGCTTGGCGATGATGGGTTTGGTTTCGCCTTTGCGGGCGATGGTCAGGACGATATCGGTGCCGGGTTTGCCGCGCATACGCTTGACCGCCTCGTTGAGGGTCAAGCCCTTGACCGGGGTGTCGTCCAGTTTAACGATCAGGTCGCCGGATTTAATGCCGGCCTGGAAGGCGGGCGTATCCTCGATGGGTGAGACGACCTTGACGAAGCCGTCTTCCATGCCGACCTCGATGCCCAGGCCGCCAAATTCGCCTTGGGTGCCGACCTGCAATTCCTTGAATGCCTCCGGGTCCATGTAGGTGGAATGGGGGTCGAGCCCGGAGAGCATGCCGTTGATCGCTTCATTGATGAGTTTCTTGTCCTTGACCGGCTCGACATAGTCGCTCTTGATCTTGGCGAAGACCTCGGTAAAGGCGCGCAGGTCATCGATGGGCAACGGCTCGGGCTGGCGCTCGGCGATGGCGGAGAAATTAAGGGTGAGCGCCACGCCAACTGCGGCGCCGAGGCCGATGAGCCCGAATTGTTTGAATTTGCTAGTCATATAGTTCATTCTCTGAATAGATCACCGGACCCAACTCATGGGGTCGAATGGTTGCCCTTGGCGGCGCAGTTCGAAATACAGGCCGGTTTCCTCCTGGCCGCCGGTGTCGCCAGTTGCGGCGATGACATCGCCCGCGTGGACAGTGTCTCCCGCCTGTTTATACAGACTTTCATTATTGCTGTACAGACTGAGGTAACCGCCGCCGTGGTCGACTATAAGCAGGTTACCGAAGCCCCTCAGCCAATCGGCAAACACCACTGCGCCGCTGGCTACCGTCCGGACCGGTTGGCCGGACTTGGTGCGGATGAACAAACCCTTCCAGGCGGGCCCACCGCCGGCCCTGGCCTGGCCGAAGCGGGCCAATAATTCACCCGCCACGGGCAGCGCCAGCTTGCCCTTGAGTGCGGCGAACTTGAGCCCCGCCAGGCTGGCATCGGCAACATTGGTGACTATTTTTCCGCCGCGCGGTTGGCGCGGCTTGGCAATTTTTCTGCTCTCGGCCAGGCGTTGCAGGCGTTTGATCAGCCTGCTCAGGCGGCCTTCATCCCTGACCAGGCTGCCGATTTGTTTGCGCTGTTGCCGCACCTGATCGGACAACTGGTTATAGGTGGACTTACGCAGCCGCTTCTCCTTGTCCAGGGTTGCGCGTTGAGTGAGTTGGTTTTGTTTGATCTGTTCCAGGTCGGCCTTCCGGCTGCGGGTCTCGGTCTCTACCGCCGCGAGGCGACCTAGCGAGGTGTTGTGGGCACGGACCAAGCGCACCCTGGCCCGAACGATGTAGGCGTAATACTCCAGGTCGCGCTGGATCTCGCTCGGGTCGCGGCCGCTCAATGCCAGACGGGTTGCATCGTCGCTGCCCTGGCGATAGCGTTGCCGAAGCAGGGCGGCCAGTTGCTGCCGCTCGGTGTGCAATTGCACCTTGGTCAAGCGGTGTTCTTGAGCCAGTTCGTCCAGGGACAGGCCTAGCCGCTGCTCCTTTTTTTGTAGCTCGATCAGGGCACGGTCGACGTCGGAAATCTTACGTTCGGAATTGCGTAGCCCATCGGCGGCCTCAGAGCGGTCGGCCGAGGCGCGTTCCACCTCGTCCTTGAGCCTGGTGATGCGACTACGCAGGTCTTCCAATTCCTGTTGCTTGCCGTTGTCGGCCGGGCTGGCGATGCCCGGCAGCAGCAACAGCAGCAATAAGGCGCAGCCGCTAAGGCTCGGAATGGGCGGGCGCATCGAGGCGCATCAGTGGATGGCCGGTCATCTCGCGGGGTTTCGGCAGGCCCATCATCGCCAACAACGTGGGTGCGATGTCTTCCAGGGCGCCAGTCTCGGCCAGATGCGCCGGGCGGCCGATATAGAGTAATGGCACCAGGTTGGTCGTGTGGGCTGTATGCGGCTGTTTATTGGCCAGGTCCAACATACATTCAGCATTGCCGTGGTCGGCGGTTATGAGTATCTCGCCGCCGCTTGACTGCATGGCCTCCACTACCCGGCCCAGACAGATATCCAGGGCCTCGATGGCCTGTTTGGCGGCGGCGAAATTGCCGGTATGGCCGACCATGTCGGCATTGGCGTAGTTGCAGACGATGGCATCGTACTTACGGCCCTTGATCGCCTCGACCAACTTGTCGGTGACCTCGTAGGCGCTCATTTCCGGTTGCTGGTCGTAGTGGGCGACCGGCGGCGATTGCACCAGGACGCGGTCCTCGCCGGCATAGACGGTTTCCTCGCCGCCGTTGAAGAAATACGTGACGTGGGGAAACTTTTCGGTTTCGGCAATGCGCAATTGGCGCAGGCCTAGGTTGGCTATGTATTCGCCGAAACCGTTGTGGATACGCTCAGGCGGAAAGGCGACCGGCACCTTGAATTCGTCCGCGTAGTGAGTCAGGGTGCAGTAATCGGAAAGCTTGGGCACGTATTTGCGCTCGAAGCCATCGAAGTCCGGTTGCAGAAAGGCCTTGGTCAATTGCCGGGCGCGGTCGGAACGGAAATTCATGAATACCACGGCGTCGCCGTCCATCATGCGTGGCGCCGGCTGGCCCTGGGCGGCGATTACCGTCGGCTTGACGAACTCATCGGTTTCGCCGCGTTCATAGGCCATGGCCAGGCCCTCCAGCGCGGTAGGAGCGCGATATTCTGCTTCGCCCAGGGTAATCAGGTCATAGGCGACCTGGACCCGAGGCCAGCGCTTGTCACGGTCCATACCGTAATAACGGCCGCTGATCGTGGCGATGCAACCCTTGCCGAGCGCGTCCAGCTTGGCCTGTAGGCGTTCGAGATAGACATCGGCGCACTTTGGCGGCGTATCGCGGCCGTCCAGGAAGGCATGTACCGAAATCTTTTCGACGCCGCCGCGCACCGCCATGTCCAGCATGGCGTGGATGTGCCGTTCGTGGCTATGGACACCACCGTCGGAAAGCAGGCCGAACACATGCAAAGTGGAATTGTTGGACTTGACCCGCTTGATTAAGTCGACCAGGACATAGTTCTCGAAGAAATGGCCAGCCTCGATCGAACGGTCGATGCGGGTGAATTCCTGATAGACGACGCGGCCAGCGCCGATATTCAAATGGCCGACCTCGGAATTGCCCATCTGGCCCTTGGGCAGGCCCACGGCGGACTCAGAGGCATGAATGAAGGTATGCGGACAGGTTGCCCAGAGCCGGTCCCAATTGGGTTTACGGGCAGCGGCGACGGCGTTGTCGGTGACCTCTTCGCGATAACCGAAACCGTCGAGAATAATCAGGAGTACAGGCAGGACACTAGGTGGCATAAGGATATTCTATCTTAGAAAACGGTAGCACTTCATGCGCCAAGTATTTTAGTATATTTGAATACGACTTAGAATTGACGTCGCCGTTGCCAAAGCCTTTGGTGTCGGCACCTGTTGCCTTACTAGAGACACTCGACCATGACCATGGAGTCCATCACGGCACTAATCGATAACGACGATCATATCGAACAGGCCTCGCGCGCGCTGAAGGCGATGTCGCATCCGCTACGACTCAAGATACTCTGCGTTCTGGGCGACAATGAAGTCAGCGTCCAGGGCATCGTCGACCGTGTCGGCACCTCCCAGAGCAATATCTCCCAGCATCTCGCCATCCTGCGCGACAAGGGAGTGCTACGCACCCGCAAGGATGCCAACCGGGTGTTCTACCGCGTGGCCGATACCCGTACCTTGCAACTCATCAGCATCATGCGGGATGTGTTCTGCGGCTTCACCAAATAGGGAACTACGGTTTATAGCCGTCACATTCAATCAAAACCAAATAAAAAATGTGGTCTGACCCTGTTTATTCCTGAAGCACATGGTCATGCCGCTTGCCGAAACTCTTGGCGACGATGCGGGAAGTGGTGAGGGAATGCTGGTGGCCGGCGAGAGCGCCGGTGAAGACTTGAACAGAGGTCATGATTACGGTTCCTTATCAGGGAGAGCCCACGAAGACCGTGGGTGGTCAGGCGCTGATAACCTGCCGTAGACAGGCGGAGTTATTCCCCCTTGCGGGGTCTTGTATTCCTCGCGCGCCCGGCCATTGATGGAACCAATGGACGTAAAAAAACCACGACTGCGGGCGCGGATAACCGCTACGGACAGGGTGTTATCAGTAGCGTAATAGGGGTCAGACCACGGTTTCTTTGCGGCGATGCGAGCGCGACGAGGTGAACTCGGGTTTGCAGGGAATGGGAGCGGTCTAGTAGAGATGAGCAAACCGTGGTCCCCCTATCGCTATTAATAGCTTCGTTAGACATCACCCCCAAAACGGCACCTTGACATACCATTATTGGTATATTCATAATGCGGCATGTGGGAAATCGAAGAACACCATCGCGTCGACAAACAGCTTTCCGGCTCTGTTCCTATTGAAGTTCTGAAGCGGTACGAAAAATGGAAAGATATTGCCAGTATCTCTGGGCCACAGGGATTGCGCCTCATCAAGGGTTTTTACGATGAGGCTCTGTCAGGTGAATGGAAAGGTCATCGTTCCTCCCTGTTGGGGCTCCAGTGGCGGGTGATTTACCGCGTCGTTGCCAAGGTATTGCTGATTCAAGTTGTTCAAGTAACTGCCCACGATTACAGGAGGCCATGATATGAAAGAGTTTCGCCCCGCAAAAAAACGAGTTGAAGTCTCGGTGGGAGAGTCTGTTCGTATTTTGCGTGAACTCCAAGAGCTGAGCCAAAGCCAGTTCTCTGAACTTACGGGCATCCCTCAAGCCACTATCTCCGCCATCGAAAACGGCAGAATAAATTTGGGTGTCGAGCGCGCAAAGGTTTTTGCTCGAGCCCTTCAGTGCCATCCTGCAGTGCTCGTCTTTCCCGGCTGGGAAGTTTCACTTGCGCGTGTAGCCTAACCCTACGTTCAAGTTCGCGGCCCTTTGGTCGCTGGGACGTAATTAGGCAGATGCGCGTAATTAGGAGGGCCCTGACCACGGTTTTAATGCTAGGATTTTTACCTCTTCCGTCCCGAGGCGTCATCCATGCCACGCCGTCCCCGTCTGGTCCTGCAAGGCGTTCCGTTGCACCTGATCCAGCGCGGGAATAACCGCCAGGCTTGTTTTTTTGCGGAGGAGGATTACCGCCTCTATCTGCAATGGTTGTCCGAGTACGCAGGCAAGACCGGATGTCGCGTTCACGCATATGTGTTGATGACCAACCATGTCCATCTGCTAATTTCGGCAGAAAAGGCGGTGGCGCCGGGGGCCTTGATGAAGGCACTGGGACAGCGGTATGTGCAGTATGTGAATCGCGTCTATCGGCGTAGCGGCACGTTGTGGGAGGGCCGCTTCCGCTCCTGCCCGATTCAGGAGGACGCGTACTTGCTGGCCTGTCAGCGTTACATCGAACTCAATCCGGTGCGGGCTGAAATGGTGGCGCATCCGGGGCAATACAACTGGTCGAGCTATCGCGCCAATGCACAGGGTGAGGAAAATGCGCTGATTCGAGCGCACGGGCTTTACGACGCCTTGGGACTGGATGCGCCGGGTCGGCAGGCGGCCTACCGGGAGTTGTTCCGGCATGAATTGGAGCCGGGGCTTGTGGACCAGATTCGGCGAGCCACCCATGGCAACTTTGTGCTGGGAGACGAACGTTTTGCGGCAGAGGTGGCAGCGGTAGTCGGTCGGCGAGTCCTGCCGGGAAAATCGGGCAGGCCGCGTAAGGCGGTGGAGCCGGTATCGGGGGGCGTTTGACAAATCGTGAAATAAACCGTGGTCTGACCCCGGTTTACCCTAATGTGTAATATTAGAGTCCGCTAATATTCCGGGCCTGGGTTCAGGTCTGGGAGACAGTTCCAAAGGAGCATGGATATGGTGTTGTTTACGCCGCGCCGGGTAATCTTGGTCATCACGTTGGCCTTGGCAGCGTCGGCTGCCCGGTCGGAAACTTTCGATTTCAAGCAGTGCGTCGGCATTGCCCTGGCGCAAAATCCAGACCTGGTTGTGGCCCAGACCCAGGTCAAACAGGCTGAGGCCGGGTTGCGTCAGGCCCAGGCCAATTACTGGCCGAAATTGAATCTGTCGATGACCGCTACCCGAAGTAACGACGCATTGAATGCCTTTGGTCTGAAACTGGGACAGCGCGGCGCCACGTTCGGCGACATCGGCTTTCGCGATTTCGATTCGACCAATCCGAATATCCTGACCGTCGCCCCGCATAACCTTAACCAGCCCGGCGCGGTAACCAACTACAACCCGCGCGCCGAGTTGCTCATCCCGGTCTACAACGGCGGCCTGGTGGCTGACTACGTTAAACAGGCCCAGTCTTACGTCAAGGCGGCCCAGGCGGGTGACCGACTGGCCCGTCAGCAACTGATCGATCAGGTACTGATGGCCTACCAGGGCGTGCATACTGCCCGAGCCTACGTCCGGGTTACCGGCGAGGCCGAGGCCGCCGCCGAGGAATATGCGCGGATCAGCGACCGGCTTCTAAAACAAGGCATGGCGGTAAAAAGCGACCTGCTCAGCGCCGAGGTCAATCTGGCGGACATGAAACTGAAATCGGTCTCGGCCCGCAATGCCGAGGCCGCCGCGCTCGACCAGCTCCATCTGCTGCTGGGTAAACCGCTGACCGAGCCGATCGAGGTCGGCGCGCCGGTCATGCCGACCATGCTGGTGGGCGATGTCGCCAGCTTGCGGCAGACGGCCCTGGCCAACCACCCGGGCCTGCAGGCATTGCGTAACCAGGCCGACGGTGCGGGCGCCGCCGTGGCCGCCGCTCGCGCCGGCAAACTGCCGCAATTCAACGTCATGCTGCGCCAGGACTGGAACGGCAAGACGCCGGGTTTCGATGCCGGTTCCTATACTGCGGCGGGTGTATTGTCGTGGACCGCCTTCGACGGCGGCGGCAGCCGGGCCGCGGTCGATCGGGCCGAAGCCCAGCGCCTGGAGGCGGTCGCCAAGCACGACCAAGCCAGCAACGGCATCGCCTACAAAGTGGGCGACGCCAAACGTCAGGCGCAGGAGGCGGAGGATAAGGTCAAGGCCCGTAAGTTGGCCCTGGACCTGGCCGTCGAGGCCCAGCGGCTGGTCAAGAAACGCTATGAGAATGGACTGGGCACGTTAATTGAGCTGCTGGCCGCCCAGGCTCAACTGGACAAGGCCCGCGCCGACCTGGTGGCCGCCGACTACGAACAGGCTGTGCAGCGCGCGGCATTGAAACTCGCCGTGGGCGTACTCGACGCCGATCAATTGTGAGGAACGAACCGATGAACAAGCTCAACCCTATCTTAATCTTACTTGCCCTCGCCCTGAGCCTGTCAGGCTGCGGCGGCGGCCATGAACAAAAACCAGTGGCCGTGGCTGGCCGCACGGTTGATGCCGGGGTTGTGACCTTGCAGCCGGTCGAGAGCGCGGTCTTCAGCGCGATGCCCGGCGTCGTGGTGGCCCAGGAATCGGTTCAGGTAGCCTCGCGTCTGATGGGCTACATCAAAAATATCGCGGTGGCCGAAGGCCAGTCGGTCAAGGCCGGCCAGCGCCTGTTCACCATCGATCCGCTGGACATTGAGAGCGGCGTTGCGCAAGCCCGGCTGGGCCTGGATCAGGCCGAGAAGGCCATGCAGGACGCCAAGGCCGACTATGCCCGTTTCGATGCCCTGTACAAGGATGAGGTGGTCAGCCGCCAGCAGTATGAAAAAATGAAGCTGAACTACGACATCGCCGTGTCCCGCGCCGCTCAGGCCAGGGCTGGCCTGCAAACCGCCCACGGCCAGATGCGCTATGCCGTGGTGAGCTCGCCCATCAATGGCGTGGTAGTACAGAAATTTGCCAATCAGGGCGACATTGCCGCGCCGGGGCATCCCATCCTGCTGGTGGAAAATCAGTCCCATCTACAGGTACAAACCTCGGTGTCCGAGGAGATTTATTCCGGCCTGAGTCTAGGCGAACCGATCCAGGTGGAGATCGATGGCCAAGCTCAGGTGCTGACCGCCAAGGTCGCTCGGCTGTCGCCGGCAGCCGACCCGGTGGCGCACACCCATCTGGTTAAGCTCGATCTGAGCGCACCCCGTTTGCGTAGCGGCGCCTTCACCCGGGTGCTGTTTCCAACCGGTCGGCAGACCGTTTTGAAGGTCCCGCAGGAAGCACTGCTAAACCGGGCCGGCATCACCGGCGTATTCGTGCTGGATGACAAAGGCGTTGCCGACTATCGCATGGTCCGCGCCGGACGGACCGACAGCGGCCAGGTCGAGATATTGTCGGGACTGTCCGCCGGCGACCGGGTAGTCACCCGCAACGCATCGGCGGTCAATAACGGCGACCTGGTGCGGGGCTGAACAATGAGCGACAGCGGACACCAAAGCCCGATGAACATCGCCGGCAAGCTGGCCCGGGCCTTTTTAACCTCCAAGCTGACCCTGCTGACCATCGTCGCGGTGACCCTGACCGGCACCCTGGCGCTGATGGTTACGCCGCGCGAATACAACCCCCAAATCGTCGTGCCGGCGGCCAATATCATTGTCGCCAAGCCTGGCGCGACCCCGGCCGAGGTGGAGAACCTTATCGTCAAGCCGCTGGAAGCGATCATGAATGCCCAGTCCGGGGTCGATCACACCTTCGGCTATGCGACCAACGACTTCGGCGTGGTGACCATCCAGTTCAAGGTCGGCCAGAAGCAGGAAGACAGCCTGGTCAAGCTATACAACCAGTTGATGCAAAACATCGACCGCATCCCGTCGGGGGCCACGCAGCCCCTGGTCAAGCCGATCAACGTTGACGATGTGCCGATCATGACCCTGACTCTGGCGACATCGGCTTATGACGATTACACCTTGCGCGAGGTGGCCAACCGTATCCTGGAACAGTTGCGCAATGTCCCCGGTGTCTCGTTCACCCAGGTGGTCGGCGGCCGTAAGCACATGATTAATGTCTGGCTCGACGCCCAGCGACTGGACGCCGCCGGCCTGACCCTGGACAAGGTCGATAAGATGCTGCGCGGCAGCAATGTCTCGGCGCCGCTGGGCGACCTGGTTCAGGATAACCGGGCCCGGCCATTGCGACTGTCCGGGTTCCTCGGCTCGGCCGACGAAGTCGGCAAGATCGTGGTGGGCGTGTCCCAGATGAACCGTCCGGTCTACCTCAAGGATGTGGCGCGGATCGAGGACGGCCCCGGCGAGTTGGAAGAAACCACCCGGTTTGCCTGGGGACCTGCCTCCGACAAGGCAGGTCACGGTGAGAACCCGGCCGTGACCTTGGCCATCGCCAAGAAGGCTGGCGCCAATGCCGTGGTGGTGGCCGACGCGGTACTGACCAAGCTGGCGGACCTGAAGCGACAGGCGATTCCGGCCGGCATAGAGGTCGCGGTGACCCGCAACGACGGTGAGAAGGCCAACGAGGCAGTCAACGAGCTGGTCTCGCATCTGGGCATCGCCATCGGTTCGGTAGTGCTTATCCTGGTGATCTTCCTGGGTTGGCGCGAGGCCGGCATCGTTACCCTGACGGTGCCGTTGATCCTGTTCGTAGTCCTGGCGATTGGACTGGCCTTCGGCCAGACGATCAACCGCATTACCTTGTTTGCGCTGATCCTGTCGCTTGGTTTGCTGGTCGACGCGGCTATCGTGGTGATCGAGAATATCCACCGCCACCTGCACCACGGCAGCGGCGGCAAGGATTTTGGCAGCGTGCTGGTCGAGGCTACCAACGAGATCGGCAACCCGACCAATGTCGCCACCATCGCCGTGATCCTTGCCTTCATCCCCATGGCCTTTGTGACTGGCATGATGGGGCCGTTTATGGCGCCGATCCCGTTCAACGTGCCGGTCGCCATGATCGCCTCCATCGTCATCGCCTACATGGTCGTGCCCTGGGCCGCCAACATGTGGCTGGCCAAGAAAGCGGTCTGCGAAGAGGCCGCGCGCAAGCCCAGCCTGGAAGATGAAGGCGCATCGGAGCAAGACCCGCTGCATCGCGCCTACGTGGCCGTGCTTACACCGCTGATTGCCTCCCCGGCCAAACGCAACGCGATCTTTCTGGTGGTGCTGGCGTTGCTCCTGGGCGCCATGCTGATGCCGGCCTGGCAGTTCATCCGGCCAGCGGGTCTGAATGGACCGCTGTCGATGCTGGGCGTCGAACTGAAGATGTTGCCCAACGACAATACCAACACCATGCTGCTGGAGGTTGACCTGCCTGCCGGTACCGCCTTGGCGGCAACCAATCAGGTGGCGCGCGAGGTCGGCCGAGTATTGGCCAAGCATCCCCATGTGACCGACTACCAGACCTTCCTGGGCATGACCGCGCCGATCGACTTCGCCGCCCTGGTGCGCGGCGACCTGATTAAAAAGGGCCAGAACCTGGCCCAGATTCGAGTCAACCTGATCAACAAGCACGAGCGCGATAGTTCGTCGCACGAGATCGCCAACGAGTTGAATGGGCAGTTGATGGCGCTACGCAAGCGCTTTCCAACGGCCAAGATCAAGCTCTATGAAACGCCGCCCGGGCCGCCGGTTCAGGCCCAGGTCCTGGCCGAGCTGTATGGCCCGGACTATGACCAGCTACGTGCGGCGGCGGCCATCGTGGAAACGGATTTCGAGGCCATCTACGGCATGACCAACGCCGACAATTCGGTTACCGCCAACGCCGAGGCTTTCGACATCGAGGTCGATACCGAGAAGGCCCTGTTGTCCGGTGTGGCGCCGGGCCAGGTGGCCGAGCTGCTGCGCAACTATGTTTCCGGTTTCAATATCGGCAGCCTGCACGCGGTCGACGCGCGCGAGCCGGTGGACATCCAGGTGCGTCTGCCGCGCGAGTTGCGCGCCACGCCCGATACCCTGCTCAGCCTGCGGATCGCCAACCCACAAGGCAAGCAGATACCGTTATCGGCCATCGCCACGGTGACCAAGGTGACCACCGCCAAGCCCGTTTACGACAGGGACCAACACCCGATGGTCATGGTCGGCGGCGAGTTGCTCAAGTCCAGCCCGGTCTACGCCGTGCTGGCCCTGGACAAGATGCTCGACGGCCAGAAGCTGAGCTTGGGCAAAGGCAAGGGGGATGTGTCCTTCGCCACCGGCAACCTAGGCTTTACCCAGGCCAGCCCCAAGGATGTAGTGGAAAACACACTGCTCTGGGGTGGCGAGATGCGCTTGACCCTGGATGTGTTCCGCGACCTCGGTTCCGCCTTCATTATCGCGATCATCCTGATCTATCTGGTGCTGGTCGGTTACTACAAGTCCTTCGCCCTGCCGTTCATCGTCATGGGCGCGATCCCACTGACCCTGGTCGGCGTATTCCCCGGTCACTGGGCGACTGGCCAGGCCTTTACCGCCACCTCGATGATCGGCGTCATCGCCCTGGCCGGCATCGTGGTGCGTAACTCGTTGCTGCTGATTGACTTCATCCTGGATTACCGCAAGCAGGGTTATGACCTGCAAACGGCGGTCATCGAGGCCGGCGCAGTGCGTTTCCGTCCCATCCTGCTGACTGCCCTGGCGATCATCCTGGGCTCGGCCATCATGATTACCGATCCGGTCTTCGGGGGCTTGGCGGTTTCGCTTATTTTCGGTACCTTTGCCTCCACGGCCTTGACCCTGGTGGTGATCCCACTGGTCTATTACCTGTGGCAGCGCCGTCAACAAACCGCATAACTTTACCAGGAGAGATTCAAATGACCGTCGAACGCGCGATCCGCATCATGGCTGGTGTCATAATCCTGTTGTCCCTGGCCTTGGCCCACTTCAGCGGTCAGATCGACCTTGGCCATCTATCCTGGCTGTGGTTCACCGTCTTTATCGGCCTCAACCTGCTCCAGTCCGGCTTTACCGGTTTCTGTCCGCCGGCACTGCTGTTCAAGAAGCAGGGCCTCAAGTCCGGTGACGATGCCTGCTGCCGCTAAGGTAGAATCCCGGCGTTCCTGATTACATGGAGGTAAATGGGATGGAATTCGCCCAACAAAACATCTGGTTGATCCTGTTGATGCTGGTATCCGGTTACATGCTGGTCGGTGGCAGCTTGATGGGCCGCCTGTCCGGCGTCAAGCAGGTTAGTCCCCAGGACGCGGTCAGGCTGTTCAACAACGACGCGCTCATGCTCGACGTGCGCGAGAGTTCGGAATTTGTCGACGGCCACATCCCGAAATCCAAGCACATCCCGCTCAGCCAGTTGAAAGGCCGCCTGGCCGACCTGGAAAAGTACAAGGACAAGCCCATCGTTGCGGTCTGCCGTAGCGGCAACCGCTCCGGCCATGCCTGCGGCATATTGCGCAAGGCCGGGTTTGAGGATGTCAGCAACCTGAGCGGTGGCATCATGGCCTGGGAACAGGCCGGTTTCCCCAAGGAGCGCTGAGATGCCCCACGTCAAGATGTACTGCACCGCAACCTGCCCCTACTGCCAGATGGCCGAGCGGCTGCTCAGCAATAAGGGCGTCACTGAGATCGAAAAGATCCGCATCGACCTCGATCCGGTGCAGCGCGACACGATGATCGAAATTACCGGCCGCCGCACCGTGCCGCAGATTTTCATCGGCGACCATCATGTCGGCGGCTTCGACGACCTGTCGGCGCTCGACTCGGGCGGCGCTCTCGACCCCTTGCTGGCGGCTTGAAATCGGGCGTTTTGGCGCCATTTTCGCTCTTGATACGTTTTTCAGGAGTGCATCATGGAACTGGTTTGCCCTGACTGTGGCGCCATCAACCGGGTCCCGGCCGAGCGTCTCGGCGATAACCCGAAATGCGGCAAGTGCGGCGGCGCAGTCCTGCCTGCCGCGCCGATCGCACTGACCGCCGCCACGTTCGAGCGTTTTATCGGCCGCGACGGTCTGCCCGTACTGGTCGATTTCTGGGCGCCCTGGTGCGGTCCATGCAAGCAGTTCGCCCCCACCTTCAGCCAGATGGCCGGCCAATATGGCGGCCAGGTGCGCTTTGTGAAGGTTGACACCGAGGCCGAGCAGGGCCTGGCCGCGCGCTACAACATCCGTAGCATCCCCACCTTGGCGCTATTCAAGGGTAGTCGTGAACTGGATCGGGTCTCCGGCGCCCTGGCCGGGCCGCAGTTGGCTGCCTGGCTGCGTCAGCATCTGTGAGCGACAAAATCGCCGAGCCGAAACGGCTATAATCACCCACTTTCACCCGCACTGACTTGGAACAAAAAATGAGCGAACAAGAGCAAGCCGCAGCGCCTGGATTCAATATCGAAAAAATCTACCTGAAAGACCTGTCGGTTGAGGTGCCCAATGCCCCGCAAATCTTCCTGGAGCAGACCCCGCCCCAGATCGACGTGCAGTTGCGTAACCAAAGCGAGGCGGTCGATGCAGGTATCTATCAGACCACATTGACGGCCGTGGTCAACGCCAAGATCGGCGACAAGACCGCCTTCCTGGTCGAGGCCCATCAATCCGGCATCTTCCGGGTCCAGAACCTGCCCCAGGAGGCGCTGGAGCCAATGCTGGCGGTCGGCTGCCCGAACATCTTGTTCCCCTATCTGCGCGAGACGGTATCCGATGCCGCGGCCCGTGCCGGGTTTCCGGCGCTCTATTTGCAGCCGGTCAATTTCGAGGCGATTTATCAGCAACAGCGTGCCCAGGCTCAAGCTCAACCGCAAGCCGACTGATCTGCCATGAAAATCGCGCTTCTGGGCGCCGGCGCCTGGGGCACTGCCTTGGCCATGCAACTGCGCGGCGACGCGGAGGTGACGCTGTGGACCCGCAACCCCGGCCATGCCGAGCGGATGGTTCATAGCGGGACCAACGACCGCTACCTGCCGGGTTCCCAGTTGGCCGGGCTGGACATCCAGTCCGATTTGGCGGCTGCGATCCGTGACGCCGACTATCTCATAGCGGCCGTGCCGACCTCGGGTTACCGGGACCTGTTACGGCAATTGCGCGGGCACGGCGCCGCGGCGCCGCTGATCTGGCTGTGTAAGGGTTTCGAGACTGGCACCATGAAGCTGCCCCACGAGGTGCTGGCCGAGGAATGGCCGGAACATGACGACGTGGCGGCCCTGTCCGGACCTAGTTTTGCCCAGGAAGTGGCGGCGGGCCAGCCGGCGGCGTTGACCGCCGCCTCGCTCAACGCTGAATTTGCCCGCCAGGTCGCCCACGATCTGCATCGCCCCCGGATACGTCTCTACTCTAGCAACGACCTGATCGGCGTCGAGGTCGGCGGCGCGGTGAAGAACGTCATCGCCATCGCCGCCGGAATCTCCGATGGCCTGGGCTTCGGCCTCAATGCGCGGGCCGCGCTGATTACCCGCGGCCTGGCCGAAATCGCCCGGCTCGGCCTGCGTCTAGGTGGCCGGCTGGACACCTTCATGGGTCTGTCGGGTATGGGCGACCTGATCCTGACCTGCACCGGCGATCTGTCCCGCAACCGCCAGGTGGGACTCAAACTGGCCCAGGGCGAAAGCCTGGAGGGTATCCTGCGCGAACTCGGCCACGTTGCCGAAGGCGTCACCACGGCGCGCGAAGTCGCCAGGCTGGCGCGCGAGATGGCCGTGGACATGCCCATCGCCGAAGCCGTGCGCGGCGTACTGGAACAAGAGCAGCCGCCCAAGGAAGCGGTCGCGGCGCTATTGAACCGGGAAATCAAGGACGAATAGGCCCCCGAGGGTGTTGCAAAAGTCTGAACGCGTTTAGCAATTACCTCTGTACTCCTATACCCCACCGCCAAAGCCATTCTGCCGCCACGCCTCGAACACCGCCACCGCCACCGCGTTGGACAGGTTCAAACTGCGCTGGCCGGCCCGCATCGGTAGCCGCAAGCGGTTCTCCGGCGGGAAGTCGGCCAGTACGTCTTCCGGCAACCCCCGCGTTTCCGGGCCGAACACCAAGACGTCGTCCGGCTTGAAGGCGATTTCGTGGCAGAGGTGCGACACCTTGGTGGTAAAGGCATAACGGGCCGCTGGCAGGACGGCCTTGGCGGCGGCCCAGCTTTCATGCACCTGTAGTTCCGCGTATTCGTGGTAATCGAGACCGGCGCGCCTCAAGTGCTTGTCGGTCAATTCGAAACCCAAGGGCTTGATCAGATGCAGCCAGCAACCGGTATTGGCGCTCAGGCGGATGATGTTGCCGGTATTGGGCGGTATCTCGGGTTGGAACAGGACGATATGGAACACGGGAGCGGCGGCCGGCCTTGCATTACAATCAGAAGACGGCATTTTAGCGAGTAATTATGGTTCCTCACCTTACCACGGCCCTGTCCGGCCCTCTGCTGGACCTGGAAAAACGGGTCATCGACGCGCAACCGGCCATCGAACACTGGTTTCGCAATCAGTGGCAAGAACACGCCACGCCGTTCTATACCTCAGTCGACCTGCGCAATTCCGGGTTCAAACTGGCGCCCGTGGACACCAACCTGTTTCCCGGCGGCTTCAACAACCTGAACCCGGCCTCCCTACCGCTGGCGGTACAGGCCGCTCAAGTGACGGTGGAGAAGATGTGCTCGTCGGCGCAGCGGTTCCTGATTATTCCGGAGAACCACACCCGCAATACATTCTACCTACAGAATGTCGCCGCCCTGGCCGAGATCATTCGCAAGACCGGCCTCACGGTGCGCATCGGCAGCCTGATCCCGGACCTCAAGGAGCCCCTGATACTGGACCTGCCGGACGGTGGCGTGCTGAAACTTGAACCGGTCAAGCGGCTCGGCAATCGCCTCGCGGTTGACGATTTCAACCCGTGCGCGGTGCTGCTCAACAACGATCTGTCGGGCGGTATTCCCGACATCCTCAAGGGCCTCGACCCGGACCAGACCCTGCTGCCGCCGCTTCATGCCGGCTGGGCGGTGCGGCGCAAGTCGAACCATTTCAGGGCCTATTCCGATCTGGCGCAGGCCTTTGCTCAGGTGGTCGGCATTGATCCATGGTTGATTGACCCGTATTACGCGGTCTGCGGCGCGGTGGATTTCCAGACCCGTGACGGCGAAGAATGCCTGGCCTCGAACGTTGACGCGATGCTCAAGCGGATCAAGCTGAAGTACCAGGAATATGGTATCGACAAGGGGCCCTTCGTCATCGTCAAGGCCGACGCCGGCACTTACGGCATGGGCATCCTGACCGCCAGGAGCGTCGATGACGTGCGCGACCTCAATCGCAAGACCCGCAACAAGATGGCCGTGGTCAAGGAGGGCCTGGCTGTCGATCAGGTGCTGGTGCAGGAGGGCGTTTACAGTTTCGAATCGATCAACGACGCGGTAGCCGAACCGGTGATCTACATGATCGACCACTTTGTCATCGGCGGTTTTTACCGGGTCCATACCAGCCGCGGCGTGGACGAAAACCTGAATGCCCCCGGTATGCAGTTCGTGCCCCTGGCCTTCGAGGCGGCCTGCACCCTGCCGGATGCCAGCGCGCGTCCGGATGCCCCGGTCAATCGTTTTTACACCTACGGTGTGCTGGCTCGCCTGGCCGCCCTGGCGGCGGCGATCGAGCTGGAAGACACTGATCCCGAATTCCATACGCCCACACCATGAAATTGCTGTTCGTCGCCGATCCCTTGGCCAGTTTCAAGGTCTACAAGGACTCGACCTACGCCATGATGGCGGAGGCGGTCCACCGCAGCCATGCGCTTTGGGCGTGCGAGCCGAACGATCTGGTCTGGCGTAATGGCCGGGTCTCCGGCCTGACCCGGGCCGTTACCCTGACTGGCCGTGGCCCCGACTGGTTTACCGCCGCCGCGCCGGAATGGCGGCCGCTGGCCGGCTTCGATGCCGTGCTGATGCGCAAGGACCCGCCTTTTGACGAAGGCTATCTCAACGCCACCTACCTGTTGGAAATGGCGGAACGGGATGGCGCCCGGGTATTCAACAAACCGCGTGCATTGCGCGATTGCAACGAGAAGCTGACCATCGCCCGGTTCCCACAATTTACCGTGCCGAGCCTGGTGACCTGTATGGGCGCCGAGGTCCATGCCTTCCTGGCGGAGCAGGGCGACATCGTGGTCAAGCCGCTCAATGCAATGGGCGGCAGTGGCATTTTCAGGTTGCGGGTCGGCGACCCCAACCTGAACGCCATCCTGGAAACGGCGACCGGCCTGGGCACGCGCCAGATCATGGCTCAGCGTTTCATCCCCGAGATCGCCGAGGGCGACAAACGCATCCTGTTGATTGCCGGCGAGCCCGTGCCTCACGCCCTGGCCCGCGTTCCCGCGCCGGGCGAGACGCGCGGTAATTTGGCGGTGGGCGGCCAGGGCGTGGCCCGGCCGTTGAGCCAACGCGACTGCGAGATCGCCGGGACGCTAGGCCCAGTGTTGCAGGCCGAGGGTCTGCTACTGGTGGGCCTGGACGTGATCGGCGACTGGCTGACCGAGGTCAACGTCACCAGCCCGACCTGTTTCCGCGAAATTACCGATCAGACTGGTTGTGATGTGGCGGCGCTGTTCATCGACGCGCTGGAACGAACGGTGAGTCGGGCATGATGGTTCGGTCGCATTGGGGGCGATTTTTTGCCATGTGTCTTGGGTCGTTCGCCACCGTTCTTCTAGCCGGCTGCGCCCACCCGCCGCCATACAAGCAGCAGGCCTACGTCTTCGGCACCCTGGTTGACATCACCATCGCCGGCGAGCCTGAGGCCAAGGCCCGTCAGGTAACCGACCATGTCCTGGCCGAGTTCGACCGCCTGCACCATGAGCTCCATGCCTGGGAGCCAGGCGATCTGCAACGGCTCAACGACCAACTGGCGAAGTCGCCTGCTTCCGGTACGCTGGCGCCTGAACTGGCGGCCATCCTGCAAGATGCGACCCGCGATTCGGCTCAGGGCGACTGGCTGTTCAACCCGGCCATCGGCAACCTGATCCACCTATGGGGCTTCCAGTCCGACACCTTCGTGCCGCACCTGCCAGACAAGAATGAGATTGCCCGGCTGGTCAAGGCCAATCCGCGTCTGAGCGACGTCCGCATCGAAGGCACACACTTCAGCAGCACCAACCCGGCGCTGCGCATCGACCTGGGCGGTTATGCCAAGGGCTATGCCCTCGACCTGGCGGCCAATTACCTGCGCAGCCAGGGGGTGAAGAATGCGCTCATCAACATCGGCGGCAACATCATTGCATTGGGCCAGCATGACAACCGGCCCTGGAAGGTCGGCATCCAGCACCCCCGCCAGGCCAGCGCGATTGCTACACTGGAACTCCATGACGGCGAGGCGATTGGCACATCGGGCGATTATCAGCGCTATTTCGAGCTAAACGGCGTGCGTTATTGCCACCTGATCGACCCGCGCACCGGCTGGCCGGTGCAGGGTACCCAGGCGGTCACCATCATCGCCCACGGTCCCCATGCCGGTACGCTTTCGGACGTCGCCAGCAAGCCGATCTTCATTGGCGGCGCGAGCGAGTGGCGGGTGCTGGCCGATAAAATGGCCATCACTGAAGTCCTGCGCATCGATGCCTCGGGCCGGGCCAGCCTGACCCGGACCATGGCGGCCCGGCTGGATTGGCAGGACAAGTCGGTGCCGCTAAACATCGTGCCCTGAAGGGAGAACGAAATGTATGGTTGGAAAAGCTATTTCGTGGCCCAGTCTGACTACCAAAACTGGGCCAACAATGTCTTGTTCGAGGCGCTTGGCCATCTCAAGACGGATGCCCTGGAGCGGGACGAGGGTCTGTTCTTCGCCAGTATTCACGGTACCGTCGATCACATGCTGGCGGTCAGCCAGCTCTGGCTGGCCCGACTGCAAGGCGCGAGTCCGCCAGCGAATCCACGGGAAATCCGGCACCCGGTGTGGCGCGAATTGCAAAATGCCATGCGTCACGAAACCCGACGTCTACAGGAATGGCTTGAGGCCCAGCCGGATACGTTCTTCGAGGGTGAGGTCCAGTTCGTCGCTGGCGACGGTCAAACCAGGACCATGCGGATTCGGGATTTGCTGACCCACCTATATACCCATTATGCCCATCACCGCGGCCAGATATCGGCCGTCGCCACTCGTCTGGGGGCACCTTGTCCGAAGATGGATTATGTCTACTACCGGCGCGAGATGGACATGCTGCTGGAAGAGGCCCGCCAGGCGCCTATAGCTTAATAAGCAAACCGATATGTCATCGTCTGAAGAAAAACCAGCACGCAAAAAACTCACCCTGAGCGCCAAGCCCGAAGGCGAAAAGGGCGACCGCAAACACAAGCCAGCCCGTTGGAGCCAGTTACAGCGGGATAGGAGCAAACCGGCGGCCGGCACCGCCGGACCGGCCGCCGCAGACAAGGAGAAGGCCAAGCGACGCGGCCCGGCCAGCTTGGCTGGCGCAAAAGGGCGGGGTGAGAAACGACCGTCCGCCGCTGCCGCCGGAAAGGCCGAAAACGACAGTGCCAAGGCCGCCGCGCCCCGGCGGCGAAGCCTGCCCACGGTGCCGTCCCAAGTCAAATTCTTCGCCCCTTGCCCACGCGGGCTGGAGGCAGAACTGGCCCGTGAACTGGCGGAACTGGACGCCACGGAGGTTGCCCCGGGGGCCAGCGGCGTCGAGTTTAGCGGCGACCTGGCCATGGCCTGGAAGGTCAACCTGTGGAGCCGGCTGGCGATTCGGGTACTGTGGCAGGTTGACCGGGGCAGTTACCGCGACGAAGATGACCTGTACCGCGCCGCGCACCGGCTACCCTGGTCGGACTGGTTCGCCGTGGACCGCACCATCGCCATCCGGACGGTCGCCCATATCAGCCCGCTCAAGAGCCTCAACTTCGCCACGTTGCGGATCAAGGACGCAGTCTGCGACCGCTTTCGGGAAGACCTGGAACTGCGCCCCAACGTCGATGCCCGCGCCCCCCAGGTGCCCATCCTGCTGTACCTGGATCGGGACGCCTACACCCTGTATCTGGACCTGTCCGGCGAGCCGCTTAACCGGCGCGGCTACCGGGTCGAACCGGCGCCCGCGCCGCTCAACGAAAACCTGGCTGCCGGCCTGCTGCGACTGTCTGGCTGGACGCCAGAAATGCCGCTGCTCGACCCCATGATGGGCGGCGGCACCATCCTGCTCGAAGCCGCAATGATCGCCCTGAACATGGCGCCGGGCCTGAAACGACACTTCGCCTTCGAGAACCTGATCGGCTTCGACAAGGTGGAATGGACCCGGCTGCGCAAGGACGCCGAGGCCGCTCAAGGCGAACCGCGCAAATTAGCGATTTACGGCTGCGACATCGACCCCAACATGGTCCGCGCCGCCGGCCTCAATCTCAAGGCGGCCGGCCTGCTGGATTGCGTTACCCTGCGCGAGGGTAACGTCCTGGAAATACCGGCCCCCGACGAGACCGGATTCATCGTCAGCAACCCGCCCTATGGCGTTCGCCTGGACACCGATGCCACCTTCTATGCCGATCTGGGCAGCGCCATGAAACAGCATTTTTCCGGCTGGTCGGCCTATTTCATCTCGGCCGACCCCGAATTCCCCAAGCATATGCGGCTCGCGGCCAGCCGGCGCATCCCGCTCCACAACGGGCCGCTGGACTGCCGCCTGTATGAGTACAAGCTGGTAGCGGGGACGATGCGCAAGCAGCCCGAGCAGTAGACAAAAGGGGTATAGGCTGCGTTTCGGTATTCTTGACAGAGCGCTCGCGGCCAATGCGACGATTACAATGTATACATAACTTATTTAGGTTATGTATTTTTGATAATCCATAGTAAGGTTAATAAATATGGACCCGCGAATCAACCCATACGCACCTGGTGCAGGTACCCAGCCTCCTGAACTGGCGGGGCGCGATGAAATCATCGAGAAAGCCGCAATCGCATTGGATCGACTTCGTAATGGTTTGGCGGCCAGAAGTTTGCTGATGGTGGGGCTTCGGGGTGTAGGGAAGACGGTCCTTTTGACGCGGATTGCGCAGGAAACGGAAGCACGAGGGTTTGTCGTAGTAACGATCGAGTCGCCCGAAAGGCGTTCATTGCCTGCATTGTTGATCCCATCGTTGCGGCTGGCATTGCTCAAGCTTGATCGGGTCGCTGCGGCAGGCGAACTGGCAAAGAAAACACTCAGGGCGCTTGGCGGATTTGTCGGAGCAATGAAGGCTAAATACCAGGATATCGAATTTGGCATTGATTTGGGAAACGAACCCGGCATCGCGGATTCAGGCGACCTTGAGCATGATTTGGTCGATCTCTTCGTGGAGTTGGGGCGGGCTGCCAAGGAAAAGAAAACTGCGGTTTTTTTCTTTATTGACGAATTGCAATACGTCGAAGAAGGGCAATTTGCAGCGCTGATTACAGCGCTTCATAAATGCGCGCAATTGCAGCTCCCCATCGCATTGATAGGTGCAGGGCTGCCGCAATTAGTGGGGTAAGCACAGTTGGCATTGCGCACATGCTTCACCCATTACGAGGGCAGACGCAGTGTCAGCAACCGAATTTGCCATTCAGGAATTGGACGCCAGCTTTTTCAGGGTTCGATTCGATCGACTCACGCCGGCAGAGAAGCGGTATTTGCGTGCTATGGCGGAACCGGGGGAGGGGCCGCACCGCTCCGGTGATATCGCCCATTTGCTGAACCGGGATGTCCAGGCCGTAGCGCCGATTCGGGCAAACTTAATTAGCAAAGGGATGGTGTACAGCCCATCGCATGGTGATAACAGCTTTACCGTACCGTTGTTTGACGGCTATATGAAACGTGTGATGCCCAATCTGCAATGATCCTGGGATGACCCGAATCGCTGTCCGGTTTCGGCGAACAGTATTTACCGACCCATATCAACTAATCACATAAAGTGTAATCCATGCTACCCTGCCCAAGAGAGATCATCACCCCATTCCGTCCGATCCCGCTCGAGGTCCCGGACGGGATGAAGCCGAACGAGTTTTTCAACAGCACCGAGAACCTGAACGACCTGGTGCACAACAACGGCCTGTTGCAGAACCCGGAGGGCCTGTTGCTGTATCGGAAAGCGCTCGGCCACAGCAACGCATTCGATACCTCGATCGGGAGTGTCAGGATTTTTGT
>JAIMKU010000042.1 GCA_020692235.1 Hydrogenophilus sp.
CTCGGTGAACTTGCGGTTATCGTCGAGCGGAGTGTAGGACATCATTTCCTGCTCGGCCTGTTCGCCCAGGTTGCGCGTGTTGACCAGGAACAGGATGCGTTTGCCTTCGGCGAATTTCAGCAGGCGATAGATGGAGGTGATGGCAGTGTAGGTCTTGCCCGCGCCGGTGGCCATCTGGATCAGCGCGCGCGGGCGGTCGGCCTGAAACGATTCTTCCAGCTTGACGATGGCGCTGTACTGGCAGTCGCGCAGGCGTTTGTCCGGGGCGAGCGGCGGGATGTGGTGCAGCCGCGCACGTAGCGATTCGCCCTGCGACAGCCATTCCTTGAGTGTTTCCGGGCGGTGGAAGTTGAACACCTCGCGCGAACGCGGCTTGGGATCGCGGCCATCGGTGAAGCGGGTGATGATGCCGGTGCTTTCATAGAGGAAGGGCAACGGTTCCTTGTTGTTGAGCCACTTGAGCTTGGCAGCAGCGTAGCCGCCCGTTTGCTCTTTCACTTCGGTGATCTTGTGCGCGAGGTCTTGTTTCTTGGCTTCGATGACCCCTGCCGCTTTTTTGTCCACGAACAACACATAGTCCGCCGGGCCGATGTCGGTCTGGTATTCGCGCACCGCGATGCCCGGCCCGGCATTCAAGTCGAACTTGTTTTTCGACTGCACGACCCAACCCGCCTGCTTGAGCTGCGCGTCGATGGTGTCGCGGGCTTTTTGTTCGGGGTTCTGATTTTCGGTCATTGCCAAAGTTAAGCCTTTACTGCGTTTTCAACGGTATTTGGCCGGCTATTACATAGGCCTTCTATGTGCCTTTGCAATGAGCGATTTGGTGTTGAAAAACCGCTGGACAGCAATTTCATCGTCGGTCAGTGCCCGAGGTGAAAAAAAGGAGTCGGCCGATAAGCCGGGTTCTGTCGTGGACAGCCATTCATCTGGGACGACGGTCGCCCGTCGCCTCCTGCAGCCTACCCGCAGGCTCAGCGAGCCGCTTCAACGCCTGCCTATTTGGCTTTGCTCCGGGTGGGGTTTAACGTGCCATTTCTGTTACCAGAAACGCGGTGAGCTCTTACCTCGCCATTTCAACCTTACCTGATCCGTCCTTGCGGACGGCCATCGGCGGTATATTTTCTGTGCCACTTTCCGTCGCCTCGCGGCGCCCAGGCGTTACCTGGCACCCTGCCCTATGGAGCCCGGACTTTCCTCTGTGTTGCCACAGCGGCTGTCTGGCCAACTCCGAGGTGGAGTTTACACGATGGACAAGCCGCCCGCGCTGTCATCGTTCTTGAATGGGTCGCCGCCCCTGAGCTTGAGCATCAGGCGCAGGTCGTTGGCCGAATCGGCATGGCGCAGGGCGACGTCCGGCTCGATCTGGCCGGCGACGCAGAGGTCGAACAGCGACTGGCCAAAGGTCTGCATACCGAGGTCGCGCGACTTGGCCATGATCGGCTTGATCTCATGCACCTCGCCTTTGAGTATCAGGTCGGAGATCAGCGGCGTGACGATCATGATCTCGATTGCCGGCACCCGACCGCCGCCGATCTTGGGAATCAGGCGCTGGGAGATGACGGCCTTGAGGTTGAGCGACAGGTCCATCAGCAACTGGCTGCGCCGGTCCATGGGAAAGAAGTTGACGATCCGGTTCAGCGTCTGTGGCAAACCCAGGGTTTCCAGGGTGGGAATCTCTATGTTGATGACACGCGCCACCAGGCCGACCGAGCCGCGCTGGACGTAGGCGTTTATGCGGAAGCGACCGATGCCGGAGAGGCTTAAGGCGAAGTTGCAATTCCTTGGTCTCGCGGAATTCGGCCCGCTGCTTGTCGTTCATCACCGCCGAGACGATTTCCTCGGCCTGTTCCTGGCTGATCGGCTTGCTGCCGACCGGGGTCATCTCACCATGAATCTTGAACGCGGGCGCGGCGCCGACGGTGACGAACAGGTCGGAGCCGTCCTTTTCCAGCAGCAGATTGAGCAGGTCGACGACATACTTGAAATAGGGACTTTCGTCTTGCTGGGACATATCAGGACTCCAGAATTTTCCAGTTCACGGCCTCGCCGGCCCGCAGCGGTATCAGCTTACCGGCGCCGAAGTCGAGATCGGCCGGCACGTCCCAGGCCGCACGCACCAGGGTGAGCGTGTCCGGGTTACGCGCCAGGCCATAGAATGCCGCGCCGAAAACGCTGGCGAAGCCTTCCAGTTTATCGAGCGCGGCGGCGGCCTCGAAGGCCTCGGCATACAGTTCAATGCCGGCGTGGGCAGTGTAGATGCCGGCGCAGCCGCTGCCGCATTCCTTGGCCGACCGGGCGTGCGGCGCGCTGTCGGTGCCGAGGAAGAATTTTGGGCTGCCGGAAATCGCCGCATCGACCAGTGCCTGACGGTGTTGCTCGCGCTTGAGTACCGGCAGGCAGTAGTAATGCGGCCGGATGCCGCCCTTGAACATGGCGTTGCGGTTGTACAGCAGGTGGTGGGCGGTAATGGTGGCGGCCACGTTGGCGCCGGCCGCGCGGACGAAGTCGATACCCTGCCGGGTGGTGACGTGTTCCAGCACCAGCTTGAGCTTCGGGTAACGGTCCAGCAGCGGCGTCAGCACCCGATCGATAAACACCGCCTCGCGGTCGAATATATCCACCGCCGGGTCGGTCGCCTCGCCATGCACCAGCAGCGGCAGGTCTTGCGCCGCCATGGCCTCAATGGCCGGGTAGGCCTTCTCGATGCGGCTCACGCCAAGGTCTGAGTTGGTGGTCGCCCCGGCCGGGTAATACTTCACCGCGTGAACGAAGCCACTCCGGCGGGCCTTGGCCACTTCTTCAACCGAGGTGTGGTCGGTGAGATAAAGCGTCATCAGCGGTTCAAACGCCAGGCCCGCCGGCCGCGCGGCCAGGATGCGCTGCCGATAGGCGGCGGCCTCGGCCACGGTACGCACCGGTGGTTTCAGGTTGGGCATGACCATGGCCCGGGCGAAGCGCCGGGCAGTATCGGGCAACACGGCGGCGAGCGCCTCGCCGTCGCGCAGGTGCAGGTGCCAATCGTCGGGGCGGGTGAGGGTCAGGGTTTGCACGATGCGTCACTCTTCGCTTTGTCACGGCTCATCATGGCCAGATCATACAGCGCATTTTTCCTGGCGCCGGTAATCTGCGCCGCCACCCTGGCCGCTTGGCTGGCCGGTAACTCCTCCAGCAGGATGGCCAGCACTCGGCCGGCCTCTTTCATGCCGTCGTCGGCCTCGGCTGGACAGCCGGAGACGATGAGGACGAACTCGCCCCGCTGGCGGTTTTCGTCGCCGTTCAGCCAGTCCAGCGCTTCATTCAGCAGGCCCGCATGGAATTCCTCGAACCGCTTGGTCAGCTCACGGGCGATGAATAGCCGACGCTCGCCGCCCAGCACGGCGACCATATCGGCCACGCTTTCCAGCAGCCGGTGCGGCGATTCATAGAACGCGGTCGGCCATGGGTAATCGGCCAAGGCCTCCAGCTCGCGCCGACGCTCGCCGGCCTTGTGCGGGAGGAAGCCGTAGAACTGCCAGTGACCGGCCTCCAGGCCGGCCGCCGACAAGGCCGTGACGACCGCGCTGGGGCCGGGCAGCGGCACCACCGGGATATGCGCCGCCCGCGCTGCCCGCACCACCACGGCGCCAGGGTCGCTGATGCCGGGGGTACCGGCATCGCTGACCAGGGCCACGCTCTTGCCTTCGCGCAGGCGCTCCAGCAAGACCGCCGAGGCGGCCTGCTCGTTGTGCTCCCGGTAAGAAAACAACTTGGCGTCGATGCCGTAGGCCGCCAGCAGACCGGCGCTCACCCGGGTATCCTCGGCGGCTATGAGATCGGCGCTCCTGAGTATGTCGAGCGCCCGCAGGGTGAGGTCGCGCAGGCTGCCGATCGGCGTCGCGACGATATACAGGGTGCCGGGCGCGGCGCGAAATTCGCTGGGTTGCATGAACGGGGACCAAGGTTTAGCGTGTTCGCAGTTTAGCAAGGGAGGGGCCATGGAGCGCGGCAAAGAGGCTGAGGATCAGGCGGCGGTCTATCTGACGGCGCACGGCCTGCACCTGGTTGAGCGCAACTGGCGCTGCAAGGGCGGCGAGATCGACCTGATTATGCGCGACGGCAAGACCCTGGTGTTCGTCGAGGTACGGTCGCGCGCCAGCCGCCGCTTTGGCGGTGCGTCGGCAAGCATCACCGGCGTCAAGCAGGCCCATATAGTCCACGCCGCGCGCTGGTACCTGTCGAGACTGGGTTCGTTGCCGGCCTGCCGTTTCGATGCCGTTCTGCTGGACGGTCCGGAACTAACCTGGCTCAAGGACGCCTTCCAGGCGGCCGATTAGCCGCCACCTGGCTCGACTATAATGACCGCCTCATTCGAGTCCAGCCATGAACCTCGCCGAACACGTCCAACAGAACTTCATCGACAGCGCCCAGATCGTCCAGGCCGCCGCCGAGACCCTGGCCGGGCCGATCGCTCTGGCCGCCGAGCGGATGGTCCAGACCCTGCTGGCCGACGGCAAGCTGCTGGCCTGCGGCAGCGGCGGCTCGGCGGCCGAGGCACATCGCTTTGTCTCCGCCATGGTCAACCGCTTCGAACGGGAACGTCCCGGCCTGGCCGCAATCTTACTGGCCGACGGCACGGCCACGTTGACCGCAATCGGCAACGATTACGATTATGGTCTGGCATTCGCTCGTCAGGTATCGGCCTTGGGCAATCCAGTGGATTTGTTGTTGGCCATTTCGGCCAGCGGCTATTCCCGGAACGTCCTGGCGGCGGTGACCGCAGCCCACGAGAAGGAGATGATCGTGGTGGCACTGACCGGCCGCGACGGCGGCGATCTGGCCGAAATCCTGCATGAGGAGGATGTGCTTATTTGTGTGCCCGTGGACGCCACCGCCCGCATATGGGAATGCCACTTGCTGGCTATTCACTGCCTGTGCGACTGTATCGACAAACTTTTATTGGGAACCTGAACATGCGCCATTCTGCTTCTGTTTTATTTTTGAGTCTGCTTGCCCTGTCAACCCTGTCCGGTTGCGCCGCAGTCGCGGTCACCGGCGCCGCAACCGGCGTCCTGATGGTCGATGATCGCCGAACCGGCGCGACCTTTGTCATGGACGAGGAAATCGAACTCAAGGCCGGCAACCAGTTGCGGGAAAACCACATGGAGGCCGTCAACGCCAGCTTCACCAGTTACAACCGCCGGCTGCTGATTACCGGCCAGGCGCCGAGCGAGGCGGCCAAGACCCAGGTGTCAGACCTCGCGCGCGGCGTGACCAATGTCCGCGATGTAATCAACGAAATGACCCTAGGCGCGCCGAGCAGTTTTTCCACCCACAGCGACGACGCGTACATCACGAGCAAGGTCAAGGCCCGCTTCATCGACGATAAGCAATTCCATGCCAACCGGGTGAAAGTGGTTAGCGAAAGCGGCGTGGTCTACCTCATGGGTCTGGTCAAACAGGCCGAGGGCAACCAGGCCGCCGATCTGGCCGCCGGCACCTCTGGCGTCAAGCGCGTGGTCAAGGTGTTCGAGTACATCGACTGAGCTGGCGATGAAATACGCCGACTTGCGCGACTTCATCCGCCAACTTGAGGCGCGCGGCGAACTGAAGCACATCACCACCGAGGTCGATCCCTATCTGGAGATGACCGAGATCGGCGACCGGGTGCTGCGCGCCGGCGGCCCGGCACTGCTGTTCGAGCGGCCGAAGGGCCATAGCCTGCCGGTGCTGACCAATTTGTTTGGCACCGTGCGGCGGGTGGCGCTGGGGATGGGCGAGGAAGACCCGGCCCGGTTGCGTGAGATCGGCCAACTGCTCGCCTACCTGAAGGAGCCGGAACCGCCCAAGGGCCTGCGCGACGCCTGGGAGAAGTGGCCTATCCTGAAGCAGGTGCTCAACATGGCGCCCAGGACAGTACGCTCACCGCCCTGCCAGGAGGTGGTCTGGGAAGACCGGGACGTCGATCTCGCCCGCCTGCCTATCCAGACCTGCTGGCCGAACGATGCCGGGCCGCTCATCACCTGGGGCCTGGTCATCAGCAAGGGCCCGCACAAGGCGCGCCAGAACCTGGGTATCTACCGCCAGCAGGTGATCGGCCCGAACAAGGTCATCATGCGCTGGCTGGCCCAACGCGGCGGGGCGCTCGATTTCCGCGATTTCCAGCAGGCCCATCCGGGCCAACCGTTCCCGCTCTGCGTCGCCATCGGCGCCGACCCGGCCACCATCCTCGGCGCGGTGACGCCGGTGCCGGACGCGCTTTCCGAATACCAGTTCGCCGGCCTGCTGCGCGGCGCCAGGACCGAGGTCGCCAAGGCCGTCGGCAACGATCTCAACGTCCCGGCCACGGCCGAGATCATCCTGGAGGGCGTCATCCACCCCGGCGAGACCGCGCTGGAGGGCCCGTTCGGCGACCATACCGGCTATTACAACGAACAGGATCGCTTCCCTGTATTCACGGTCGAGCGCATCACCACGCGCCGCGACCCGATCTATCACAGCACCTATACCGGCAAACCGCCCGACGAGCCGGCCGTGCTCGGTGAGGCGCTCAACGAGGTGTTCATGCCGTTGTTACAAAAGCAGTTTCCCGAGATCGTTGATTTCTGGCTGCCGCCGGAGGGCTGCAGTTACCGACTGGCCGTCGTTAGTATGAAGAAACAATACCCCGGCCACGCCAAGCGGGTTATGTTCGGGGTGTGGTCCTTCCTGCGCCAGTTCATGTACACCAAATTCATCCTGGTGACCGACGATGACGTCAACGTGCGCAACTGGAAGGAGGTTATTTGGGCCATGACCACCCGCGTCGACCCTGCCCGCGATGTACTGATCGTCGAGAATACGCCGATCGACTACCTGGATTTCGCCAGCCCGATCTCCGGACTCGGCGCCAAGATGGGCATCGACGCCACCAACAAGTGGCCGAGCGAAACCAGCCGCGAATGGGGCAGGCCGATCACCATGGACGCTGCGGTCAAGGCGCGTGTGGATGCCATCTGGCCATTATTAGGGGGGCTTTAATACCACGCTTGACGCGAAACTGTTGCAATCCTTTTCGCTGTTAAAATCATTGAGTGACCACGGTCTGACTCAGGTTGCGAGACGTTTTACAACTAGAACCCTGGGTTCTGGCGATGTCTTGTTCAACCGTGGCGATAACGACCCGAACATCTATTTCCTGCTGGATGGGACTATTTCGCTACGCTCCGACGATAACAGCCAGGCCATCTTGATACGGGCCGACAGCGATGCCGCCCAAATGCCGCTTTCCCGCCTCAAACCCCGCCGTTACACGGCTGCGGCGGGCTCGAAGGCCAAGGTCGCGGTGATCAACGAAGACCTTCTGGACAGCCTGCTCGCCGCCGACCATACCGCCGCCTATGGGGTAACGGTCATCGAGGGCGACGACCCCGAGTGGATGTTTCGCATCTTCTCCAATCCAGCCTTCAAGAAGGTTCTGGAGGATAACTTGCTGGCCTTGCTCAGCCAGCTTCGGCCGCAGGACGTCAAGGCTGGCGAGACGATTATCAGGCAAGGCGACCACGGCGATTATTACTACCTGATACGGCGCGGGCGGGCGCAGGTCTTGCGGGCCTTTCGTGACGAGACGCCGGCCCTGGTCGCGGAACTGGGTCCGGGCGACGGCTTCGGCGAGGAGGCCTTGCTGTCCAACGAGCCCCGCAATGCCACAGTGGTCATGGCCGAGGATGGCGTGCTCATGCGCTTGTCGATAACCGATTTCAACTCGCTGCTGATGGCCTCGCTGGTCCCCAGGGTCAGCCCGATGGAGGTCCCGGGTATGGTCAAGGCCGGCGCTGGGATCATCGACGTAAGGACCTCCGGCGAATACGACGAGGATGGCTTGCCCGGCAGCCTCAACCTGCCCTTGTGCAACTTGCGCGCCCAGGTTGCGAGCGTGCCGAACAATCGCCAATACATCACCGTCTGCCAGACCGGCCGACGCAGCACGGCGGCGGCCTTTCTGTTGAACCAGCGCGGTTTCGATGTCTACTCACTGCGTGGCAACCTGGCTAGTCTGTCGGCCCTGAAAGCGAATCAATAAACTCTTCCATTTCAATAATAGTTGATTATAATTGTCGGGAATACACGATAGGAGCTTAACGATGTCCACAGCACTGCTTAGCGCCGCCCAAACCGGTGACGCCGAAACCATCCAGCGTTTGCTGGCGGCCGGCATAAAGCCCGACTGGGCCGATGAAGACGGCGCGACCGCCCTGATGGCCGCAGCACATAGCGGCAACCTTGAAGTCGTGCAAGTCCTGCTGGCGGCGGGCGCCGACGCCAACGCCACCGACGCTAACGGTTGGACCGCGCTGTTCAAGGCAGCCTACAACCATGAACTGGATACCGGCTTCGCCCCAGTCGCGAAGGCACTGATAGACGCCGGCGCCAATGTCAATGCCACCATCCATTTCGGCATCACACCGCTGATGTTGGCCGCCGGCGGCGGCGAAGGCGCGGTGTGCGAGGTCTTGCTGGAGGCGGGTGCCGACCCGAGTGCGATTAACGAGGCCGGTCGCACCGCGCTACAGATGGCCAAGGAACGACACTGGGTCGACGTGATAAACCTGCTTTACGAGGCCACCGGCTTCGCCCCGGAGACCGAGGGCGCGTGTTCCACTGGCGCGTCGCATGGACCTGGCGCGGCCCAGGTGGTGAACTTCATCAAGCGGCCGATGCACTGAGACCCCAGTCCGAAGGCCTTGTCGCTGGCATGGGGCCCGAACCATGGCCAGCAAACCGGCACGCCACCGCGGATGGACTTGCCGGGGCCGTATTTCGCCGCCTCCGACACCCAGATCACCGGCTCTGCCGCGGACTTTGGCCACCAGCTCACCACATGCGCGCCTTGCAAACAGAGCGTGGCGACGCCGCCGGCGTTGTCGATCTCGGCGAAGCCCAGGCCACCGGGGCCCTCGACGAATTTCAGGGTGGGCAAGCCGAAGCGGTTGTTGAGGTCGGCCAGGTTCATGAATCGCTCCTTGTGGTTGTTTATGGGTTGGCGCTCAGCCTTGGCGTTCCACCTGACTGACATCGCGCACCGCACCGAAGGCGGCGGAGGTGGTCATGGCGGCATAGGCGCGCAGGGCGGCCGAGACCGGACGGTCACGGCCCAGCGGCCGCCACGCCTCACGGCCCTTGGCCTCCATTGCCTGCCGGCGCCGGGTCAACTCGGCCTCGGCGATGGCAAGACGGATACTGCGGTTGGGGATATCGATCTCGATGCTGTCGCCCTCCTCGACCAGGCCGATGTTGCCGCCCTCGGCCGCCTCGGGTGAGACATGGCCGATACTCAAGCCGGAGGTGCCACCGGAAAAACGGCCATCGGTAATCAGGGCGCAGGCCTTACCCAGCCCCTTCGATTTGAGATAGGAGGTGGGATACAGCATCTCCTGCATACCGGGGCCGCCGCGCGGGCCTTCATAGCGGATGACGACGACATCGCCGGCCTTGATCCGGTCGCCCAGTATCGCCTCAACGGCCGCCTCCTGACTTTCGAACAGCCGGGCCGGGCCGTTGAACTTGAGTATGCTGGCATCGACGCCGGCGGTCTTGACGATGCAGCCGTCCTCGGCCAGGTTGCCGTAGAGCACGGCCAGGCCGCCATCCTGTGAATAGGCATGGGCCCGGTCGCGGATGCAACCCTGGGCGCGGTCGCGGTCGAGCTCGGCGTAACGCCGGTCCTGACTGAAGGCGACCTGGCTGGGTACGCCGCCGGGGGCCGCCCGATAAAACCCGGAAACGGCGGCGTCGACACTGCCGGCCACATCCCAGATGCGCATGGCCTCACCCAGACTCGGGCTATGCACCGTGGACACGGCGCTGTGTATCAGCCCGGCCCGGTCGAGTTCACCGAGTATGGCCATGACGCCACCGGCGCGGTGCACGTCTTCCAGGTGGTATTGCTGGGTGCTGGGCGCCACCTTGGCGAGGTTGGGCACCTTGCGTGACAGCCGGTCGATATCCTTCATGGTGAAGTTCACCCCCGCCTCCTGCGCCGCGGCCAGCAGATGCAGCACGGTGTTGGTGGAGCCGCCCATGGCGATGTCGAGGGCCATGGCATTTTCAAAGGCGGCAAGGCTGGCGATGGAACGCGGCAACACCGATTCGTCTTCGCCCTCGTAATAGCGTTTGGCCAACTCGACCGCGAGGCGGCCGGCACGCAGGAACAGCGCCTTGCGATCGGCATGGGTGGCCACCAGTGTGCCGTTACCCGGCAACGCCAGGCCCAACCCTTCCATCAGGCAGTTCATCGAGTTGGCGGTGAACAAGCCGGAACAGGAGCCGCAGGTGGGACAGGCCGAGCGTTCGGTGGCGGCTACATCGGCGTCTGAACACTGGCTGTCGGCCGCCTGCACCATGGCATCGACCAGATCGAGCATGATGGTCTTGCCGCTCAATACCACCTTGCCCGCCTCCATCGGGCCGCCGGAAACGAACACCGTGGGGATGTTGAGGCGCAGGCTGGCCATCAGCATGCCGGGGGTGATCTTGTCGCAGTTGGAGATACACACCAGGGCGTCGGCACAGTGGGCATTGCACATGTACTCGACGCTGTCGGCGATCAGGTCACGCGACGGCAGCGAATACAACATGCCGCCGTGACCCATGGCGATGCCGTCGTCGATGGCGATGGTGTCGAACTCCTTGGCCACGCCGCCGGCCGCCTCGATCTCGCGCGCCACCATCTGACCCAGGTCCTTCAGGTGGACGTGACCGGGCACGAACTGGGTGAACGAATTGGCGATGGCGATGATCGGCTTGTCGAAATTGCCTTCCTTCATGCCGGTGGCCCGCCAGAGGGCGCGGGCGCCGGCCATGTTGCGGCCATGGGTGGTGGTGTATGAACGATAACGAGGCATGACTGTCACCTTACAGGACCTATAATCCTGTCAATTTTAACACCACCAGGCGCCCCGATATGCTGATTCATCCGCAATTCGACCCGATCGCGCTGGCTATCGGGCCGCTGGCCATACGCTGGTATGGCCTGATGTATGTGCTGGCCTTCATCGCCTTTATCATATTGGGCCGCCTGCACGCCAAACGCCGGCCGGAACTGGGCTGGAACCGGGACATGATCGACGACCTGCTGTTCTATGGCGTCCTGGGCGTGGTGATCGGCGGCCGTCTGGGCGAGGTCCTGTTCTACGAGCCGGGGTACTACTTCAGCCATCCGACCGAGATCGTCGCCGTCTGGAAGGGCGGCATGAGCTTCCATGGTGGCCTGATCGGCGTCATGATCGTCCTGGCCTGGTTCGCCCGCAAGACTGGGCGCAGCTTCCTGCAGATCGCCGATTTCGTCGCACCGCTGGTCCCCAGCGGATTGATGTTCGGTCGTATCGGCAACTTCATCAACGGTGAACTATGGGGCCGGCCGGCCGACCCCGGCCTGCCTTGGGCGATGATCTTCCCGCAAGTCGACATGATTCCGCGCCACCCATCGCAGCTTTATCAGGCCGCCGGCGAGGGCCTGCTGCTGTTTGCCATTGTCTGGCTCTACGCCGCCCGGCCACGCGCGCTTGGCCGGGTCTCGGGCCTGTTTCTGCTCGGTTATGGCGTATTGCGTTTCAGCGCCGAGTTCTTCCGCCACCCGGACCCGGGTATTTTCGGCGCTCTGCCATTCGACTTGTCCACCGCGCAATGGCTCTGCGTGCCGATGCTGATAATCGGCATCTGGCTGTTGGCCCGTCCGGTGCGCTAAAGCCGGCTTGTGGCCAGGCGCTGGCGATGGGTATAATTCCCGACAATTATCATTGGGTATATCGAGATCAATCATGAATACGCAAACCAAGATGCACGAGTTGGTCACCAGTCACCCCGTGGTGCTGGTCATGAAGGGCACGCCCCAGTTTCCCCGATGCGGCTTCTCCGGCACGGCGGTGCAGGTATTGAAGGCCTGCGGAGTGCATGACTTTTACGCCATCGACGTTCTGACCGACCCCGAGCTTGGCCAGGCCGCCAAGGACTACGCCCATTGGCCGACCTATCCTCAACTTTATATCGACGGTCAATTCGTCGGTGGCGCGGACATCATGCGCGAAATGTATCAAAAGGGCGAATTACAGGCCATGCTGGCCAAGTCCTGAATGAGCCGCATGGCCCGGCTGCCTGGCGGCCAATCAATAAACCTGGCCCGATTCGTTACCGTGCACCTAAAAATACTTGTTGTCGACGCCGCCCTGGACGGTGCTGAACGGATCGCGACGATCGCTGATGAGTTGGGCCATGAGGTGACGATTGCCCAGGACGGCATTGAGGCGGTGGAACACTATCGGACCGCCGATTCCGACCTGATCTTCATGGCCGTTACGCTGCCTGGACTGGACGGCATCTGAGGTCGCCCGCCGGATGCGCGCCCTGCCCAGCCGATGGTCGGCCGGTTGTTGGCCGCCGATGGCTTGCGCGACCCGATGCTGCGCTGGCTCAATATCCCGGCCGACAGCTTCAGCGGCGACCTCGTTTGCGCCGCGCGCGGCCCGGACGATGCCCTCTATGCCATGCTTGCCGATGCCTCTGGCCACGGTCTGGCCGCAGCCCTGAGCGCACTACCCCTGACCCAGGTCTTCTACGCCATGGCGGCCAAGGGCTTCCCGATCGACACCATCGCCAGTGAACTGAATCGCAAGCTAAAATCCTTTCTGCCGTCCGGACATTTCGTGGCCGCCAGTCTGGTTGCACTGGATGTCCGCAACCAGACCATCGAGGTCTGGAACGGCGGCAACCCGGATATCCTGCTGCTGGACCACGACGGCCGGGTTGCCGGACGCTGGCCCTCGCGTCATCTGCCGCTGGGCGTATTGCCGCCCGACCAGTTCGATACTGCGGTTGAGACCGTCGAGTATGACCAGCCGGGCGAATTGGCGCTGTTTTCGGACGGCATCGTCGAGGCCGAAAATCCGGCTGGCGAAATGCTCGGCCTGGCGGGCATCGAGGCGCTGCTCGGCGCCGCGCCCGAGGGGCAACGTCTGGCAGCACTGAAAACGGCCGTGCTAAGGCATCTCGCGGGACGACCGGGGCATGACGACCTGTCGGCCCTCGTCATACAGGCGCCGATCGAGCGCCGTCAGGCGCTGCGCCTGACTCGGGCCGCTGCCGACAACGTGGCCGAACCCGCCACGGACTGGCGTCTGGAGTTGAGCTGGGGTGCGTCCGAGCTACGCACAGTGGACGTGGTCCCTGCCGTGCTCGGCTTCATGAACCAGATTCAGGCCCTCAAACCCTATCAAGGACAACTGTTTCTGGTCCTCTCCGAACTGTTCAACAATGCCCTGGACCAGGGTTTGCTGCGCCTCGATTCCAGGGTCAAGAACAAGACCAGCGGTTTCCAGCAATTCGGACTTGAAAAATAAAAAGGCGAAAAATCGTCCACACGAGGACAGTTTCACGGGTCTTGCCTTATAAGGCGTTGATCCGCTCCAGGTAGGTCTGGATACGGTCTGGCCGACCGGCCTTGAGCAGTTTGGCCGCCAAGGGCGTCAGACTGGATAGGTGGCTATGCATGATCTGCTGCTTGACCGCCATCAGATGGGCCGGGTGCATGGAAAAGCTGCGTAGTCCCAGACCCAGCAACAGCCGGGTCATCTTCGGGTCACCCGCCATTTCGCCGCACACCGACACCGGCCGTTTGAGCCTCTGCCCCACTCGCAGGGTATGCGCCAGCAACTGAAGTACCGCCGGATGCAGCGGGTCATACAGGTGCGCCACCGCGTCGTCGGTGCGGTCGATGGCCAGGGTGTACTGAATCAGGTCGTTGGTGCCAATCGACAGGAAATCCAGTTTTTGAGCGAACCATTCGGCCGCCAGCGCCACGGCCGGGATCTCGACCATGCCGCCGATGGGCACACCGGGATTGAACGGCTGACCTTCCCGCTCTAGTTCCGCCTTGGCCAGGGCAATCAGCTCCAACGTCTGATCCAGTTCGTCCAAGCTGGACAGCATGGGGATCAGAATCCGCACCTGGCCATAGTGGCTGGCGCGCAAGATGGCCCGAAGCTGAGTGACGAACAGGCGCGGCTCGGCCAGACAAAAGCGGATGGCGCGTAGCCCCAGGGCCGGGTTCACGCTGACCTCCGACATCCAGTCGAGCGACTTGTCGGCGCCCGAGTCCAGGGTACGGATCACCACCGGTCGGCCCTTCATCGCCGCGGCTACGTCGCGATAGGCCTCGAACTGCTCATCCTCGGGGGGCAGGTCGGGCCGGTTCATGAACAGGAACTCGCTGCGAAACAGGCCGATACCCGCCACATTCTCGTCCAGGGCGTCGAACACGTCCTGGGGTAGGTCGATATTGCCCAGCAGCTCCACCACCTCGCCGTCCAGGGTGGCCGATGGGCTGGACTTCAGCCGCTTGAGCTTCTGCTGTTCCAGCCGCCATTGATCGCTGCGCAGCTGGTATTCATCCAGTATCAGTTGGTCCGGGTTGACGACCACCACCCCGGCGATGCCGTCGACGATCAGCACGTCGCCTTCCTGGATCAGGGAACGGGCGTGGTGCAGCGCCATGACCGACGAGATGTTCAGGCTGCGCGCCAGAATGGCGGTGTGCGAGGTCGTGCCGCCCAGGTCGGTGATGAAGCCGGCGAAGGTGTGCCGTTTGAACAGCACCATGTCGCTGGGCGACAGATCGTGAGCAACCAGTATGGTGGGTTCGTCCGAGACCTTCATCGGTGCCTGGCCGGGATGGCCAAGCAGTGCCTTGAGCAGCTTGTCGGCGACTTGTTTGACGTCCTGCTGACGCTCGCGCAGGTAAGCATCCTCGAAGCTTTCGAACTGGGCCAGCAAGGCCTCGGTCTGTTGGGCCAGGGCCCATTCGGCGTTGCAGGCCGTTTGCCGGATCAAGCCCTTGGGGGCCTGGGAGATCATGGCGTCGTCGAGGATCAACGTATGCAGGTCGAGGAAGGCCGCCAACTCCGACGGCGCACCCTCCGGGATGTGCTCGCTCAGATAGCCATACTCGGCCCGGACCTCGGCCACGGCGGCGTCGAAGCGCGTTACCTCCGAGCCGATGTCGGCCTTGCGCAACACGTAATGGGGCACTTCCAGTCGGTCGTGCGAATAGAGCTGGGCCCGGCCGATGGCATAGCCGCCAGAGATGGCGATGCCATGCAGGGTAAAGGTCACTCGGCCTCTCCGAATTTGTTTTCGATCAGCGCGACGATGGCTTCCATGGCCTCCGCCTCGTCCTCGCCTTCGGTCGTCACCACGATGCTGGAACCCTTGGCGGCGGCCAGCATCATGACGCCCATGATGCTCTTGCCATTGACCTGGCGACCCTTGCGGGCAACCCAGACCTCGGAGCGGTAGCGGGCGGCGGTCTGGGTCAGGCAGGCCGAGGCTCGGGCATGGAGGCCCAGTTCGTTGATGATTCGCACCTCGCGCTCAAGCATCGCAGTGGTCGAAACGAATGTGAATAATAGCGGCCCGCCCGCCGTTGGCCACCTGGCCGGCCAGCAGGGCGATGTCTTCATGACGATTGGACAGGGCCTTGAGCAACATCGGCAGGTTCACCCCGGCTACCACCTCCAGCTTGCCTGGACGCAACAGCTTGCAGACGATATTGCACGGCGTGGCGCCATACATATCGGTCAGTACCAGCACGCCATCACCGGTATCGAGAGTCTCGATCTGGCCACGCGCGGCGGCGAGCATGGCGTCGGTGTTGGGGTAACTCATCAGGTCGATGGCACCGAGGCCGACCGGGCGCTCACCGAGCACGAAGGCGGCCGATTGGATTAGGCTCTCGCCCAAGCTACCGTGGGCGACGATCAGTAAGCCGATCATGGGGTTCGGCGGTTAAGAAGATGGCGCATCTTAGTCTTATTCCAGGAGCCTGTCGGACTTGAAGAATCGAAGCGAAAAATTGTCTGAACG
>JAIMKU010000043.1 GCA_020692235.1 Hydrogenophilus sp.
GGCCGCGAGGCACAACGCAGGCGTGAGTGGTTGGGCCGAGCAGGGTGAAGTCCGACAGCTGGAATGGCTTGTCAACCCGCTACGCCATGGCGACCCGCCGCGTCGTGCGAGGCCGGACACCTGGTCAGCGATATTCATCCTATCGTTGGTGTCGGACTGCCAGCACCACGGCCATGTTGGCGCCTTTGTCGTAACTGTAAAGCGCCACATATCCGGACAGGCCCTTAGATTGTCTTCCCCTTGCTGCTCAGATAGGGTGCGGACGATGAAGATACTGATACTGGGCATCGGCAACACCCTACTGACCGACGAAGGCGTCGGCGTCCATGTCGTCCGGGCCTTGGCGGGTTGTTTCGCGCCGGAGGATGAGATTGAACTGCTGGATGGCGGGACCTTGAGCTTCACCCTGGCCGGCCCCATCGATGCGGCTGAGGCGCTGGTGGTGGTGGATGCCGCCGAACTCAAAGCCGCGCCGGGTGAGGTGCGGGTGTTCGAAGGCGAGGCCATGGATGCCTTCCTGGCCAGCAATCGGAAATCCAGTGTCCACGAAGTCGGCCTGCTCGACCTGATGGCGATTGCCCGACTGACCGGACACTGGCCGGAGCGTCGGGCCTTGCTGGCCATCCAGCCGGAAAAGGTCGACTGGGGCGAGGCGCTGAGCACAAAAGTTGCCCTTGCCGTGCCACTGGTTTGCGAATACATCGAACAGCTAGTCGGAGCCTGGCGTGACCAGTCTCGTTGACCGCGCCCTGAACACGTGCTTTTGAAATCGGTAAATATTGATGACTGAACTAAACTGATAGGGTCGTTTTCCCTTTTCGGTCACATGGGAGCGTGTTCTTATGAGCGGAGAATCAAGCCTATTGATCGACAATCTGGCGCGCCATGGTGTGTCCCGGCGCGCCTTTATCAAGTATTGCGCCACCTTGGCGTCGTTGATGGCCTTGCCACCAACGGCTGGTCGTGCCTTCGCCGAGGCGCTGGCCAAGGCCTCCAGACCGTCTGTGATCTGGCTTTCATTTCAGGAATGCACTGGCTGCACCGAGTCCATCAGCCGCTCCCACACGCCCACACTGGAAGGCCTGATCTTCGACAGCATCTCCCTGGATTATCACCACACCCTCATGGCTGCCGCTGGTGAGGCCGCCGAGGCGGCCCGTGCGGCGGCGATGCAGGCGAACTGGGGCAAATACCTGCTGGTAGTGGACGGCTCGGTGCCGATGAAGGATGGCGGGGTCTACTCCACCATCGCCGGCATCTCCAACCATGACATGCTGATGGATACGGTGAAGGGCGCGGCGGCGGTGGTGGCGGTCGGCACCTGCGCGGCCTTCGGTGGTCTGCCCAAGGCGCAGCCCAATCCCACCGGCGCGGTGGCCATCTCCGAACTGGTGAAGGACAAGCCGGTGGTCAATATCTCCGGTTGTCCGCCCATCCCGGTGGTGATGACTGGCGTGCTGGCCCACTACCTGGCCTTTGGCACCTTGCCCGAACTGGATAAGCTGGGGCGGCCGCTGGCCTTCTATGGCGAGACCATCCACGATCGCTGTTATCGCCGGCCGTTCTACGATCAGGGCAAGTTTGCCAAGACCTTTGATGACGAAGGTGCGCGCAAGGGCTGGTGTCTGTTCGAGTTGGGCTGCAAGGGGCCAGTGACCTATAATGTCTGCGCGACCGCCAAGTGGAACGACGGCACATCTTTTCCGATCGAGTCCGGGCATGGCTGCCTGGGTTGTTCGGAGCCGGGTTTTTGGGACGCGGGTGGTTTTTACCGCGCCCTGTCCATGCCGGCCGAGCCACTGAAGGTGGCGGCCAAGGCGGTGGCAATCGGCGCCGGGGTTGGCGTCGCAGTGGCCTTTGCCAATCGGGCCAAGAAGTCCGTCGCCAGGACGGACCACCAGACGGCCACGCCGGCCGATCTGGAAAAGTAGGGGGCAAGCCATGGATGCAGCACAACTGTTCAACTGGGTGCGCGGCAGCGGACTGCAACTTGCCGTTTTCATCTTCCTGCTGGGTACGGTGTGGCGGCTGATCGAGATTTATGGCCTGGGCCGCAAGCCGGACCTGGCCGAGCCGCGCCATGTACCGGGCGCGTCGGGTTGGCATACCCTGTGGCACCGTTCCATACCAATACCCGGCATGATGCAGCGCGCGGGCCTGACCTATATAGCCGGCTATGGTTTTCATATCGGTCTGGTGGCCGTGGTGCTGCTGTTCGCGCCGCATATCCGTCTGATCCGGGAGTTGACTGGCCTGTCCTGGCCGGCGCTGCCTTCCCCATTCGTCGATTTGCTGGCAGTGATGACCCTGGCGGCCATGCTGGTGGTCCTGGCGGAACGGCTCCACCAGCCGGTCAAACGTTTTCTTTCGACCTTCGAGGACTGGTTCACCTGGGCGCTAACCTTCCTGCCGGTGCTGACCGGCTATCTCGCCGCCCGGCACCTGCTGCTGCCCTATACCCTGACCCTGTCGCTGCACATCCTCAGCGTCGAACTGCTGCTGGTGCTGCTGCCGTTCACCAAGTTGTTTCATGTCTTCACCATCTGGCCGTCAAGATGGTTCAACGGCGATGCCAGTGGCAGAAAGGGGGTGGCGGTATGAGCAGGGATCATGGACCCCACGCAGTGGGGGTGCGACCGACCGCGAATACCGCCGGAGACCAACTCGAATACGGTTTGTCCAGGGCCACGGCTGAGGCGGTCGAGCCATGAGCGCTTCACTATCCCGCGCCGTCAATGTTCTGAAGGAAGTCATCGACGCGCCCATCGCCAGCTATTTTGCGAGTTGCGTCCACTGCGGCCTGTGCGCCGAGGCCTGTCTGTTCTACACCGAGACCGGCGAGCCAAAATACACCCCGATCCACAAGCTGGAGCCGCTGCGCCGGGTTTACCTGCAGGAATACACCCTGATCGGCCGGCTACTCAAATGGGTCGGTCTGAGCAAGCCGCTGAGCGATGCTGAATTGGCCCAGTGGCAACCCCTGGTCTATGACAGTTGCACGATGTGCGGCCGTTGCTCCATGGTCTGCCCGGTCGGTAACGACATCGTCTATATGATCCGCAAGCTGCGCGAGGGCATGGCCATCGCCGGCCACGCCCCGGCCGGCGTGGCGGCGGCGACCCGGCGCACGATAGAGATCGGCAGCCCGATGGGCGTCAAGCTGTCGGCGCTGAAGGCCCAGATCGGCCACATCGAGGCCGTGACCGGCCTGCCAGTGCCGCTCGACCAGGAGGGCGCCGAGTACATGGTGCTGCTGTCGTCGATGGAGATCATCAACTTCCCGGAATACCTCTCCGCAATCACCCGGATCATGAAGCAAGCGGGCAAGACCTGGACCCTCTGCTCGACCGCTTTCGAGGCCACCAACAGCGGTATCCAGATCGGCGTGTCTGACCTGGCCAGGGTCATCGTTTTGCGTATCGTCGAGGCTGCCGAGCGGCTCAAGGTGCAGACGGTCATCAGCCCGGAGTGCGGCCACGCCTTCACCGCCCTGCGCTGGGAAGGCCCCAACCTGATCGGCCGGCCGTATGGCTTCAAGGTCAAGCACATCCTGGAAGTGCTTGACGAGTTGCGTGCCCAAGGCCTGCTCAAGACCCAAGGCTTCGGGGACAAGCGACTGACCTTCCACGACCCCTGCCAGCTTGTGCGACGGGGCGGGGTGATCGAGCAGCCGCGCAATCTGATGCGGATGATCTCAAGCAACTTCGTCGAGACCGCCGATCCGGGTAAATACAACTGGTGTTGCGGGGGCGGTGGCGGGGTGTCGGCCAACGACGATGCCGAGGCGATTCGGCTGATTGCATTCAAGCGTAAGAAGACGCAACTCGATGCGGTGAAACCGGACCAGCTGGTGACTGCCTGCGCCAATTGCCGCATCGTTCTGGAAGAGGGGCTGGAGCATTACCAGATGAACCTGCCGGTGGTTGGGCTGACCGAAATGATCGCCGATCACCTGGTGAGCGACTGAGGAGCAACTGCAATGCGGATCAACAATGACGCTGAATTCAAGGTGGCGCTGAATGGCCTGGACATACACCAGCAGCGTCGGGTGGTGGTGGCCTTTGTCGAAAGTGTGCTGCCGCTGTGCCCGGACAACCGGGTCAGCGCGGCGCTGGGCATGGTCAAGCGCGCCGGGGTCGGCGACGCGGAACTGGCTGCGGCCTATCGGGATGCGAATAGTGCGCGGGTCGAGCTTTTTACCCAGTGCGGCAAGGAGGCCGACTGGCCGGCCCAGGCCGGTCACTTCGTTGCCAAGGCGGCGCTGTGCTGTGTGAAACCGGACGAGCCGGGCAGCAACCTGGCCTGGGAGGCGGCCATGGCCGCACGCCTGGCGCGTACCTGCGAGACGGTGGCCGAGGGCGCCCGGTACGGAAAACCGCGAAGCGGAGAACCAGTACCGCATCCTTTACGACCTGCTGAATTCATGAAAGCAACGCCATGACCGCAAGCCATCGAGTCGTTGTCGATCCCATCACCCGCATTGAGGGCCATCTGCGCATCGAGGCAGAGACTGACGCCGCCGGCCGGATTACCCGCGCCTCCAGCGCCGGGACCATGGTGCGCGGCATCGAGATCATCTTGCGCGGCCGCGATCCGCGCGATGCCTGGGCGTACACGCAGCGCATCTGCGGCGTCTGCACCCTGGTCCATGCCATCGCCTCCATCCGGGCGGTGGAGGATGCCCTGAAATACCCGATCCCGGCCAACGCCCAGCTCATCCGCAACCTGATGATCGCGGCCCAGTTCGTCCATGACCACGTCATGCACTTCTACCACCTGCACGCCCTGGATTGGGTGGATGTGGTGTCGGCCTTAAAGGCCGACACCAAGGCGACCTCGCAACTGGCGCAAAGCATCAGCGGCTATGCCAAGTCCTCGCCCGGTTACTTTGCCGACGTACAGAAAAAACTGAAGGGGTTTGTCGAAGGCGGCCAGTTGGGCATCTTTGCCAACGGTTACTGGGGTCATCCGGCCTACAAACTGCCGCCCGAGGCCAACCTGATGGCGGTCGCCCATTATCTCGAAGCACTGGCCTGGCAGCGCGACGCGGTCAAGCTGCACGCGATCTTCGGCGGCAAGAACCCGCACCCCAATTTTCTGGTCGGCGGCGTACCCTGCGCGATCAGTATCGACCCCAGTCACCCCGGTCACGGCAATGGCCCGCACTATCGCGGCGGTCAGGAGGCCACGGCGGTCAGCATGGTCGGTCTGCAAACGGTCCAGAACGTCATTAACCAGATGCGCGAATTCGTCGATCAGGTCTACCTGCCGGATACCCTGGCCATTGCCGGTTTCTACAAGGACTGGGCGGCACGCGGCGAAGGTCTGGGCAATTTCCTCTGCTATGGCGATTTCCCCACCCAGGACATGAACTCGCCGGACACCTTCTTCCTGTCGCGCGGTGTGATCCTCAATCGCGACCTGAGCACGCTCCACCCGGTCGATCTGCATGATCCGGAGCAGATACAGGAATATGTGTCCCACTCCTGGTACCGGTACAGCGTCGGCGACACCAAGGGCCTGCACCCCTATGCCGGCGAGACTGAGTTCAATTACACCGGCCCCAAACCGCCCTATGAACACCTCGATGTCGATGCCAAGTATTCCTGGATGAAATCGCCGCGCTGGAACGGCAAGGCCATGGAGGTTGGGCCGCTGGCCCGGGTGCTGATGCTCTACGCCAAGGGTCATAAACAGACCCGGGAACTGGTCGGTTACACGCTAAAAACCCTGGGTGTCGGCACCGAGGCGCTGTTCTCCACCCTGGGCCGCACCGCCGCCCGCACCCTGGAATCGAAGATCATCGTCGAGGCCATGCAGGGCTGGTTTGACAGCCTGATGGCCAACATCAAGGCCGGCGATCTGAGGACCTTCAACGACACCAAATGGGACCCGGCCAGTTGGCCAAAACACGCCCAGGGCGCCGGCTTCACCGAGGCGCCGCGCGGCGGTCTGGCGCATTGGCTCGTCATCGAAGACGGCCGCATCGCCAACTACCAGGCGGTGGTGCCGAGTACCTGGAACGCCGGCCCGCGTGACGCCGCCGGCCAGCCCGGCGCCTACGAGGCGGCGCTCCAGGATCGGCATACGCTCTATGACCCGAAACAGCCGATCGAAATCCTCCGTACTATCCACAGCTTCGATCCGTGCATCGCTTGCGCAGTGCACGTCGCCGATCCCGATGGCAAGGAACTGGTGCAGGTCAGGATACGTTGAAGGTTGGGCATGGAGAGACAGTCGATGAGCAATAAAACGACGCTGATGATGGATGGCAACGAAGCCGTCGCCCGCATGGCCTATCGGCTCAACGAGGTCATCGCCATCTATCCCATCACACCCTCGTCCACCATGGGCGAATGGTCTGACGAATGGGCCTCGAAGTCGCTACCCAACCTGTGGGGTAACGTGCCCAAGGTGATAGAGATGCAAAGCGAGGGGGGTGCCGCTGGGGCGCTGCACGGCGCCCTGACCGGCGGCGCCATGGCCACCAGCTTTACCTCCAGCCAGGGTCTGTTGCTGTTCATCCCCAACCTGTACAAGATCGCCGGCGAGCTGACCGCCCTGGTCATCCATGTCGCGGCGCGAGCACTGGCCAGCCATGCGCTATCGATTTTCGGCGATCACAGCGATGTAATGGCCTGCCGCGCCACCGGGTTCGCCATGCTGGCCGCCAACAGCGGCCAGGAGGCGCAGGACTTCGCCCTGATCGCCCAGGCCGCCACGCTGGCCGGCCGGGTACCGGTGCTGCACTTCTTCGATGGCTTTCGCACCTCGCACGAGGTGAGCAAGATCGTCGCGGTCGAGGACGACGTTATCCGGGCCATGATCGATCGGGAACTGGTGGCCGACCACCGCCGGCGCGGGCTGTCGCCGGAACACCCGGTTATCCGCGGCAGCTCGCAGAACCCGGATGTGTTCTTCCAGGGCCGCGAGCGCGGCAACCCTTTTTACACGGCCTTCCCCGGCATCGTGCAGGGCGCCATGGACCGCTTCGCCAAGCTGACCGGCCGCCGCTACCGGCTGTTCGATTACGTCGGCGCGCCGGCAGCCGAGCGGGTTATCGTGATAATTGGTTCCGGCGCCGAGACGACCGAAGAGACCGTGCTGCACCTGGCCGCGGGCGGCGAGTTGGTCGGTCTGGTCAAGGTCCGGCTGTATCGGCCCTGGTCGGCAGCGGGGTTTCTGGCGGCGTTGCCGGATACCGCGCGGGCGGTTGCCGTGCTGGACCGGACCAAGGAGCCCGGCGCCGACGGCGAACCGCTGTACAAGGACGTATTGACCACCCTGGCTCAGGCGGCCGCTGTCGGCCGGCCCCTGCCGCGCGTGATCGGCGGCCGCTATGGTCTGGGCAGCAAGGAATTCACGCCGGGCATGGTCAAGGCGGTATTCGACACGCTTTCGGCGCCGCTCGGTCGGCATGAGTTCAGCATTGGCATCCATGACGACGTATCCAATCTGTCGCTGGCCTGGGATAGGGATTTCCGCACCGCCGCCGCCCGCAACTGCCAGTCGGCGTTGTTCTGGGGACTGGGCGCGGACGGCACCGTGTCGGCTAACAAGAACTCGATCAAGATCATCGGCGAGACCACCGACCTTCATGCCCAGGGCTACTTCGTCTACGACTCCAAGAAGTCGGGCGCGGTGACCATCTCACACCTGCGTTTCGGCCCCGACAAGATTCGTTCGGCCTATCTGATCGAGCCCGGCATGGCCCAGTTCGTGGCCTGTCACCAGACCATGTTCGTGGCGCGTTACGACCTGCTCGAACAGGCCGCGCCGGGCGGGGTGTTCCTGCTTAATACGCCGGCCCAGGATGTCTGGGCCAGCCTGCCCGAACCGATGCGGATGCAGATTCGCCAGAAGAGGCTGCGGCTCTACGCCATCGACGCCTACCAGGTCGCCGAGGCCGCCGGCATGGGTCGACGCATCAATACCATCATGCAGACCTGCTTCTTCGCCATCTCCGGCATCCTGCCGCACGATGTGGCCATCGCCGCGATCAAGCAGGCGGTCGATAAGACTTATGGCCACAAAAGTAAACGGCTGGCCGAGATGAACTTCAAGGCCATCGACATGACCCTGGCGCATCTGCGCGAGATCGCGGTGGCGCCCGACGCTGCCGCCAGTGAGTCGCCGGTGCCGAGCCATGACGCAGTCGCGGACAACCTGCCGACCTTCGTGCGCGAGCTTACCCTGCCTATCTTTATGGGCCGGGGCGATAGCCTGCCGGTATCGCGGATGCCGGCGGATGGGGCCTTCCCGACTGGCACCTCGAAGTACGAGAAACGCAACATTGCCCTGGCCATCCCGGTCTGGGAGCCCGACCTGTGTACCCAGTGTGGCAAGTGCGTGTTCGTCTGCCCACATTCGGCCATTCGGGCGCGCGCCTTCACCGCCGAGGCCGCCGTTACCGCGCCCGCGACCTTTAAGCAGGCGCCGGCCAAGAGTAAGGATTACCCGGCCGGCACCCATATCGGCTATCAGACGGCGGCCGAGGATTGCACTGGCTGCGGCGATTGTGTCGAGGCCTGCCCGATTCACGACAAGTCGAACGTCTCACGCCGGGCGCTCAACATGGCGCCGATCACAGCGGAATTGCGTGACCTGGAACGGGCCAACCTGGCGTTTTTTCTGGCCCTGCCCGAGTTCGACCGGAGCGCGATCAAACACACCACGATCCCCGGCTCGATGCTGCTTGATCCGCTGTTTGAGTTTTCCGGCGCCTGCCCCGGTTGCGGCGAGACGCCGTATATCCGGCTGGCGACCCAGTTGTTCGGTGACCGCATGTTGGTCGCCAATGCCACCGGCTGTTCGTCGATCTATGGCGGCAACCTGCCGACCACGCCCTATACCGCCAACGCCGAAGGGCGCGGTCCGGCCTGGTCCAACTCGCTGTTCGAGGATAACTCCGAGTTCGGCCTGGGTATGCGCCTGGCCGCCGATCACCAGATGGACTATGCCCGGGCGCTGGTGCGGGGATTGGCCGACAACCTGGGCGCCGACCTGGTCGCCGACCTGGTCGATGCCGGGCAGAGCGATGAAGCCGGTATCCAGGCCCAGCGTCGGCGAGTGGCGATGTTGCTGGACAAACTCGATGGGCTGAACCAGCCGCAGGCGGCCGAACTCAGGGTCGTGGCCGAATGGCTGATCCGGCGCAGCGTCTGGATCATAGGCGGAGACGGCTGGGCCTATGACATCGGCTACGGCGGCCTGGATCATGTCCTGGCACTGCCTTACGACGTCAACATACTGGTCCTGGATACCGAGGTCTATTCCAATACCGGTGGTCAGACCTCCAAGGCCACACCACTCGGCGCGGTGGCCAAGTTCTCCGCCGGCGGCAAGACCACGGCCAAGAAGGACCTGGCCCGTCTGGCCATGGACTACGGCCATGTCTATGTCGCTCAGGTGGCCTATGGGGCCAAGGATGTGCACACCCTCAAGGTGTTTCACGAGGCCGAGTCCTATCCGGGCCCATCGCTGATTGTCGCCTATAGCCCGTGCATCGCCCACGGTTTCGACCTGCTCTACAACCAGCGCCAGCAGGATATGGCGGTGAAGACCGGGCACTGGCCGCTGTTCCGTTATGACCCGCGCCTGGCGGCGGCCGGCGACAACCCGTTCCGGCTCGATTCGGCGCCGCCCAGTCAGCCGCTCAAGGCCTTCATGGATTCGGAGACTCGCTTCACCATGCTGGTGCGCAGCCATCCGGAGGCGGCAGCCAAGCTGGCCGAGGCCGCTCAGGCCGAGGCGACGCGCCGTTTCAGCGGCTATCGGGAGATGGCCGAGGGCCATCGTGACGAGCCAAAGACTGGAGACTGAGATGATCGATCTCGCCACCGACTATGTCGGCCTTAAGCTGAAGAACCCGCTGGTCCCATCGGCCTCGCCCCTGTCGCGCGATCTGGACATGGCCCGTCGCCTGGAGGATGCCGGCGCGGCGGCCATCGTCATGTATTCCCTGTTCGAGGAGGACGTGCGCGCCGAGGATGCCATGACCGAGCGGTTTTTGTTGCACAGCGGCCTGGGCCATGCCGAGGCCGATGGCTTCGTACCCGATCAGGGTGAGTTCAAGGGCATGGCTGAACGCTACCTGGTTCAACCGGTTTTATCAGCCGGATATCGAGTTGAGCGACCCATTGTCGATGTCCGACCGGATCCATCTATCCACCTCTGACGAGTCCCTGTTGCGCCTGCGCTGGCTGGCTATCCTGCATGGCCGGGTCAATCTCACCCTGGCCGCAACCGGCGGTGTGCATGGCTATGAAGACACGGTGAAGATGCTGTTGGCCGGCGCCGACGTGGTGCATATGGCCTCCTGCCTGTTACGGCATGGTCCGGCTCGATTGAGCGAAATCCTGGCCGGCCTGAGGCGCTGGATGGAAGAGCGGGAATACCAATCGGTGGCGCAGTTGAAGGGCAGTATGAGTCAGCGTAGCCTGGCGCGGCCTGATGCAGTCTGCCGGGCCAACTATGTTGGCATGATTGACCGTTATGAAGCGCCGGCGGGTGTCTGGCGCTGATATTTTTCACAGGGAGCGTAAATCATGTTCGAAGCCGCAGAACTCGGCCACAAGATCGCCAAGAAGACCTTCGCCAAGGAGGCGCCCCAGGTGCGGGAGGCCTTGCTGGAGGCCCAGTATGCCTTGATGGAAAAGCCGGACTTTCCGGTCGTGATCCTGGTTTCCGGGGTCGACGGGGCGGGCAAGAGCGAGACCGTCAACCTGCTCTATGCCTGGATGGACCCGCGTCACATACAAACCCACGGTATGGGTGCGCCAACCGAGGAGGATGCCATGCATCCGCCCATGTGGCGCTACTGGCGGCGCCTGCCGGCCAAGGGCAGGGCCGGCATCTTCTTTGGTTCGTGGTACAACGCGCCGATCAACGGCCGGGTCATGGGTAAGTGGACCGATCACGATCTCGATGCGGCGATAGCCCGCATCGTCCGCTTCGAACGCATGTTGGTGAACGAAGGCGCGCTGGTACTCAAGTTCTGGTTTCACCTGTCCAAGGGGGCCCAGAAGAAACGGATGACCGACCTGGAAAAAAATCCGCTCACTCGCTGGCGGGTGACCAAGCAGGACTGGAAACGCTTCGGCTACTATGACCAGTTCCGCGCCGTGTCCGAATATGTATTGCGCGAGACCAGCACCGGCGAGACCCCTTGGCTGGTGGTGGAGGGTGCCGACCAGAACTATTGCAGCCTGACGGTCACCAAACACCTGCTCCAGTCTTTGCGGGAACGCCTGGCCAATCCCGAACCGCGCCGTCGGGTACATAGCGCGCCGTTGCCGACGCCGATCGATAACCTGCGCATCATCGACACCCTGGACCTGGGCAAGACCATTCCCCGCAAGGGCTACGATCAGGAACTGGAAAAATGGCAGGGCAAGCTGGCCAAGCTGTTCCGCCACAAGGGTTTTCAGAATCGTTCGGCGCTGGCGGTGTTTGAGGGCATGGACGCAGCCGGCAAGGGCGGTGCCATCCGGCGCATCACGGCGGCGCTCGATGCCCGCCAGTACGATGTCATCCCGATTGCCGCACCGACCGAAGAGGAGCGCGCCCAGCCCTATATGTGGCGGTTCTGGCGTCATCTGCCTCGGCACGGCAAGCTGGCCGTGTTCGACCGTTCCTGGTACGGCCGGGTGCTGGTCGAGCGGGTCGAGGAGTTTTGCAGCCAGCCGGCCTGGATGCGGGCCTACCGCGAGATTAACGACTTCGAGGAACAACTGGTCGAGTCCGGCGTGATCGTGGCCAAGTTCTGGTTGACCATCAGCAAGGAGGAACAGCTACGCCGTTTCAAGGCGCGCGAGAATATCGCCTTCAAGCGCTTCAAGATCACCGAGGACGACTGGCGCAACCGGGAAAAATGGGACGACTATGTGCGCGCCGCCAGCGACATGATCGAACGCACCGGCACCCAACTCGCCCCCTGGACCATGGTCGAGGCGGAGGACAAGAACTACGCCCGGATCAAGGTGCTGAAAACGATGTGTGAGACGATCGAGAAGTCGCTTTAAGGGCGTTGCCGGCCCAGAACCGGGTGCTGTGCTTCTTGATGGTCATCGATGGGAACTCCGTGGTCGGAAAGTGGGCTAATGATAACTCGGCCATGAATAGTCGCCCGCGCCGGGATAAAATCATTAACCGATGACCGAATCCTCCTCTTCACCTCTGGCGATTGAACAGATCAACCTGGCTTACGACGGCTGGCAGGATCGGCTGGTGCTGCGCCTGCGCACGCGCGACGCCTGCCTGGCCGAACTCGGATTGACCCGCCGACTGACCAGGAATCTACTGCCGGCCCTGGCGCGGTTGGCGGGCGGCACGGTGCTGGCCCCCGACCTGGCGATCCATCGGGAGTTGTTCGCCTATGAACACAGGGAAACGGTGGCCGCCAGCGATTTCACTCTGGCGTTTAACGAAGATGGCCTCGACCTGTTCGCTGGCAAGCCGTTTTTGATCGCCGAGATCAAGCTGAACGTCCTGGCCGAAGGCAGAGGCTGGCGGATCGATTTTCTCGATCGGGAAGGCCGCGGCATGCATCTCAACGCCGACAAGAAGATGCTCCACAGCCTCATCAAGATGTTCAACGGCATCCTGGCCACGACCGGCTGGGATTTCCCCGCCGCCGAGGTCGATGGCGCCATGACCTCGGCGGGGCACGTAACCCACTGACGCTACGCGCCGGGCTTCAGATCGCCATGCCCGGATTATGCTTGCCGACGCCGACGATCCTGGGTTGATTGAGCTTGACGCCCTTGATGGTCTTTTTGGCGCGCAGGTATTCCGCCACCACGTCCCAGATCGGCACGCCGCTGGCGCCCTCAGCGACCGGCGCCCAACCTGCGACCTGGTAGGTCTTGTCGGCCTCGACCGGTTTACCCTTCAGGGTCATGTCGCTGATCCGCTGGCCCATGCCGGCATTGGGCGCCACCGTGTAATGGATGCCGCCCACCCGCACCATGTCGCCACCCTGCTGATAGTAAGGATCGGGGTTGAACAGGTTGTCACCGACGTCTTCCAGGATGGCCTTGATCTGGTCGCCTTTCATCGCGGTCAAGGTCGAGTAGGGATAGGTGATGGCGGTCTGGTCCAGCAAACGTTCCATGGTGATCGGCTCGCCCGGTAGGATGGTGGTACCCCAACGGAAGCCCGGCGAGAAGGCTGCGTCGGCGCCCTTGACCGCCATCAGCGCGTCCAGGATGAGCTGGTCCCAGGTGCCGTTGAAGTTGCCGCGCCGGTAGAGGAAGTCGTCGGAGATGGCCAGTACCTCGTTGAGCTTGGCGGCATAAGGGGCACGCACCCGGTCGATCAGCGCGGTCATTTTGGCGTCGGGTTTGATGAAGTTTGAGAACACCGGTAGCAGGCGATATTTCCAGTCTGTCACCTTGCCGTTCCTGACGTCGAAGTCCATGACCCCGAGAAACTTGCCGTTGCTGCCGGCGTTGGTGACCAGGCAGGTGCCGCCGTTGGGCGTCTTGATCGGTACCGGTTGATAGATGCCGTCATGGGTGTGGCCGCCGAAGATGGCGTCGATACCGTTGACCCGGCCGGCCATCTTGAGGTCGACATCCATGCCGTTATGGGACAGCACGATGACCACCTGGGCGCCCTTGGCGCGGGCCTCGTCGACCCACTTCTGCATACTCTCGTCACGAATGCCGAAGGACCAGTCGGGCACCATGTAACGCGGGTTGGCAATCGCCGAATAGGGAAATGCCTGGCCGACGATGGCCACTGGCACGCCGTTGATCTCTTTCATGACATAAGGTTTGAACACCTGGTCGCCGAAATCGTTGGTGACGATGTTCTGGGCGACGAAGTCGATGCCAGCCCGCTTGAAATCGTTGTCGATGACCTCGGTCATACGCTGGGCACCGTAGGTGCATTCCCAGTGCGAGGTCATGACGTTGACGCCGAGCTCGATGCAGGCGTCCACCATGTCCTGTCCCTTGCTCCACAGTGCGGTGCCGGAGCCTTGCCAGGTGTCGCCGCCGTCCAGCAGCAGGGCGCCGGGACGGTGGCCGCGCACCTGATCGACCAGGGTCTTGAGGTGGGCGAAACCGCCGATCTTGCCATACACCTTGGCCGCCTTCCGGAAGTCCAGGTAGGTGAAGGCATGGGCGTCGGCCGTGCCCGGCTTGATGCCGTAGTTTTTGAGGAAGGATTCGCCGACCAGATGCGGCGGATGGCCGGCCACGGCGCCGACGCCGAGGTTGATGCTGGGCTCGCGGAACCAGATGGGCATCAGTTGGGCGTGGACATCGGTAATGTGCATGAAGGACACATTGCCGATCGGCGGCGCATCGTAATATTGGGCCGGCAGGCTGCCGGCCAGTACCGAACGGCTATCCAGTACCAGGCCGGATGCGGCGGCGGCGGCCAGGACCTGGAGAAACTCGCGGCGACTCATGGACATGGACTACTCCTTACATGATTCATGTACTTCTCACTTTATGCAGGGAGCGGGTTATAAACCCGCTCCCCTTCAAGCCCGAAAGGCGCCTAGAAGCGTACCGCCGGGGTCTCGATCTTGAGCCCGTTGCCGTGCGCGTTCATGTAGAGCTCCATTAACGCAAATGCTTCGCTGCCAACGGGTTGCTTCTCGGCGCGAACGGATTTGAAGCACTGGTTGATCCGGGTCTGGGTGCCGATCACCTTGCTGTTGGCGAGTCGGTAGGTGGGGAAGCCGTTGGTCTGGCCCTGGGACAGGGTCTGTGCCCGCAGCTTTTGTCCTGGATGGCGGTCATGGCACAGGTTGCACGCCATGTTGAGATGCCCCACGCGCGCCTCGAATAGTGCCTTGCCTTGCTCGATAAAGGGTGCCATGGCGCCGTCGGTCTGGACATTGACCACCTGGCCGCGGGCGAGATTGCGAACAAAGGTTTCCAGCGCCACGGCATCGCCGCTTTCATACTTGAGCGGCGCGTTGCCAAGTTGCGTGGCCCACTCGTCGATGATGCGTTGCTGCAGGGTGATGGGCCGTTTGGTCTTGGCATCCAGCACTGGGTACTGGGCAATGCGTTTTGGATCGAGCTTTTTGCCGTTCTCACCGTGGCAGGTGGCGCAGGATTTGTCATTCTTGCCCTGGGCGGAGAACAGCTTCGCGCCCTTGGCCACCGCTTCCATGCCAAGGTTCAGGAAGTCGTCGTCCTGTATCTCCTTGGTGGACTGCTGGAGCACGGTGTAGCCGGAAAACACCTTGCCGGAAAATGCGCTGGCGCAGGCAAGGGCGGTGCTGAGGCCCGCGCCCAGTAGGATGGTTGTCTTTAGTTTCATCATTGTCCCCTTACTTGAGTGTCATCAGGTAGGCCACGACATCCTCTACCTCTTGGGCCGTGAGTATCGTGCGTCCGGCGTATTTTTTCGCCACCTGTTTCAACTCGGCTGGATTCTTGTACATAGGTGGCATCAGACTGGCCGGGTTGAGCGCCTGAATATCGACGATGCGCATACGGATTTCACCCTCGCTGTAGCGGTTGGCCACGCCATGCAGGGACGGCCCGACCTCGCCGTGGAAACCTTCTTCCGGGATCGGTAGCTGGTGACAGGCCAGGCAATTGCCCTTGGCGCTGGCAATAGCCAGCTTTCGGCCTCTGGCGGCATCGCCCTTCAGCCCGCCCAGCGCTTCGGTAATGGCATGGTCCTTGTTGGCGGTCCAAGCCTTATAGGCTTCGATGGGAGGTTCCGCCGCCATCGAGACCATGGGTAGGCCGAGGCACACCAGCGCGGTCAGTACAAGAGATTTTTTTATCATCATTGGTTTCCTTTGTGAACGTTGCTAAATCCCCTCGCAACTCAGGCGATGACGGCCTCGACCGAGTCCTTGCCGCCCTTGTTGTCTTCCCAGCTCACCACGA
>JAIMKU010000044.1 GCA_020692235.1 Hydrogenophilus sp.
TGGCCATTTTTTTACCCTATCACTTCCTGCTGTTCATTACGGCTTCCGCTACGTTCTTGGGGGCTTCAGAGTAGTGCTTGAATTCCATCGAATAGGTCGCGCGCCCCTGAGACATGGAACGCAAGGTCGTGGAATAGCCGAACATCTCGGCCAGCGGCACCTCGGCCTTGATGGCCTTGCCGCCGGGCATGTCTTCCATGCCTTGGATGATACCGCGGCGACGATTCAGATCGCCCATTACATCGCCCATATAGTCTTCCGGGCTCTCGACTTCCACTGCCATCATCGGCTCCAACAAGGCCGGATTGGCTTTGCGCATACCATCCTTGAAGGCCATGATGGCGGCCATCTTGAAGGCCTGTTCGGACGAGTCAACCTCATGATAGGAACCGTCGAACAAGGTGACCTTCACGTCCACCACCGGGAAGCCGGCCATGACGCCATTGTTGAGCGCTTCACGCAGACCCTTGTCCACCGCCGGGATGTATTCGCGGGGCACCGTGCCGCCCTTGATGGCATCGACAAACTCGTAGCCCTTGCCCGCCTCGTTCGGCTCCATCTTGATCCAGACATGGCCATACTGGCCCTTGCCGCCGGATTGCTTGATGAACTTGCCCTCTTGCTCAACCATCTTCTTGATGGCCTCGCGATAGGCCACTTGCGGGGCCCCCACGTTGGCCTCGACGCCGAATTCGCGCCGCATGCGGTCGACCAGAATTTCCAAGTGCAGCTCACCCATGCCCGAAATGATGGTTTGACTGGACTCTTCGTCGGTACGGACGCGGAAGGAGGGATCTTCCTGGGCCAGCCGGTTGAGCGCCAGGCCCATTTTTTCCTGATCGGCCTTGGTCTTTGGCTCCACGGCCACGTGGATGACCGGCTCGGGAAACTCCATGCGCTCCAGGATGATCGGTTTATCCAATGCGGACAACGTATCGCCGGTGGTCGCATCTTTAAGGCCCACTGCCGCGACAATGTCCCCAGCGTACACTTCCTTGATCTCTTCGCGATTGTTGGCGTGCATCAGCAGGATGCGCCCCAGGCGATCCTTCTTGCCCTTGACCGAGTTGTAAATAGTATCGCCGGAATTCACCATGCCGGAATAGACCCGGAAGAAGGTGAGCTGGCCGACGTAAGGATCGGTCATGATCTTGAAGGCCAAGGCTGAGAACGGCTCAGCATCGTCGGCCTTACGGAAACCCGGCCCGCCATCTTCCAGCTCACCCTCGACTGGCGGAATATCGACCGGCGACGGCATGAAGTCGATGATTGCGTCCAACATGGCCTGCACGCCCTTGTTCTTGAAGGCGGAGCCGCACATCATGGGAACGATTTCACTGGCGATGGTGCGCTGACGGAGTGCGAGCCTGATCTCGGCCTCGGACAGGTCACCCTCCTCCAGGTACTTATTCATCAATTCTTCGTTGGCTTCGGCGGCTACCTCAACCATCTTCTCGCGCCACTCATGGCAAACATCCGCAAGCTCGGCCGGGATCTCACCATACTCGAACTTGGTGCCCTGAGAGGCATCATCCCAAGTGATCGACTTCATCTTGATCAGGTCGACCACGCCGGTGAACTTATCCTCGGCGCCGATGGGCACCTGGATGGGCACCGGGTTGGCCTTCAGCCGCGAGCGCATTTGCTCGTAGACCTTGAAGAAGTTGGCGCCGGAGCGGTCCATCTTGTTAACGAAGGCCAAGCGCGGCACACCATACCTGTTGGCTTGCCGCCACACAGTCTCGGACTGAGGTTGGACCCCGCCCACTGCACAGTACACCATACAGGCGCCATCCAGCACCCGCATGGAACGCTCGACCTCAATCGTGAAATCGACGTGCCCCGGGGTATCGATGATGTTAATGCGATACTCGGGCAGAGACATATCCATGCCCTTCCAGAAGCAGGTCGTCGCCGCCGAGGTGATGGTGATGCCACGCTCCTGCTCCTGTTCCATCCAGTCCATGGTGGCAGCGCCGTCGTGGACCTCGCCGATCTTGTGGTTGACGCCGGTGTAGAACAGGATGCGCTCGGTCGTCGTGGTCTTGCCGGCGTCGATGTGCGCTGAAATGCCGATATTGCGATAGCGCTCAATAGGGGTCTTGCGTGCCAAGGTACTGTTTCCTTATCAGAAGCGGAAGTGCGAGAAGGCCTTGTTGGCTTCGGCCATGCGGTGAATTTCTTCACGCTTCTTCATGGCACCGCCGCGACCCTCGGCCGCATCAAGCAATTCTCCCGCAAGACGCTGACCCATGGCCTTTTCGCTCCGCTTGCGAGCGGACTCTTTCAGCCAACGCATGGCCAGCGCGGTACGACGAGCAGGGCGCACCTCGACCGGAACCTGATAGTTGGCGCCACCGACCCGGCGGCTCTTCACTTCCACCACGGGGCGAATATTGGACAGCGCGGCGACAAATACATCAACGGGGCTCTTGCCGCTCTTCTTTTCGATCTGATCGAAAGCGCCATAAACGATGCGCTCGGCAACCGACTTCTTGCCGCTATTCATGATTACATTGACGAATTTAGCAATTTCCTGATTGCCGAACTTCGGATCGGGCAGGATATTGCGCTTGGGAACTTCACGACGTCTTGGCATGACTCAGAATCCTTTTAATTACTTGCCCGCTTTGGGGCGCTTGGCGCCGTACTTGGAACGAGACTGCTTCCGATCCTTGACGCCTTGGGTATCCAGGCTGCCGCGCACGATGTGGTAGCGCACGCCAGGGAGATCCTTTACCCGACCACCACGCACCAGAACCACGGAGTGTTCTTGCAGGTTGTGGCCTTCGCCGCCGATGTAGCCGATGATTTCGAAACCATTCGACAAGCGAACCTTGGCCACCTTACGCAAAGCGGAGTTCGGCTTCTTCGGGGTAGTGGTATAGACACGGGTGCATACGCCCCGCTTTTGCGGGCAGGATTCCATGGCTGGAACCTTGCTCTTTTCAACTGGAGCCACACGGGGCTTCCGCACCAATTGGTTAATGGTTGGCATTACGTTGCGCCTTTTGTCAATTCTGATCTAACCGTTACCCACCCCGGTATAGCCGGCTCGGGGAACAACACGGCCCACGAAAGCGTGGGCCGCCTATAAAAAAGAGGTTGGATTTTATGGAGATCGGCTCGCGCTGTCAAGCGCTAGTCGAATCGCCTTCCGTTGGTTCTTCGGTGACCGGGGCGAACATGGCCTCCGCCTCTTCGTGATTGCTCGACGCCTCGACTTCCGCTTGATGCTTGAGGATGCGATGGTGCGCCAAGCCAGTCCCCGCCGGAATGAGCCGACCGACGATGACGTTTTCCTTGAGACCCCTGAGGCCGTCGCGTTTGGTCATGATCGCCGCCTCGGTCAGGACACGGGTCGTCTCCTGGAAGGAGGCCGCCGAAATAAACGAATCGGTGGACAGCGATGCCTTGGTGATGCCTAGCAGGATGTCGTCATAGATTGCCGGTTCTTTACCCTCGGCCGCCATGCGGTCATTTTCCTGGAGCAGCCCGGAACGTTCCACCTGTTCGCCGGGGATGAAAGCGGTATCGCCGGCGTTGACCACGTTGACCCGACGCAACATCTGGCGAATGATAACCTCGATGTGCTTGTCGTTGATCTTCACGCCTTGCAGACGGTACACGTCCTGCACCTCGTTGATGATGTAACGGGCCAATGCCTCGATCCCTTGCAAATGCAGGATATCGTGCGGATCGACCGGGCCATCGACGATCATCTCACCCTTCTGGACCACCTGACCGTCGTGGATGGTGACGTGCTTATCCTTGGAGATCAGGTACTCGTGGGCGATGCCGTCCAGATCGGTGATAATCAGCCGCTGCTTGCCCTTGGTTTCCTTGCCGAAGGTGATGGTGCCGGTCAACTCGGCCAGCACGCCGGCATCCTTGGGCGAGCGCGCTTCGAACAGTTCCACCACGCGCGGCAGACCGCCGGTGATGTCGCGGGTTTTCGACGTTTCCTGCGGGATACGCGCAATCACATCGCCTACGTTCACTTCTTGACCATCCTTGACGGTAATCAGCGTACCCACCTGGAAGGTGATGTTTACCGCGTGATCGGTGCCTGCTGCCTTGGCTTCCTGACCGTCGGCGCCGATGAAGCGAATCTGCGGACGGACGCCCTTGACCTGACTGGAACCGCGCCGCTTGCCGTCGATGACGGTGAGCGTTGACAGGCCGGTTACATCGTCGATCTGCTTGGCGACAGTGACGCCATCTTCAACGTTCTCGAACTTGGCACGCCCGGCGTATTCGGTGATGATCGGCCGGGTATGCGGATCCCAATTGGCCAGCGCAATGCCGGCTTTGATCTGGTCGCCGTCCTTGACCGCCAGAGTGGCGCCATAGGGCACCTTGTGGCGTTCGCGTTCGCGGTTACTGTCGTCGACGATGATGACCTCACCGGTACGGGAGATAACCACCTGCTCGCCCTTGACGTTGGTGACATAACGCATGGCGGCGGCGAACCGCACGGTACCGGCCGACTTGCCCTCGACCTGGCTGGCGGCGGCGGCGCGGGATGCGGCACCGCCGATGTGGAAGGTCCGCATGGTCAACTGGGTGCCCGGCTCGCCGATCGACTGGGCGGCGATCACACCAATCGCTTCGCCGGCGTTGACCAGATAGCCGCGGCCCAGGTCGCGGCCGTAACACTTGGCACACAAGCCCCAGCGCGTAGCGCAGGTCAGCGGGGTCCGGACCTTGACTTCATCGACACCCAGGGCATCGATCAAATCGATCTTGTCTTCATCTAGGAGCGTGCCGGCGTCAATCGCCGTTTCGCCGGTGTCGGGGTTGACGATGTCCACCGCAGCGACCCGACCAAGTATGCGGTCACGCAAGGCCTCAATGACATCGCCGCCCTCAACCAGGGCCTTCATGACCATGCCGCCGGTGGTGCCGCAATCGTCTTCGGTAATGACCAGGTCCTGGGTCACATCGACCAGACGGCGGGTCAGGTAACCGGAGTTGGCAGTCTTCAGCGCCGTGTCGGCCAGGCCCTTACGGGCGCCGTGGGTCGAGATGAAGTACTGCAACACGTTCAGGCCTTCGCGGAAGTTTGCGGTAATCGGGGTCTCAATGATCGAGCCGTCAGGCTTCGCCATCAGGCCGCGCATACCGGCCAACTGACGAATCTGGGCGGTGGAACCGCGGGCGCCGGAGTCGGCCATCATGTAGATGGAGTTGAAGGATTCCTGCTTGACCTCTTTACCCTTGCTATCGATCACAGTCTCGTGGGAAAGCTGGTCCATCATCGCCTTGGCCACCTTGTCGCCGGCCTGGCCCCAGATATCCACCACCTTGTTGTAGCGCTCGCCCTGGGTGACCAGACCCGAGGTGTACTGAGTTTCGATTTCCTTCACCTCATGCTCGGCCGCCGCCACGATGTCGTGCTTCTGGGGCGGGGTCAGTATATCCTGCATACAGATGGAGATGCCGCCCTTGGCCGCCATGGAGAAACCGGTATACATCAGCTTGTCGGCGAAGATCACGGTGTCCTTCAGACCGCACATGCGGAAAGAGGAGTTGATCAGTCGGGAGATTTCCTTCTTCTTGAGCACCTTATCGATGTGGCTAAAGGGCAGGCCAGGCGGCAGTATCTCGGATAGCAAAGCGCGGCCCGCGACGGTCTCGTAACGGCCGGTTCGCGCCACGACCTGACCGTTTTCGTCACGTGAGCGCTCGCTCAGACGCACGGTCACCTTGGCGTTCAAGTCCAGCAAACCGGATTGCCAGGCGCGCCGGACTTCGTTGGTATCGGCGAACATCATGCCCTCGCCCTTGGCGTTAATGCGTTCGCGAGTCATGTAATAAAGGCCTAACACGATGTCCTGCGACGGCACGATGATGGGCTCGCCGTTGGCGGGCGACAGCACGTTGTTGGAGGCCATCATCAAGGTGCGGGCTTCCATCTGCGCTTCCAGCGACAGCGGCACATGGACGGCCATCTGGTCGCCGTCGAAGTCGGCGTTGAAGGCGGTACAGACCAGCGGGTGCAACTGTATCGCCTTGCCCTCGATCAGTATCGGCTCGAAGGCCTGGATACCGAGACGATGCAGGGTCGGCGCGCGGTTGAGCATGACCGGATGCTCGCGGATCACATCTTCCAGGATGTCCCAAACCACCGGGTCCTGAGCATCGACCATGCGCTTGGCGGCCTTGATGGTGGTAGCCAGGCCCATGGTCTCAAGGCGGTTAAAAATAAACGGCTTGAATAGTTCCAGCGCCATCAGTTTGGGCAGACCACACTGGTGCAGCTTGAGGTAGGGACCGACGACAATGACCGAACGGCCGGAATAGTCGACCCGCTTGCCCAACAGATTTTGCCGGAAGCGGCCACCCTTGCCCTTAATTATGTCGGCCAGCGACTTCAAGGGCCGTTTGTTGGCGCCGGTCATGGCCTTGCCACGCCTGCCGTTGTCGAGCAGTGAATCGACCGATTCCTGCAGCATCCGCTTTTCGTTACGGACAATGATCTCCGGCGCCTTTAGATCCAACAGGCGCTTCAGCCGGTTATTGCGGTTGATGACCCGGCGGTAGAGGTCGTTCAGGTCGGAGGTCGCGAACCGGCCACCGTCCAGCGGCACCAGTGGCCGCAACTCGGGCGGCAACACCGGTAGCACTTCCAGGATCATCCACTCGGGGTGTATACCTGACTTTTGGAACGCCTCCAGCACCTTGAGTCGCTTGGCGATCTTCTTGATCTTGGTGTCGGAACTGGTTTTTTCATAATCGCCGCGCAGCTTCTCGACCTCGGCGCTCAAATTCAAGTTCTTGAGCAGGTCGCGAACGCCTTCGGCGCCCATGCCGGCCTTGAACTCGTCGCCATATTCTTCCAGCTTGGCGAGGTAGTCGTCCTCGGTCATGATCTGGCAACGGTTGAGCGGCGTCATGCCCGGCTCGGTGACCACATAGGCCTCGAAGTAGAGCACCCGCTCGATGTCGCGCAGAGTCATGTCCAGGACCATGCCGAGGCGGCTTGGCAGGGACTTGAGGAACCAGATGTGGGCGACCGGCGAGGCCAGCTCGATGTGGCCCATGCGTTCGCGGCGCACCTTGGACAGGGTCACCTCGACGCCGCACTTCTCGCAGATCACGCCGCGGTGCTTGAGCCGCTTGTATTTGCCGCACAGGCACTCGTAGTCCTTGACCGGGCCGAAGATCTTGGCGCAGAACAGGCCATCGCGCTCCGGCTTGAAGGTACGATAGTTGATGGTCTCCGGCTTCTTGACTTCGCCGTAGGACCAGGAACGAATCTTCTCGGGAGAGGCGAGGCCGATCTTGATGGCGTCAAACTCTTCTTCCTGAGTAACTTGCTTGAATAGATCAAGTAGGGCTTTCATGGTCGCTTTGCTCCTGAAACCCGATTAATAACGCTCAAGATCGATGTCGATGGCCAATGAACGGATTTCCTTCACCAATACATTGAAGGATTCCGGCATACCCGCGTCGATCTTGTGTTCACCCTTGACGATGCTCTCGTAGACCTTGGTCCGACCGTTGACATCGTCCGACTTGACGGTAAGCATCTCCTGTAGCGTGTAGGCGGCGCCATAGGCCTCCAGCGCCCAGACTTCCATTTCACCGAACCGCTGGCCACCGAACTGCGCCTTACCGCCCAGCGGCTGCTGGGTAACCAGCGAGTACGGGCCGGTGGAACGGGCATGCATCTTGTCGTCGACCAAATGGTGCAGCTTCAAGATGTGCATGTAACCTACCGTCACCGACCGGTCGAATGGTTCACCGCTCCGGCCGTCATACAGTTGAACCTGGGTCTTGCCGGACGTGAAGCCCAGCTTGGCCGTGAGCGGGTCTTCATCCGGATAGGCCAGATCGAGCATGGTGGCGATCTCGTCTTCGTTGGCGCCATCGAATACCGGGGTGGCGAACGGCACGCCAGCGCGGAGGTTGCCGGCCAACTCCATGACCTCGGCATCGCTAAGACTCTTGATGTCTTCTTTCTTGCCGGACGAGTTATATACCTTGTCCAGGAACTTGCGCACCTCGGCTACCTTGACCTGCTGGTCGAGCATCTTGCCGATACGCTGGCCGAGGCCCTTGGCGGCCCAGCCCAAGTGCACCTCAAGAATCTGGCCGACGTTCATCCGCGAAGGCACGCCGAGTGGGTTCAGGACGATGTCGACCGGTGTGCCGTCGGCCATGAAGGGCATATCTTCCACTGGCACGATCTTGGAGATCACGCCCTTGTTGCCGTGGCGGCCAGCCATCTTGTCGCCCGGTTGCAGGCGACGCTTGACCGCCAGGTGAACCTTAACCATCTTGATTACGCCGGGCGCCAATTCGTCACCGGAGGTCAACTTCTTTTCCTTGATTTCCTTCATCCGGTCGAACGCTTCCCGCTGCCGGTCCAAGGCGTCCTTGACACCCTCCAACTGGCGGCTGACGTCCTCGTCGGCGACGCGGATGTCGAACCAGTCGTGCGGGTTCATCTCGTTTAGATAGGCCTCGGTAATCACGGCGCCCTTGGCCAGTTTCTTGGGGCCGCCCTTGGCGGTCTTGCCGGTCAGCATCCGTTTCATCCGCTCGAAGGCATCGAGTTCGACGATGCGCATTTGGTCGGCCAGGTCCTTCTGGTACTTCTTCAACATGTCGTCGATGATCTGGTTGGCACGGCTATCGCGCTCGATACCCTCGCGAGTGAATACATGGACATCGATGACCGTGCCATTCATTCCAGTGGGGACGCGCAAGCTGGTGTCCTTCACGTCCGATGCCTTCTCACCGAATATGGCGCGCAACAACTTCTCTTCCGGGGTGAGCTGAGTTTCGCCCTTGGGGGTGACCTTGCCGACCAGTACATCGCCCGCCTCGACCTCGGCGCCGATGTGGATGATGCCCGCCTCATCCAGCCGGCCCAATTGCTGCGGACTGAGATTGGAGATGTCGCGGGTAATTTCCTCCGGGCCCAGTTTGGTGTCGCGGGCGACGATATTCAGCGCTTCGATGTGGATGGAGGTATAGCGATCCTCCGCCACCATCCGTTCGGAGATCAGGATGGAGTCCTCGTAGTTGTAGCCGTTCCATGGCATGAAGGCCACCAGCATGTTCTGGCCCAAGGCCAGCTCGCCCTTGTCGGTCGATGCGCCGTCGGCGACCACGTCGCCGCGGGCGATCTGGTCGCCGGGCTTCACCAGGGGACGCTGATTGATGTTGGTGTTCTGGTTGGAACGCATGTATTTGGTCAGGGTGTAGATGTCCACGCCAACCTCGCCGGATGCGGTTTCTTCATCGTTTACCCGTACCACGACCCGACCGGCGTCGACATAATCAACAACCCCGCCGCGCAGGGCCTTGACCACCGTACCGGAGTCGACCGCCGCAGTGCGCTCGACTCCAGTGCCGACCAGCGGCTTGTCCGGACGCAGACATGGCACTGCCTGGCGCTGCATGTTCGAACCCATCAGTGCGCGGTTGGCGTCGTCATGTTCCAGGAACGGGATCAACGAAGCCGCCACGGACACGATCTGCGACGGCGCGATGTCCATGTACTGGATACGATCCGGTGTGGACAGGGCGAATTCATTCTTGTGCCGACAGGACACCAGCTCGTCGGTGAACTGGCCCTTGTTATTCAAGGTGGCATTGGCCTGGGCAATCACATACTGACCCTCCTCGATGGCGGAGAGGTAGTCGATCTCGTTGCCGACCTTGCCATCAACGACCTTGCGATAGGGCGTTTCGATGAAGCCGTATTCATTGGTTCGGGCAAACAAAGCCAGCGAGTTGATGAGGCCAATGTTTGGCCCTTCCGGTGTCTCGATCGGACATACCCGCCCATAGTGGGTCGGATGCACGTCGCGCACCTCGAAGCCGGCGCGCTCGCGGGTCAGGCCGCCGGGGCCAAGGGCGGAGATGCGCCGCTTGTGGGTGATCTCGGACAGCGGATTGGTCTGGTCCATAAACTGAGACAATTGACTCGACCCGAAGAACTCCTTGATCGCCGCCGAAATCGGCTTGGCGTTGATCAGGTCGTGCGGCATCAGGTTGTCGGATTCGGCCTGGTTCAGGCGCTCCTTGACGGCACGTTCAACCCGGACCAAACCGGCACGGAACTGGTTCTCGGCCAGTTCGCCGACCGAGCGGACCCGACGGTTGCCCAGGTGATCGATGTCGTCGACCTCACCGCGACCGTTACGCAGTTCGACCAGTATCTTGATGACCGCGACAATATCTTCCGTGGACAAGGTACCCGGACCGGTCAGCTCCTCGCGACCGACCCGGCGATTAAACTTCATCCGGCCAACCCTGGACAGGTCATAGGTGTCGCCGGAATAGAACAGGCGTTTGAACAATGCCTCCACGGCATCCACGGTGGGCGGTTCGCCAGGGCGCATCATGCGGTAGATGGCCACCCGCGCGGTCCACTGGTCGACTGTCTCATCGGTCCGCAGGGTCTGTGAAATCCAGGGGCCATGGTCAATATCGTTGGTAAACAGGGTCTCGAACTTGGCCACCTTGGCTTCGATCAATTGGTCCAGCAGGGCTTCGGTGATCTCGTCGTTGGCGCGAGCGATGATCTCGCCGGTTTCCTTGTCGACGATACTCTGGGCGAGAGTGCGGCCAAGCACATAGTCGCTTTCCACCGTCAGCTTTTTGATCCCTGCCGCCTCAAGGTCGCGGATGTGCTTAACGGTGATGCGCTTATCCTTGCCGACGATGACCTTGCCATCCTTACCAACGATGTCGAAACGGGCCGTCTCGCCCTTTAGTCGTTCAGACTTGAGTTCGAACTCGATGCCCTTCTTGCCGATATGAAAGGTCTCGAACTCATAGAACTCGGCCAATATCTGCTCGGGGCTGTAATCCAGTGCCTTGAGCAGGATGGTGACAGGCATCTTGCGCCGGCGATCGATACGGAAGTAGACAAAGTCCTTATGATCGAACTCGAAGTCGAGCCAGGAACCGCGGTAAGGAATGATCCGCGCCGAAAACAGCAGCTTGCCGGAGGAATGGGTCTTGCCGCGGTCATGCTCGAAGAATACGCCGGGCGAGCGGTGCAATTGCGAGACGATAACCCGCTCGGTGCCATTGATGATGAACGAGCCATTGGGCGTCATGAGCGGAATCTCGCCCATGTAGACCTCCTGCTCCTTCACCTCCTTGATCTTTTCCTTAACGCTCTCCCGATCCAGGATGACCAGGCGCACCTGGGCGCGCAAGCTGGCGGCAAAGGTCAAACCTCGCTGCTGACACTCGACGATATCAAACACCGGCTTGCCCAGGGCATAGCTGACGAAGTCCAGCCGAGCGTTGCCGCTGTGGCTGACAATCGGGAAGATGGAGGAGAAAGCGGCCTGCAAACCGGCATCCTTACGATCTGCGGGAAGTTTTTCTTCCTGCAGAAATTCAAAATAGGACTGTATCTGCGTGGTCAGCAGGTAAGGCACCGGTAGTACGCTTTCGCGCTTGGCGAAGCTTTTGCGGATACGCTTTTTCTCGGCGAATGTATAGCTCATGTCGGCTCCATGTCAGGGACAGGACTCAGGATTCAGGAATCAAGCCGGTAAGGGCCGGATTTATGAAGCCTGAAATAGGTAAAGGCCGGCGACCCGAAGGTCGCCAGCCGAACCAAAGGCATAACGCCTCGGCACGTCGCGATTATTTGATCTCAACGGTAGCGCCGGCTTCGGTAAGCTGCTTCATGATGTCATCAGCCTCGGCCTTGGCACAGCCTTCCTTGACCGCCTTGGGTGCGCCGTCGACCAAGTCCTTGGCCGCCTTCAGGCCCAGGCCGGTAATGGCGCGCACCGCCTTGATGACATTGATCTTGCTGGCGCCGGCGCCAGTCAGGATCACGTCAAACTCGGTCTTTTCCTCGACCACGGCAGCGGCGCCGGCACCCGGGGCGGCAACCGCCATGGAAGCGGCGGAAACGCCAAACTTCTCTTCAAATGCCTTGACCAGATCGTTCAGATCCATGACGCTCATGGCGCCGACAGCTTCCAGGATGTCTTCCTTGCTAACAGCCATTTTCATGCACTCCTAAATCGTGATGTTTGTTAAATACGTTATCAGGCAGCCGCTGCTTCGCGCTGCTTGGCCAGGGCGGCCAGGGCGCAGGCAAAGCCGGATACCGGCGCTTGCATGATGCCGAGCAGTCTCGAAAGCAGTTCCTCGCGACCAGGAATGGATGCCAGGGCTTGCACGCCCGTCTTGTCCAGAACCTTGCCGCCATAGCAACCCACCTTCAGCACCAGCTTGTCGTTGCCTTTGGCGAAGTCGTTCAACACCTTGGCCGCAGCGACCGGATCGGCGGACATGCCATAGATCAGGTGGCCGGTCATCTGTTCGGCCAAAGGCGCGAACGCGGTATCGGCGACGGCCCGGCGCACCAAGGTGTTCTTCAGCACCCGCAGATAAACGCCAGACTGGCGGGCCTTGGCGCGCAGCACGGTGAGGTCGGCGACCTTAACCCCGCTGTATTCGGCCATAACCACGGTCTGGGCGTCAGCGAGCTGCGCCGACACCTCGGCTACCACAGCTTTCTTGCCATCAAGATTGAGACCCATGGGTCTTTCCTCCTATCAAGTATCAAGTCAACAAACGGTGCGGCATAAGCCGCACCACCCTACGGCGACCTGATTCAGGAGTTGCATTCCTGTTTCGGGCTACACCGTCTGCGTAGACCGGGATAGCTCCCGATTAAGTCCTACGACGTCTACGGTCTTGGACTTGCCCGCCGGCCGAGGCCGGTGGGCACCCAAATTCGTATTACTGGGCCAGGCTGGCCTGGTCCACGCGCACCCCGATACCCATGGTGCTGGATACGGCAATCTTCTTCAGATACACGCCCTTGGCATTGGCCGGACGCGCCTTGTTCAGGGCATCGATGATCGTGACCAGGTTTTCCTTCAGCGCGGTGGCCTCGAAGGAGGCGCGACCGAGGGTGGTATGGACGATGCCAGCCTTATCGGTACGGTATTGAACCTGGCCGGCCTTGGCGTTCTTCACCGCCTCGGTCACATTCGGCGTCACAGTGCCCACCTTGGGGTTCGGCATCAGGCCACGCGGGCCAAGAATCTGGCCTAATTGACCGACTACGCGCATGGCGTCGGGGGTGGCGATAACCACGTCGAAGTCCATCTTGCCGCCCTTGATCTCGGCAGCCAGGTCTTCGAAACCGACGATATCGGCGCCCGCCGCCTTGGCCACCTCGGCATTGGCGCCCTGGGCAAATACAGCCACCCGAACGGTCTTGCCGGTACCGCGCGGCAAGACCACTGAGCCGCGCACGGCCTGGTCGGATTTACGGAAATCAACGCCCAGGTTCACGGCCAGGTCGATCGACTCGTCGAACTTTGCGGTCGCCGCTTCCTTGACCAAGCCGAGGGCCTCGTCGATGCCATACGCCTTGTTGCGATCAACCTTGGCCTTCAGGGCCTGCAAACGTTTGGACACATTGGCCATGTCACACTCCTTCCACGTTGAGGCCCATACTGCGGGCGCTGCCGGCGATGGTCCGCACTGCGGCATCCATATCGGCGGCAGTGAGGTCGGGCATCTTGGTCTTGGCGATTTCTTCCATCTGGGCGCGGGTGATCGTGCCCACCTTATCGGTATGCGGCTTGGCGCTGCCCTTCTGGATGCCGGTAGCCTTCTTGATCAGAATCGTCGCCGGCGGGGTCTTCATGATGAAGGTGAAGCTCTTGTCCGCGAAGGCGGTGATGACCACCGGAATAGGCAGACCCGGTTCCAGATTCTGCGTCTTGGCGTTAAATGCCTTGCAGAATTCCATGATATTCAGACCACGCTGACCCAGTGCCGGACCGATAGGCGGCGATGGGTTGGCCTTGCCGGCCGGCACTTGCAGCTTGATATAGCCAATAATCTTCTTTGCCATTTACAACTCCTCAGTAACGGGTACTAACGAGACTGGCCGTCTCTCCCCAACAAAACCAGTGACGGGCGGTAATAGCGACACAGTGACCAAATCGACCGTCACTTTGTCACTCGTTACCCTGTCACCGCTCTTAAGCCTTCTCCACCTGGGAGAAATCCAGTTCAACGGGGGTCGGCCGGCCAAAAATAGTGACCGATACCCGTACCTTGCTCTTTTCGTAATTGACCTCGTCAACCGAACCGTTGAAGTCGATGAATGGGCCATCGGTAACCCGTACCATCTGGCCCACTTCAAAGGTGAATTTGGGTCGGGGTTTTTCCACACCATCCTGTATCTGCTGCAGGATCGCCTGCACCTCGCGCTCGGAGATGGGGGCCGGCTTATTGGCCGTGCCGCCTACGAATCCGGTGACCTTGGCCGTGCTTTTGACCAAATGCCAGGTGGCGTCGTTCATTTCCATCTGCGCCAAGACATAGCCCGGAAAGAATTTCCGCTCGGAGGTCCGTTTCTGGCCGCCCTTCATCTCGACCACCTCTTCCACGGGCACCAGAATCTCGCCGAACTGATCCTGCATCCCGGCCCGCTCGATGCGCTCCTTCAGGGCGCGCATTACGCTCTTTTCAAAACCGGAATAGGCATGCACCACATACCACTGCATCGCCATTATTCACTCCCGCCCATGACCAGTTTAACCAACCAGAACAGGATGCTATCCACACCCCATAGAAAAATTGCCATGACCACTACAAACAGGATTACGACCCCGGTCATCTGCAAGGTTTCCTTGCGGGTCGGCCAAACCACCTTGCGGGCCTCGGCCATGGATTCCTGGCTGAAGCCATAAAAAGTCCTTCCCGACTCCGTGAAATAAGCCGCCACGGCCGCCAGACCGATGCCCGCCAGCACTGACAGCACACGCACCACGGTAGGGCTTCCGGATAACACGTAAAACCCAGCAACCCCGAGCGCCATTATCAGAAAAACTACCAGGAGCTTGATTTTTTCGGCCATATCAAATCTTTTTTGTCTTTAAAAAGCATGGCAGGGGCAGAGGGCATCGAACCCCCAACCTTCGGTTTTGGAGACCGACGCTCTGCCA
>JAIMKU010000045.1 GCA_020692235.1 Hydrogenophilus sp.
TGGTTGCGGGGACAGGATTTGAACCTGTGACCTTCGGGTTATGAGCCCGACGAGCTGCCAGACTGCTCCACCCCGCGATTGGTTGAAAGGGCGAATTATGGCGACCTACGCCGACCCTGTCAACACCTTTCTGTCTCCTGACTATCCGCATCACATCGATAGACCCTCCTATAATGGATGCTCATTACTGCCAATACTTATCTTGCCACGATCCAGTCATAGCAGATTTTCATTGTGAACGCGCATTTCAACATTGCCCGCCTGCCCCGCGTCGAATTTGGCTCCGGCTCACTCGGCAAGCTGCCGGCCATCTTGGGCCGATACGGTCGACAACTACTAATCGTAACCGGTACGCGATCGTTTCTGGCAAGCACCCACTGGCAAACTCTGGCCGGCCAACTACGCAACGCGGGGTTGACTTGGGAAATCGTACGGGCCGATACCGAACCTTCGCCGGCCTTGGTCGATGACTGCGTGCAAGCGTTTCATGGCCGCAGCTTCGATGCCGTAGTCGGCATCGGTGGCGGTAGCGCCCTGGATACGGCCAAGGCCATCGCCGGCCTACTTAAACCTGGCAATTCTGTTATGGACCATCTGGAAGGCGTCGGCCCGGAGTTACCCTACCAAGGGCCCGCCACGCCCTTCATAGCCGTACCGACGACAGCCGGAACTGGATCCGAAGCCACCAAGAATGCGGTACTCAGCACTCACGGGGATGGCGGTTTCAAGAAGTCTTTCCGGGATGAAAAACTGGTCGCCGAATATGCCGTGGTCAACCCCGACCTGCTGGCCACCTGTCCACCTAATGTACTCGCCGCCAACGGTATGGATGCCTTTACCCAACTACTGGAATCCTATGTATCGACCAAGGCCAACCCGTTTACCGATGTGCTGGCCCAGAGTGGCATAAAGACCGCGCGAGATGGCCTGTTGCCTTGGTATGAAGGCACCGGCGATGCGGCGCTTTGTCGCGGCAAGATGGCCTATGCCGCCTTGCTATCCGGAATCACGCTGGCGTAGGCCGGCCTGGGTTCTGTGCATGGCCTGGCCGCACCATTAGGGGCCTACTTCCCGATACCCCACGGCGTAGCCTGCGGCACACTATTAGCCGTGGCGACACGGTTTAACATTGCGGCCTTGCAGGAACGCGCGCCCGGCAGTCCCGCCCTGCATAAATACGCCGACGCCGGCCGCCTGCTCGTGGGCCAGCCGTTACCAGATGCCGTGAGTCTTCAGACTTTGCCAGAAATACTGGATGATTGGACTGAGCGACTGGGCATTCCTCGGCTAGGAAACTATGGGGTGGCGGCGGACGATGTACCACGTATTGTGGCTGACTGTCGCGGTAGCAGCATGAAGACCAACCCCATCGTATTGACCGACGACGAGATCGGACGGGTTCTTCAGGCCCGGCTTTAATCGTCCTCGCCGCCGACCACCCGGTGCACAACATTGGCAGGAAACCCACGGCCGGCGAGGAAGCGCATCTGTTTCGCCCGTTCGGCTGCATTGGCCGGAGGATGGCCAAATTTCTTCGCCCAAACGACACGGGCCGATTCCAGATCGCTATTGCGCGCATTGCCTATCGCCTCGACGATAATCGAGTCGGGCACGCCCTTGTCACGCAGGTCAGCCTTCAACCGCAGGCTGCCATGCCGGCCCGAACGGGCATTGGCCAGGGCCTCGGCATAGCGTTCATTGGATAACAGGTTTTCAGACTCCAGCGCGTCTAGCAGGGCGGCAATCTCATCCGCCTCGCCATGACTGGAAAGCTTGCGCGCCAGTTCGACCCGGCTGTGCTCGCGCCGGGCCAGCAGGTTGAGCGCCCGCTCCCGCAGGGTCATGCCTCGACGGCTTGGCCCGCCGCTTTGACGCCCAGCTTATCGCGGATTTTGGCCTCGATCTCAGCGGCGATGTCAGTATGTTCCTTGAGAAATTCGCGGGCATTGTCCTTGCCCTGGCCGATCTTCTCGCCTTGGTAGGCATACCAGGCGCCAGACTTGTCGATGAATTTGTGGGTCACCCCGAGTTCGATGATCTCGCCCTCGCGGGAGATACCCGCGCTATAGAGGATATCGAAGATCGCCTCCTTGAAGGGAGGCGCCACTTTGTTCTTGACTACTTTCACACGGGTTTCGGACCCCACCACCTCATCGCCCTTCTTGATGGCGCCGATACGTCGAATGTCCAGCCGAACCGAGGCGTAGAACTTGAGTGCATTGCCGCCAGTGGTGGTCTCCGGGTTACCAAACATAACGCCGATCTTCATCCGTATCTGGTTGATGAAAATGACCAAGGTGTTGGTACGTTTGATGTTCGCGGTGAGCTTGCGTAGTGCCTGGCTCATCAAGCGGGCCTGCAAACCCATATGGGAATCGCCCATCTCGCCCTCGATTTCCGCCTTTGGGGTCAGGGCCGCCACCGAATCGACCACGACCACATCTACCGCGCCGGAACGTACCAGCATGTCGGCAATCTCCAGCGCCTGCTCGCCGGTATCCGGCTGGGAAATCAGCAGGTCGGAAATGTTCACGCCCAGTTTCTGGGCATAAACCAGGTCAAGCGCGTGTTCGGCATCGATGAATGCGGCGGTGCCGCCGAGCTTCTGCATTTCGGCGATCACTTGCAAGGTCAGCGTGGTCTTGCCGGACGATTCCGGACCGTAGATCTCGACCACCCGGCCGCGAGGCAGGCCGCCCACGCCCAAAGCCACGTCCAGTCCCAGGGAGCCGGTGGAAACCACCTGAATATCGTCAAAAATGCTGCCGTCGCCCATCTTCATGATGGAGCCCTTACCGAACTGCTTTTCAATCTGGGAAAGTGCCGCCGCCAATGCCTTGCTTTTATTGTCGTCCATGAATCGTATCTCCAAAAACAATCGGTTAATTATGGCACAGGGGGCAAGCGCGCCAGCAACTGCCGAACGGCATACTCTACCGCCTGCATTCGTACCAACCGTCGATCCCCGTCAAACCGCCGGGTTGCCGTTTCGGTCGCCTGGTGCGGCATTGCCCAGGCAAAACATACTGTACCCACAGGCTTGGAATCCGAGCCTCCGGTCGGGCCGGCGATACCGCTGATGGCAAACGCGACCTGTGCCGGGCAATGGCGCAACAGGCCTTCCGCCATTGCCATGGCCGTTGCCTCGCTTACCGCGCCAAAGCGCGCCAGGGTCTCCGGGCTCACGCCCAACATATCGGTCTTGGCCTCGTTGCTGTAGGTCACGAAGCCCCGGTCGAACCAGGCCGAGCTTCCGGCCACGGCCGTCACCGCCTGCGCCGCCCAACCCCCGGTACAAGACTCCGCAGTGGCCAGTCTCCAGCCTCGCGCCAACAACGCCGCGCCCAACTCGGCCGCGAGACGCTCCAGGGTCTCCTGGCTCAAAACCATGTTGTCACGCCCAATAGCACGACGATGGCATAGCCGGCCGCCAGCAGATCGTCCAACATCACGCCCAGACCGCCTTTGACATTGGCATCCAGCCAGCCGATGGGAAACGGTTTCCAGATGTCGAGCCAACGGAACAACGCGAAGGCCAGGAGATAACCCCACCAGATGGCTGGTGCAAACGGCAACACCAGCAGGAAGGCGGCAATCTCATCCCAGACGATGCCGCCGTGATCAGGAACACCCAACACCTTACCGGTCACATCGCAAATCCAGACGCCGGCGAGCGCGAACAGTGCTGCCAAGGCCCAATACGCCGAGGCCGGCAGCAACGCCATGGCGAAGTAGACCGGGAAAGCGGCCAATGTGCCCCAGGTTCCCGGCGCCTTGCCGGCCAAGCCGGCGCCAAAACCAAGGGCCAGAAAATGGGCGGGACGCGCCAATAGGAAGCGCAGGTCAGGTTGTTTCCCGGGAAGTTGATGTTCCACGCTCATGCCAGGAGTCTGCCGAACTTAAAGGAAATCGGCGGCTGCCGCAGGGACAGTCCATATTCCGCCGTTTTTTGGCCAATAGAACGACTATTGACCGGCAAAACCCGTCCTCCCCCGGGCGAATTTTGCCAGCATCCGCTACGCGGCTTGCCTGCTTGACCCATTTCGCTTTGATTCTTCAAGTCCGGCAGGCTCCTATTTAGCGGTCTTTATCGCGCATATGGCGCCACAACCAAATGGCGAGGCCCACCATCAGGATGACCAGCAACACCATTTCCTCGATATGCTTGAGATGGCCGAACATGGATGTAGTCGCCACGCCAAAGGCATACCCTGCGCCGGTCACCAGCATGGCCCAGATGACGGCCCCGATCATGTTCAGATACGAGAAACGAAGCGGTGGAATGCGGCTGGAACCCATAATCAATGGGCCCGCAATACGCAGACCGTACAAGAACCGGATCATGAGAATGAGGACCAGGTTATACCGTTCCAGCAACCGATGAACCTGTGGCGCCCGCCGCGCCAACACCGGAAAACGCGCGATAACGGCATTGCCCCGCCAGCGGCCGAGCAGAAAAGCCAACTGGTCACCAAGTGTGCCGCCGGCAAAGGCGACGGCAACCACGGTCCACCAGTCAAGCAGGCCTTGGTGCGCGGCGTAGCCGGCCGCGAGCAGGATGGTCTCGCCTTCCAGCAAGGTCCCGGCGAACACCGCCAGATAACCATAGGCACCGATCAGATCACTGACCGAAGCGAGGAAGGAATCGCTAGGCACGGAAGGCGGCTAAAAAATCTTGCATATAAATATTGCGCCAATTATACGCCGCGCCTTGGGCTCCTCGGCGGCGCGCCCATGCAGGAATTATGGCCGCGCCACCTTAGTCCGGCTTCGGACTCGCTTTACCCACACGCCCCCACCGCCCCGCACGCCGTGCAAAAGTCGCAGCCATCCTTGCGGATCACCGTTTCGTTGCCGCATTCCTTGCAGCGCTTGCCTTTCATGGCCGGCATGGCGGCGGGCGCCTGGCCGGCCGGGGCTGGCTCTTGCAGGATGCCCATCTGCTGGATCGGCTGGCCGTCTTCGGTGAGCAGGCCGAGCATGGCGTAGCGGTGGATGATGAGTCGGGCGACATAGGCCACGGTGGAGGGCCAGGTCTGGCTCTTTTCCGAGCCGGGGGTCTTGGCCATGAAGTCGCCGAGCGGTTCCTGGTAGTTCAATAGTTTGCGTAGCTTCATGCCGATCCAGGCCGGGTCGATCACCCGCATGTCGAGCGACAGCAGCTTGCATAGCCCATCCAGGGCGCGCGGGTAGTCGCCGGACAGCCAAACCGAATAGGGCCGGGTGACACCGTCGGGCAGGGTGATCTCCTTGAGGCCAAGGACAAAGTCGTCTTCCGAGGCGGGGTTGAGCACATCGACGGTCCAGGACAGGGTGCCGTCGGTGCCGGTCTTGGGCTCCTTGTGGCTGAACAAGACGTCGATGAGCGGGCTGGGGCCGCCGGCTTCCAGGGCGCCCAGTTGCTCCAGACGCCACTGCACGATCTGGGCCATGGCGGCGACCATGCTGGGCACCGAGCGCAGCTCGCCGTTGGGTGGGAAGGGTATGAAGCAGGCATCGTTGCCGCGCGTCTTGGCCAGCGATTCGAGCTTGAGTTTGAGCCAGGTGCGGTCGTTGGCGCGCATATCCATGGACAGCGTCTTGGCCAGGGCGCCGAGGCCGCGCGGCTGTTCGGCGCCGTTGACCCAGAGCTCGAACGGCCAGGCCTTGCCGCCACTGTTCTCGACGTGACCGACAAAGATGGCGAAGCTGCCGTGCGGCGATTCGATCATGTAGCTCCAGGCCAGGTTGCCGCCCGGCAGCTTGGGCCGGCCTGGCCACTTGAGCGATTCCAGCACCGGTGCCGGGACGTTCTTGATCTCGATGCGGCGGTTGACGTCGCTGAGCTGGAAATCCTGCGGCGCGGCCTTTTCCTTCTCGACCGAGAGCACGCTGCCGAGCACGGCATTGGGCCGGTAGGTGGTGATGCCCTTGAGCCCGGCGCGCCAGGCGGCGCTGTAGAGTTCGTCAAAATCACTGAACGGATAGTCGGCCGGGACGTTGACGGTCTTGGAGATGGCCGAATCAACGAACGGCGCCACCGCCGCAACCATCTTCATGTGGTCGAGGGCGGAGATTTCCAGCGCGGTGACGAAGCCGTCTGGCAGGTGTTCCATGTCGCTGCCCTGGTCGCGGTAGATGCGGTAGGCGTGGTCCTCGACCTGGTATTCCTTGGTGCCGCCGTCCGGCATCCGCTTCTTGCGCGTGTAGTACCAGGAGAATGGCGGCTCGATGCCGTTGCTGGCATTGTCGGCAAAGGCCAGTGAGATGGTGCCAGTGGGGGCAATGGAGAGCAGGTGCGAATTGCGGATGCCGTGTTCACGAATGCTGTTCTTCAGTTCGGCAGGCAGGCGCGAGGCGAAGCTGTTGCCAGCGAGGTAGAGGTCGGCGTTGAACAGCGGGAAGGCGCCGCGTTCCTCGGCCAATTCGACCGATGCCTGGTAGGCCTGGTCGCGCATGAACTGGGCAGCCTGACCGGCGAAGGCGCGGGCTGCATCGGTGTCGTAGCGCAGACCGAGCATGATCATGGCGTCGCCCAGCCCGGTAAAACCGAGCCCGATGCGGCGCTTGGACTGAGCCTCGATGTGCTGCTTGTCGAGCGGCCAGACGGTCAGGTCGAGCACGTTGTCGAGCATACGCACTGCGGTGGCGACGGTCTTGCCCAGGCCAGAAAAATCGAACTCGGCCTCGGGCAGAAAACCGGACTTCACGAACCGGGTCAGATTGATCGAGCCCAGGCAACAGCAGCCGTAGGGTGGAAGTGGTTGCTCACCACAGTTGTGAGCATACAGGCCGTTGGCGTCGAATGCGTTTATGCCCGGAACCTGTACGTCATAGACATCTTCCTCCCCCGCCGGAACCACAGCCTCGACACGGGCAGTAAAGCGTTCGCGGTTAAGCGTGCGTTTGTAGCCGGCAAGCAGGGCATCCAATCGGCCGGCCTTATCGCTGTCGGCAAACCCGATCTGTTCGCGGAAACCCAGCAGATTCTCGCCGCTGACCACTAACTCATGCTGGGCCCGTGTAGCATAATCGGCCCGGCCACCCTTGCCATCGGGCAGGCTGGCGCTGCCAGCAACCCGGCGATCGCGATAGACTGAGGACGCGACACCCAGGCGCAGCAGCATGCGCTGGGCAGCCAACAGGATGTCGAGGTCAGACTGGGCCAGCCGCACGGACACACCCTTGGCCTGGGTGCCTTGGACTGAACCATCGGTATCGAAAAAGCCGCGTAGGAAGCCGCGATAGAACTCGCTGGAACACTGTTCCATGCGCGCGGTAACGACCTTGTTGCCTGGCTCGATGTCAAGATCGAATGCCAGATCGCGTATTGCCGCGGTAGAGAGCCGGTATTCACCCCGGCCAGCCACTTCGGACCATCCCGCGAAGTCGGCGCGATGCGGCAACGTGCTCGCAGCGGCCAAGGCTTCGACCATCATCGCGTGTACACCGCCGGGGAGTGCCGCGTTGACACCGTTCGCCACTGCCGCGTTACTCCAGACTGAAAGTACGGCAGCGTCTTTGTTGATAGTGCCATCGCCAAGCAACAAGCCCATCAGGTAGCCATCGTTACGACCATGGCTACCAGACCATTCGCTATTGCCACGGTGATCGTTGAGCAACACGCGGTCGCCCGCCTTCAGATCACCGGCCGCGCACCACTCCGTTTCCGTGCGATAGCGGGTGAAGGCGGTCACTCGCCGCACGAGATGATTCGCCGTGAGCTTGAGGCGGTAGCCTTCCCTGGTCGCAAGCTGCATGATCGGCTTGGTGGCGGTACGGAAGAATCCTTCGGTACCGGAGGCGTGGTCATTGCCGTCAACCCTGGCCAGAAACGGCCGGTCAATCAAGTCGCTTACCTGCCTGGGGCCACTGGCGGTATGCACCCAGGTGTCGGCCGTGACGCACGGATTGGTCGCCTCGATGGTCTCGCAATAGCCAAGGTTGTTATCCTTGTTGATGCGGTCGAGGAACAGCACGCCCGGCTCGGCGTGATCGTAGGTGGAGTGCATCACCTGCGCCCACAGCTCGCGCGCCTTGACCTTACGATATACCCACAGGCCATCGCCGCGCTGGTAGGCGCCGGCGGCCACCTGCTCGTCACCCGGCTGGGCCTTGTGGGTGAGTTCAACGTCGCCGTCATCCTGCACCGCCTGCATAAAGGCGTCGGAGATGCCAAGCGACATGTTGAAGTTGCGCAGGTCGCCCTGGTCCTTGGCGTGAATGAAGTCTTCGATGTCCGGGTGGTCGCAGCGCAAGACGCCCATCTGGGCGCCGCGCCGGGCGCCGGCCGATTCCACCGTCTCGCAGGAGCGGTCGAACACGCGCATGTAGGAGATCGGGCCGCTGGCGCGCGACTGGGTGCCCTTGACCAGGGCGCCCTTGGGCCGGATGGTGGAAAAATCATAGCCGACGCCGCCGCCCCGGCGCATGGTTTCAGCCGCCTCTTCGAGCGCGTTGTAGATGCCGGGCTTGCCGTTGGAGATGCCGGAGATGGCATCGCCAACCGGCTGCACGAAGCAGTTGATTAGCGTGGCCTGTAGCTCGGTACCCACGGCTGAGTTGATCCGGCCACCCGGAATAAAGCCGGCCTCCATGGCCTCGAAGAAGCGCCGCTCCCACTGGGCACGGGTCTTTTTGTCCTCGATGGCGGCTAATGCGCGGGCCACCCGCAGACGAACATCGGTGACGTTCTTTTCATCCCCTTTGGCATATTTTTCAAGCAGGACTTCGGTGGAAATATCCTGTTCGGCCAGCTCTGAAAACAGTGCTTCTTGCATGTCTTGAATCTCCCTTACGACGGTTGCCTCTCAGACAGCAAGATACCCTAAATCTAGGGTTGTATACCAGAAAAAACACTACATACACGGTTTATGCCAACTCATACCACTGATGGCAAGAAGCCCGGTCAGGGACTTATTTCGGCGATTACCGGGGCATGGTCGGAGGGCCTCTCCCAGGCACGTGGCGCCTTGTCGATCCGGCACCCATTGCAGGCGACGGCGAGCGCTTCCGAGAGCAGCATATGGTCGATACGCAGCCCCAGATTGCGGCGAAAACCGTCCTGACGATAATCCCACCAGGAAAAGGTCTTGTCGGCCTGCTCGAATAGGCGATAAGCGTCCTTCAGTCCCAGGCCGAGCAGAGCGCGGAAGTGCGCGCGTTCCGGTTCGGAGCACAACACCTGACCGGCCCAGGCAGCCGGATCGTGGACGTCACGGTCTTCCGGAGCGATGTTGAAGTCGCCCAGCACGACGAGGCGGGGATGCGCGGCCAGCTCGGTTTTTAGCCAGCCTTGTAGCGCTTCGAGCCAGGCCAGCTTGTACTGATATTTATCGGAATCGACGCTCTGACCGTTGGGGATGTACAGACAAACCACCCGCGTCCCGGCCACCGTGGCGGCCAGCACTCGCTTTTGCTCATCGGCAAAACCAGGAATGCCGGTCACTACCTCACTCGCCTCGGCCCGGCTCAGGATGGCGACCCCGTTATAGGTCTTCTGGCCGGAATACACCGCTCTGTAGCCGGCCGCCGCCAGCGCTGCGACGGGGAATAGGTCATCGGTCAGTTTGGTTTCCTGAAGGCAGACCACATCGGGCCGCTCCGTGGCCAGCCAATCCAGCAGATGAGGCAGCCGGACCTTGAGTGAGTTTACGTTCCAGGTGGCCAGTTTCATATGTTATTCAACCAACGCCTTCAGCAGCGCATCCCTTGCGTCCCGATAGAACTGAATCCACCTTGGTGGCCATGTCGTCGGACAGGCATATAACTGGCGGCGACAACTGACTGACACCAGCAGGGCTTGGGCACCCTTCGCCACTGCGATTTCGGCGATGGTCCCGGCCACTCAAGGCACCACAGTAGTAGACCTTGTTCTGAAACGCGCTAATCCGGCTCTGATTACGCAGCCGGGTACGCAGGGGCTTGCTGAGGGGAATCATGAAGCGGCGACCCAGTTCTCGACCTGGAGGCCGGGGTAATCCTTGAAGTCGGCTTCGTTATTGGTGACCAGGGTGGCGCCCACGCTCAGAGCATGGGCGGCGATAAGGCGGTCCATTGCGTTGCGACGGCGGTCGGGGACGGCAGCACGGAGCCGCCCATAGGCTAGAGAAGCCGCTTCATCAAAGGGCATGATGGGGACACGGCTCACAACCAAGTCGAGCACCATTTCATCATGAGCGCGATTGGCAACCTGCATTTCGATGCCTGCCCGCAATTCCGCATGCGTTACCGCCGACATGACGGTCCGGCCCTGCTGAAGCGCTTGAAATCGAGCATGCAACGACGGTGGGCGCTGCTTGGCGATGTAGATACAGATATTGGTGTCAAGCATGTACAGCATCGCTCAGCCCTTGCTTTTTTTACTTGAGCCGTTTCCGAGGCCGCAGTTCCAGTCGCGTTCATGCTCTTCATGAAATTCCCGGCCCTCGGCCATGAAATCAGGGCTGAACATGGCGAATACATCCATCAAGTCAGCCAGTGTTTTCTGTTCCACCGGCTTTACCACCAGAGTGTTGCCGACACGCTCGATTTCGACTTCCTGGCTGGCTACGGCGATGGCCAGTTCCTTGGGAATGCGTATGGCCAGTGAATTTCCACTCTTGAATACACGGGTCAGCATGATGCCCTCCTGAATCAATGTATATACAGGATATACCTCGCTTATTGCTGGTTCAACCTGGAATGGCCGGTCCCTGAACCGCCGTCTTATCCAGGAGGGCCTGCATGGGGTCCGGGTTGGACAGCAAGACATGCTGATCGGCGATGGCCTTGGCAATCACATGGGCACATCCGTTCCGACAAACGCCGGTCTATCAATGGGTTAAGGCGCGCCTGCCGTTCAACCGTGTTCATGCAAGAACATCGGTAGACACACCAAGATTCTCCAGGTGGCTAGTTTCACTCGATCAATACGCCTGTTTGTCGTCCCACATCTCCGGTGCGAACCGGACCACCCGGTTGCGCCCGTCATCCTTGGCGCGATAGAGGGCGACATCGGCAAACTTGACCGCCTGCCAGAAGGTAGGGCTGTCTTCCGGGAAGTCCGCCACGCCAATGGAGATGGTCTTTTGTAAGGCCGTGCCGTTGGCCAGGGGCACCTTGAGCTTTTCCACTTCGGCGCGGATTTTTTCCGCCACCAGGGTACCCTGCTCCGCGTCGGTCTCTTGCAGGATAATCAGGAATTCCTCGCCGCCATAGCGAATCACCAGGTCGGAGCCTCGCACGGTCTGGCGCAATGTTTTTGCCAGGGCCTTGAGCACACTGTCGCCGGCATCGTGGCCGTAGTTGTCGTTGACCATCTTGAAGTAGTCCAGGTCCAGCATCAGGATGGCCAGATGCGCCTTGTGGCGCTGGATGCTGGCCAGCAGGGTATCGACATATTCCTCCAGAAAACGGCGATTGCTGAGGCCGGTCATGGGGTCACGCAGATTGGCCTCGCGCAGGGTCTCCATCAGCCGCTTGGTTTCGAGCACCGGCGCCGCCTCGCGCAAATAGACATTGATGAACGGCAGCATCTGGCTGTGCAGGGCTGATGAGCCTTCGGCAGTGATGATCTGCAACACGTTGCCGACCGACCCGGACTGCATGATGGGAATGCAGATATGCTGACGATCGGACGCATCCGGTGGCGGCTGGAAGGAATAGCAAATACCCGGCGTGGTGACGCCATCGACCAGATGGCCGGTACGCACGGCGCGGCAGGCCCCGTTGCGAATCAGTATTTCCGGGCTGCACCAGCGGCAATCGGCGCCGCTTACTCCATCAACCAACGCCGGCTGCATCTGGCTACGGGCGGACACGACTTCATAGAGTGAGAATTCGGTGACGTAGAACTCATTTTCCAGGACATAGGCCAAGCGCTTGTGTATCTCATCCCGCGTCTCGTCCTCTTCGATGGCCTGTTTGAAATGGGACGCTCGGCCGAGGTGCGGACCTGTTCAGTGGCAAAGGCGATTGAGTACTGGCGAAAGCAATACAGGCTAATCACGGCCAGGGCCACCACCAGCGTCGTCGCCAAACCGATAGTAAGAAAGGCTACTTTTTTGTCGATGCTCATCGCGTATCCCAAGGCCTTGTCGCAACCGGGCTGGATTATGCCCTCATACTTAACCCCGTGCCGAATCTGGTTTTTTTCGGCTGCGAAACGGCGCTGGCCGGAGCGCATTGAGATTGGACGTTTATAATCCGGGGACACCACTGAATCGATATGAACATGCAAACGCTTACTGTCGAGCTGGGCGACCGCAGTTACCCCATCCACATCGGCGTCGGTCTCCTGGATCGGGCCGACCTGATCCTGCCGCACCTGGGACAGCGGCGCGTCGCCATCGTCACCAACACCACGGTCGGGCCGCTCTATCTCGGCCGCCTGACCGCCACGCTCAATAGCGCCGGCGTCGAGGCGCTGCCCATCGTCCTGCCGGACGGCGAGGTCTACAAGAACTGGGAGACGCTCAACCTCATCTTCGACGCCCTGCTGAGCCACCGGGCCGAGCGCAAGACCACCCTGATCGCCCTGGGCGGCGGGGTCATCGGCGATCTCACCGGCTTTGCCGCCGCCAGTTACCAGCGCGGCGTGCCATTCATCCAGGTGCCCACCACCCTGCTGGCCCAGGTCGATTCCTCGGTCGGCGGCAAGACCGGCATCAACCACCCGCAGGGCAAGAACATGATCGGCGCGTTTTATCAGCCGCGGCTCGTCCTGGCCGACATCGAAACGCTGAACACCCTGCCCGAGCGCGAACTGTCGGCGGGGCTGGCCGAGGTCATCAAATATGGGCTGATCCGCGACCTGCCCTTCCTGGAGTGGCTGGAGGCCAATATGGACCGGCTGATCGCCCGCGACAGGGCAGCACTCGCCTATGCCATCCGCCGCTCCTGCGAGAGCAAGGCCGAGCTGGTCGCCGCCGACGAGCGCGAGGCCGGTAGCCGCGCCCTGCTCAACCTGGGCCACACCTTCGGCCACGCCATCGAGACCGGCATGGGCTATGGCGTTTGGCTGCACGGCGAAGGCGTCTCGGCCGGCACAATGCTTGCCGCCGATCTGTCTCGGCGCATGGGCAACATCTCGCAGGCAGACGTCGCGCGCATCGACCGCCTGTTCAAACGCGCCGGGCTACCCACCGTCGCGCCCAACCTGGGGATCGAGGCCTATCTGAACCACATGGCCGTGGACAAGAAGGTCGAGGCCGGCCGGATGCGCTTCGTGCTGCTGCGCAAGTTAGGCGAGGGCTACGTTGCCGCCGACGCACCGGCGGAACTGCTACGGCAGACGCTGATTGAGGCGACGGGGCCAGTTTAGGGGTGCCGGCTTATCGGCCCGAGCGGCCAGGGCCCCTGTTACTCCGCCCTATTAATCTCCCTAGCCAGCCTCCCGCTGGCTGTGGGTGACCAACACAATTCCTGCACCGCCTCACCAGCCTGCTCTGCCTGATCGCCCTGCCCGCCAGCGCCCAGGCCGCAGTCCCGCGCCCCGCTTGATCCAACAATGCCACCTCGCCGGATTCCAACACCACGACGGCGGAGAACTGTGGCATTACCTCACCTTCGGCGACAGCCTGGAACTAGCGCGCGAACCGGCCAACCCTCACGACTCCCACGCCATACGGGTCGACTGGCTGGGCCGCAAGCTGGGCTACCTCCCGCGCGCCAAAAATCAAACCGCCGCCGGCCTGATCGACCAGTGGAAACGCGTGGAAGCCAGGACCGGCGGGCTGAAAATGGACGGCAATCCGTGGCGCAGGATGGCGATTGATATTTGGATGGTTGGGTGAGAGACTAAAAAAACAGATTATAGAAAACACGGGGGGGTCCGATGAGCATGTTTAACGCATTCCATATCCAGGCACAAGGCAGGCATCTAGCCGCCAAGGCTGCACAGCCCGCTCGGATACTCGATGAGTACCACATCGGTAACTTTATCGGTTTTGATCAAGCCATATCGAGCAGAGGCATCTTTTCTTGCTTTTGACCAATCTGGCATTTTTCCCCGCCCTTGGCCGGGGTCTCTTTACGCCCAATTCCGCGATATCGCCTTAACTGTTACCGGGAGTAGTGCAATGAAATTAGATCTTTCCAACCTGAAACAAGCCATTGCCGGCCATGCCGCCGCCTTCCGCTGTGTTACCGAATACCAGCCCGTGGGCGGGGTGGGCGACAAGGTCTTTCCGCCCACTTACAAAGACGGCGAGTACGCAGTGGAAAAACGTGTCGTCGAAGGTGGCGAGGTTCTGGATTGCGTGCTTCTGGATTCGGTGCAGTCACAGGCCAACCGCATGGAACTGGCTCTACTGGAGGCCAGCCGTGACAGGCGGATCGAATTGCCTTGGCTATGTCACTGTTAAATG
>JAIMKU010000046.1 GCA_020692235.1 Hydrogenophilus sp.
AGGTGATCGATACCGGCATAGGCATCGAGCCGGAGAACCTGGCGCATATCTTCGAACGCTTTTACCGCTGCGACCAAAGCCGGCATCAGGCCGGGAACGGCCTGGGCCTGAGCTTGGCCCAGGCCATCGCCCGAGCGCATGGCGGCGGCATTGCGGTGAATTCGAAACCTGGCGGCGGCAGCGTTTTTAGCCTGATTCTGCCGACTTGATGGGCACTGAGCCAGATTACTCGGCCATTCTACCGGCGCCTTTCGGTGCGTTGGGCATTCGGCTATGGGCTGGCATCCTGATCGGCCTGGATATGCTTCCGCCTGGAACGCCTTTGTGGCAGGCTGATTCGGCCAGTCGAGTCGCCACCGGACTCAAAGCCTATTTCGCCGATCCTCGGCGCCCGTTCAATCTGCCATTGGCCTTGAGCGGTACGCCATTCCGGCAGCGGGTCTGGCAGGCGCTGTTATCGATCCCGCCGGGCGAGACCCGAACCTATGGCGAAATCGCGGCGCAACTGGCCAGCAGTCCGCGCGCGGTCGGCCAGGCGGTGGCCGACAACCCGATCCCCATCGTCGTGCCGTGCCATCGGGTGCTGGCCGCGCGCGGCCTGGGCGGCTTCATGCACGGCCGGGACGGGTTTCCGATCGAGGTAAAAAAGTGGCTGCTACGGCATGAAGGCATCAATATCTGATCCGGAACTGGACACCTTCTGCGATGCGCTCTGGCTGGAAGACGGCCTCAGCCCGCGCAGCCTGGAGAGCTATCGGCGCGACCTGGCGCAATTTGCTGTTTGGCTGGTTAAGGTGGGCAGCCGGCTACCCGATGCCGGCGCCGGGGAGGTGCAACAGTTCCTCGCCGATCGGACCTTGCGCCAGGGTGTCGCGGCGCGCAGCCTGGCACGTCAGCTTTCGGCCCTGAGGCGTTATTACCGCTGGTTGCTGCGCCAGGGTCGGCGAACCGATGACCCAACCGTCAATATCGAGGCGCCGCGCCTGCCGAGGCCCCTGCCCAAGAGCCTGACCGAGGCCGATGTCGAGGCCTTGCTGGCGGCGCCCGATGTCGGTGTTCCGCTCGGCCTGCGCGATCGAGCCATGCTGGAGCTGCTTTATGCCTGCGGCCTCAGGGTGTCCGAGCTGATCGGCCTGCCGCTGGCGGCCGTAAGTCTGGATATGGGCGTGGCGCGGGTGCTGGGCAAGGGCGCCAAGGAGCGCCTGGTGCCGATGGGCGAGATTGCCCTGGACTGGCTCGAACGGTATCTCGCAGAGAGCCGCCCGGCACTGCTCGCCGGGCGGGTCAGCGATGCCTTGTTCATCACTGCGCGGGGCGCGGCCATGAGCCGGCAGGCCTTCTGGTATCTAATCAAGCGCTATGCCTTGCTGGCCGGCATTGCGACCTCGCTCTCGCCGCATACCCTGCGCCATGCCTTTGCCACCCATCTGCTCAACCACGGCGCCGATCTTCGGGTGGTGCAGATGTTACTGGGTCATGCCGATATTTCGACGACCCAGATTTATACCCATGTGGCGCGCGAGCGGCTGAAGCAACTGCACAGCCTGCATCATCCGCGTGGTTGAGTTAGTATCGGTCAGACACAGGTGGGAGGCCCAGAGTGAGCGAAGCGGACGACAATAAACTGATCGATGCCATACTCGCCTCGGGCGTGAAGATTCCGCCCATGCCGGCGGCCTTGCTCGATGTGCTGGCACTGGAGAAAAACAACAAGGCCGGGCCGCGTGAGTATGCTGCCGTGATTGGCCGTGACCCGGCACTGGCCGGGGCGGTATTCAGGGTCGCCGGCTCGCCGGTGATGGGCGCGCGGACCAAGCCCGAATCGCTGGACCAGGCGATTACAGTGTTGGGTCTGCGTACTACCGTCGCCGTGGTACGCAGCGAAGGACTGCGTGGCGCATTGCGCGATCCAAAACTGGAATCGCTCATTAATTTCCTGTGGCGGCGCATGAACGCGGTGGCTGATCTGGTCCTGGCGACGGTCAGGATCGCCCGGCTTCATGGTTTGCGCGAGGATATGGCCTTCCAGGCCGCCATCTTTCACGATTGCGGCGTGGCGGTGCTATGCCGGCGTGACCCGGGCCTATGCCCGTGGCTTCGGCGCCATTGGCGCCTGGCCCGATCTGACCGCGCTGGATGCTGCGCAGCACACCGACCATACCGTGGTCGGGCTGATGGTGGCGCGCAACTGGCCCTTGTCGGTTAACCGATGCGAAAGGTAAATCACATAGGGCGGCCCCCCGGTGCCGAACAATGCGCCCACCGTGCCGCCAGTCAACCCGGCCGGCCAGGCCCACCAGGTGGCGATGGGTTTTGGCGCGCGGCCGGAGAGTAAAAAATTGCGCACCGCAAACAGGATCACGAAGCTGCCCAGGCCGATCAGCATCGGCGTCTTCGGCAGCGAGACCAGCAGTACGGTACCGGCGGCCACGCCGAGCAGACCGGGCGGTAGAAGGCGACGGATTTCCGGCCAGGCAAGCTGTTTGAAATTCAGCCCGCCGAGCACCAGCGAGGCGCTGAAATCGGTCAGCAGTATCAATGGCACGACAAAGGTCAGGGGCAACTTCAACGCCAAAAGCGGCACCGCCACCAGGCCGGAGCCAAAGCCGGAAATACCGCGGATGAAGTAGGCGCCGAGGAGGATGGCGGCGATGTAGGTGTAATCGGCGAGCGACACTTACAGCCGGCTGCCGCGCTCAATGATGATGCCGAGTTCCTTGACGCCGCGCAGGATGGCCAGCTTGCGCAGGGTGATGCGTACCCAGGGGGCGCCGAATTCGTTGCGCACGATGTCGGCGATATGCTCGCCCAATGCCTCGACCAAGTGGAAATCGTTGGCGGTCGCGAATTCCTTGATCCGGTTGGCGACCTTGCCGTAGTCGATAGTGTCGGCGATGTCGTCGCTTAAGCCGGCCTTGTGATCGTATAGGCCGATCTCCAGATCAATCATAATGGGCTGCGGCGCTTTGCGCTCCCATGGATATAGACCGATAATGGTTTTGAGCTTGAAGTCTTTGAGAAACAATACGTCCATGACGCGGACCATGAATAGAGGACCGCTATTTTACTCATGATCGCACTCGTATCGATTGTCCTGGCTGCGTATCTGATCGGCTCACTGTCATTCGCGGTGATCCTGGCGCGGTTTTTCGCCATGCCCGACCCGCGTAGTTATGGCTCGGGCAACCCTGGCGCCACCAATGTGCTGCGTAGCGGACATAAGGCCGTGGCGGCGCTGACTTTGCTGGGTGATGCGGCCAAAGGCGCGGTTGCCGTGTTGCTGGCCCGCTGGGCGACGGGCACCTATGGCCCGCCCGACTATGTCCCCGCCTTGGCTGGCCTGGCCGCCTTTATGGGGCACCTGTGGCCGGTGTTTTTCGGCTTCAAGGGCGGCAAGGGGGTGGCCACAGCGCTGGGTCTGCTGCTGGCCTTGAACCCATGGCTGGGGCTGGCCTGCGCCCTGACCTGGTTGGCGGCGTTCATGGTCAGCCGGGTGTCGTCGCTGTCGGCGCTGGCGGCGGCGGGCCTGTCCCCCGTGTACGCCTGGTTGCTCGATGGCGATAAGGTGGCGACTGCGGCTATCGCCAGCCTGGCCGCCCTGATCTTCTGGCGGCACAAGGCCAATATCGCCCGGCTGCTGTCGGGCGAAGAATCTGTCTTCGGGAGGCGCGGCTAATGGCCTGGTTCCAGAAAGAAATGGACTATGCCAAGGAGAGCCTGGCCGCGGCGTCCGAGTCGGCCATCGAGCGGGCCGCTGGGCGGTTATCCGGGGTTTTGCAGGATGGTATACGGGCCGCCGGTTCGGAGTTGAAAGAGGTTGTGGCCGACACCAGCGCCGAGGTCGACGTCAAGCTGGACAAGATTTCCAACGAGTTGCACAACCAGCGCCAGTTCACCAAGGACGATGTCAAGGAGCTGGTCGATTATGCCGGGGAGCGGCTGTCCGGGGTATTGGATGACCGTATCCGGATAATGAAGCAGGAAATCTCCGCTCTGGTGGAGGAAAAGACCGAGTACTTCAAGGCGGAAGTGGATAGCTTCTTCATTCAACGCCAGCAGGACCTGGCCCATGAGCGTCGCCGGCTGGTGATGAATATCGTCCTGGCGTTCATCGCCTCGCTGGCGGTGGGCGGGGTATCGCTGTTCTATCGCGGCATGGACAAGGGGTCGGTGGACATGTTTACCGTGTTCCGTATCGTCCTGGCTTCGTTGGCCGGCGGTTACGTCGTCTACCTCGGCTCAACCTTGTTGAATCGTTGGCTGGCTATGTCCGAGCACCACAAGGATGCGCTGTTCCTGGCCGCCCGCTATTGGGGCTGGTTGCGACCGGGCAGCTTGTTCGCCGCCTTTCTGATGCTGGTGGCGTTGTTGCTGTTCTCTGTGGTCATGCTGTTTCCGGAAGAGGCCGTCCGGCTATTGCACTTGAACGGTTGGATGAGCCGCTTCAGGTAGGCGCTTCGAGTTCAGCCAGTTCCCAGCGCGGCCGCACCGAGAAACGTCCATCGGCGGCCCGGCCGACCCGGCCGACCCCGTTTGGCCAAAGGCGCAGCGCGCCGGCATAGGCAATCATGGCGCCGTTGTCGGTGCACAGGTCGAGCGGTGGATAGAAGACTTTGAACTGGCGGCGCCTGGCTTCCGAGTTCAAGCGCTCGCGCAACTGTCGGTTGGCGCCGACACCGCCGGCTATCACCAGACGGTTCAGCCCGTTTTGTTTCAGCGCAGCGATGGACTTCGCGGTCAAGACCTCGACGGCGGCGAGTTGGAAGGCGGCGGCGATGTCTGCGGCATGGTCGAGCCCTTCGCGCTTCACCAGGGTCAGCACGGCGGTCTTAAGCCCGGCGAAACTGAACTCGAGATCGCCGGAATTGAGCATCGGTCGGGGCAGTTTGTAACGGTAGGCATCGCCGGATTCGGCCAGATCCGAGATGGCCGGACCGCCGGGATAGCCCAGGCCAAGTAACTGTGCGGTCTTGTCGAAGGCCTCACCGGCGGCATCGTCCAGGGTCTCGCCCAGCAGACGATATTGCCCGACGCCGTCAACCCGCATCAACTGGGTGTGGCCGCCGGAGACCAATAGAGCGATGAAGGGAAACTCCGGCATCGGCTCGGCTAGCCTGGGCGACAACAGGTGACCCTCCAGATGGTGTACGCCGACGGTCGGTAGGTTCAGGGCAAAGCCCAGACCGCTGGCAATGCTGGCGCCGACCAACAGCGCCCCGGCCAGACCCGGGCCCTGGGTATAGGCGATGCCATCGACCTCCTTGAGCGTATAGCCAGCCCGTTCCAGTACCTGTCTAATCAGCGGCAGGGCGCGCCGGATGTGGTCACGCGAGGCCAGTTCCGGCACCACGCCGCCATATTCGGCGTGCATGGCCACCTGGGAGTGCAGAGCATGGGCCAACAGACCCCGCTTGGTGTCGTAGAGGGCGATGCCGGTTTCGTCGCAGGAGGATTCGATGCCCAGAACACGCATGATTGAGGATCGGTAAAGGTGGAATTCGATATTTTATCTTGTCAGGTTGGTTGACCTTGATATAATTCCGCTTCTTTTTGTTGCCTGGATAGTTCCATGCCTAGTGTACGTCTCAAGGAAAACGAGCCGTTTGAAGTCGCCATGCGGCGGTTCAAGCGCGCCATTGAAAAAACCGGTCTCCTGACCGAACTGCGCGCCCGCGAGTTCTACGAGAAGCCGACCCAGGAACGCAAGCGCAAGCTGGCTGCCGCCGTCAAGCGTCAGCACAAGCGCCTACGCGGCCAAAAGCTCCCCCCCAAGCTGTATTGATCCCTGTAGACGTCGCGGCATGTCCCTCAAGGCACAAATTACCGAGGACATGAAAGCCGCGCTGCGCGCCAAGGAAACGGTGCGCCTGTCGGCGGTGCGGTTGCTGATCGCCGCTATCCGGCAGAAGGAAATCGACGAGCGCATCGATCTCGACGATGCCAGCGTCGTCGGGGTGGTCGAAAAACTCATCAAGCAGCGCAAGGATTCGGCCGCCCAATATCAGGCCGCCAATCGTCAGGACCTGGCCGATCGGGAACGGTTCGAGATCGAGGTGCTGACCGCTTACATGCCCAAGCCGCTTGACCAAGCGGAAGTTGGCGCCCTGATCGAGGCCGCTTTGGCCGAAACGGGCGCCAGTTCGGCCAAGGATATGGGCAAGGTGATGGCCTGGATCAAACCCAGGCTGGCGGGCCGGGCAGACATGGCTGCCGTCTCCGCCAAGATCAAAACCCGCTTGGTTTAATCGTCAAGTTTTCTACAATCCGGGGTGCCGTCATGATTCCCCAGGACTTTATCCATCAAGTACTTGACCGCGTCGATGTCGTCGACGTGATCGACCACTACGTCCCGCTCAAGAAAAAGGGCGCGAACTATCAGGCCTGCTGCCCGTTCCATAGCGAAAAGACGCCATCCTTCACGGTCAGCCCGACCAAGCAGTTTTACCACTGCTTCGGTTGCGGCGCCCATGGCACGGCAATTTCGTTTTTGATGGAATATGCTGGCATGGGCTTCGTGGGGGCGGTGAAAGACCTCGCCAGCCGGGTCGGTATGGAGGTTCCCGACGACGGTCAGGCCGCACGCCCGGAAAACGACAACCGCGACCGCTTGTATGCATCGATGGAGGCCGCCGCGCAGTTTTACAAGGATCAGCTCAAGACCAGCGACAAGGTGGTGAACTACCTGAAAGGCCGCGGTTTGGAAGGCAAAACGGCGGCCCACTTCGGCCTGGGTTACGCGCCGGATGATTGGCAGGGGTTGGCCAAGGCGGTGGCCGACTATCAAAGTCAGGATTTAGAAACCGCTGGCCTGGTGATCGCCGGCGAGGGTAAACGCTACGACCGTTTCCGCGACCGGGTGATGTTCCCGATCCGCAACGAGCGGGGCAAGGTCATCGCCTTCGGCGGCCGGGTTATCGGCCAGGGCGAGCCTAAATACCTCAATTCGCCAGAAACCCCGCTGTTCCATAAAGGTCGCGAACTCTATGGCCTGTTCGAGAATCGGCGAGCTATCCAGCAGGCCGGCCGGGCGGTGGTGGTGGAGGGCTATATGGACGCCGTCATGCTGGGTCAGTACGGCGTGGAGAATGCCCTGGCCACCCTGGGCACGGCCATTACGCCTGACCATGTCGGCAAGCTGTTCAAGCTGGTGGACGACGTGATATTTGCCTTCGATGGCGATGCCGCCGGCCGCAAGGCGGCCTGGCGGGCGCTGGAAAATTCCCTGCCGCGGTTAACCGATGGCAAACGGGCCGCCTTTCTATTCCTGCCGGAGGGCGAAGACCCGGACAGCTTCGTACAAAGCGCCGGCCGTGAGGCCTTCGAACGCATGTGCGATCAGGCCAAGCCGTTGTCTGATTTTCTGTTCGAAGAACTCTCGACCAATATCGATACCGCTTCCGAAGAGGGCAAGGTGCGGCTTTTTACGCTGGTGGAACCGTATCTGAAGCAAATGACCAATGCGCCTCTGCTGGCCCGGTCGTTGCGCCAGCGGCTGGCGGCGATCTCGGGCGTGGTTGCGTCTGAACGACAGCAACGATCGGGGGTCCGCAAGCCCGTCGGCGGCATGGCCCGGCAGGTCCCGCCAACCTCACCGCGTATCGTGCTGCAGGCCTTGCTGCATCGGCCGGAGCGACTTAAGACCTTGTCTGAATTGCCACTTTCCGAGGGCCAGACGGCCGGGCAACTTGAAGCGGTGCTGGCGGTGATGCGCGAACATCCGGAATTGGCCAATATCAGAGGCTTGCTGGAATATTTTCGTGGTCAGCCCGAAGAAACTCTGGTGCAGGCGGCGGCCGCCGGCGTGCTGGAATGGGGCGAGGATTACGACTCCGAGCCGGACCTGCGCGGCGCCTGGGCGGGCTTGATGGAACAGGCGGCCAAGCAGCAATCGGCCGCGTTCAAGGGTAAGAAGCCCAGTGAAATATCCCCGGCGGAGCGCTCTCGGTACATGGCGGCGCTGAAGGAAAAGAAACTTGACCGATTAAGTCAGGTCGAACCCCCGAAGGGATAGGGCGATTGAGTAATTTTGTGTAAAATGCCGAACTTTTGCGCAAAATCCATCTTTGGAGATTAACAGGCGATGGTAACCAACAAAAAATCAGTGCGGACAGTTCCCGCCAAGCAACCCAAGCTGACTGCCAAGCAGATCAAGCAGATCAAACAGGCCAAGCACGCGGCTGCCTTGGCGCAGATGGCTGACAAGTGGGATTCCGCCGATTCCAGCGAGGACCGACGGACTCGCTTGAAGAGCCTTATCCTGCTCGGCAAGGAACGGGGCTACCTGACCTACGCCGAGATCAACGACCACCTTCCCGACGATATGCTGGATGCCGAGCAGATCGAAGGCATCGTCAGCATGATCAACGACATGGGCATCCAGGTCTATGACGAGGCGCCCGCCGCCGAGGACTTGCTCATGTCCGAGTCGCCCGCGCCGGTGGCCGACGAGGATGCGGTAGCGGAGGCCGAGGCCGCGCTCTCAACAGTCGATGCCGAGTTCGGCCGCACTACCGACCCGGTGCGTATGTATATGCGTGAGATGGGCACGGTCGATCTGCTTACCCGCGAAGGCGAAATCGAAATCGCCAAGCGTATCGAGGAAGGTCTCAAGAATATGGTGCAGGCCATTTCCGCCTGTCCATTCTCGATCAACCAGATACTGGCCATGGCGGCCAAGGTCGAGGCGGATGAAATGAGCATCAACGAACTGGTCGACGGCCTGGTGGATAGCGCCGGGGTGGACATTGTCATACAGACGCAGGGAAAAGCGACTGCCGAGGGCGACAAAGCCGACGAGGATGACGACGAGGCTATCGCCGCCGCTAATCTGGCTCAGTTAAAGGCTGATGCCCTGGAGCGTCTAATCGCTATTCGTAAGTGCAACGACAAGATGCGCGCGGCCGTGAATAAATATGACCGCGGCAGCAAACAGCACCTCAAGCTTCAGCAAGACCTGAGCAACCTGCTCATGGGTATCCGCTTCGCCGCCCGTAAGGTGGAGAGTTTGTGCGACGGTGCGCGCGACATAGTGGAAGCGGTGCGGACGCACGAACGCGCGATCATGGATATCGCCGTCAACAAGTGTGCCATGCCGCGCGCCCATTTCATCAAGTCCTTCCCCGGCAATGAAGGCAGCGAGGACTGGGTAGCCAAAGAGATTGCCGCCAAGAAGGCCAACTGTGAAATGTTGGATCGGGCGCGATACGACATCAACGAGCACCAGGAAAAACTACGTGATTTGCAGGCCCAATCGGGTCTGTCGGTCAAGGACCTGAAGGACGTCAACAAGCGCATGTCCACGGGCGAGGCCAAGGCCCGCCGTGCCAAGCGCGAGATGATCGAGGCCAACCTGCGTCTGGTTATCTCGATCGCCAAGAAATACACCAACCGCGGTCTGCAATTCCTCGACCTGATCCAGGAAGGCAACATCGGCCTGATGAAGGCGGTGGACAAGTTCCAATATCGACGCGGCTACAAGTTCTCGACCTACGCCACCTGGTGGATCCGTCAGGCCATCACCCGTTCGATCGCCGATCAGGCGCGCACCATCCGCATCCCGGTGCACATGATCGAGACCATCAACAAGATGAATCGCATCAGCCGGCAAATCCTTCAGGAAACCGGTATGGAACCCGATGCGGCCACCCTGGCGATCAAGATGGAAATGCCCGAGGACAAGATTCGCAAGATCATGAAGATATCCAAGGAGCCAATCTCCATGGAAACCCCGATCGGCGACGACGAGGACTCTCATCTTGGCGACTTCATCGAGGACCAAGCCACCCTGGCCCCGGTCGAGGCGGTGCTGTACTCCGGCCTGCAAAACGCCACCCAGGATGTCCTGGACTCGCTCACCGCGCGCGAGGCCAAGGTGTTGCGGATGCGCTTCGGCATCGAGATGAACACCGACCACACGCTGGAAGAAGTCGGCAAGCAGTTCGACGTCACCCGCGAGCGCATCCGCCAAATCGAGGCCAAGGCACTGCGCAAGCTGCGCCATCCCTCGCGTTCCGAGCGTTTGCGCAGCTTCCTCGATTGATGATCTTTCCACGGGGCGGGCAACCGCCTCGTCGGGCCTGTAGCTCAGTTGGTTAGAGCAGAGGACTCATAATCCTTTGGTCCAGGGTTCAAGTCCCTGCGGGCCCACCAGTACTACTAAAGGCTTCCATTGTTGGAAGCCTTTTCCTTGTGCGCTATATTGGGCGCAAAAAAAAGCCAGCCCGAAGGCTGGCTTTTTTCCGCAAGTAATGAATTACTTGGCGGGAGCAGCCGGAGCGGCGGCGTCAGCCGGAGCGGCGGCGTCAGCCGGAGCAGCAGCCGGAGCGGCGGCGTCAGCCGGAGCAGCAGCCGGAGCGGCGGCGTCAGCCGGAGCAGTGGCGTCAGGAGCCGGGGCAGCAGCTTCGGGAGCGGGAGCGGGAGCAGCGGCTTCTTCTTTTTTGCCACAAGCAGACAGACCGAGGGCCAGCAGAGCGGCGAGCAGGACGGAATATTTATATTTCATTTGAGTTTCCTTAACAAAAGTTGATCAACTTGTCTACGCAGCCCTGAAAGCAACAACTTTCCGAGCAATCGCGATGGCGATTTTAGCAAAAAATACGGCTAATGCGAGATGCCAGGCAATTTATTATGGCTGCGACATAGGCAAATGTGACTGGCGCGAAACACAAAACATCAAGGTTGGGTCAGACATGGCTTGATATCGGGATTATCGGGCCGTTGTCAAATAACCCGCCCTGTACCATTCATACAACAGGCTGGTGAACATGTCGTCGAATTCGCCTGCCGGTAGACGCCGTTGATCCGCCAGTTGTCGCAGTTCGGCTTGCATTCCGCGTACCGCTTCGAGCCGCTCGCCGTTCATGAAGAATATACCGCCCAGATAAAGCTTGCGGAATCAGCATGTTCACGCCGGAGACCAACAGGCTCCAGCGCCGCCGGGTCGAAGGGGCCGAGTTGGCGCTGCCAGTTGCCGCGCACGGGGTGAACCAGACGGCTCTCGGCATCGTCGCGGCAGGCCAGGTCGAACAAGCCCTGGCCGTTCAGCACCTGGTCCAGATTGGGTACCGCCTGGCGCACCAACGAAGGCTTTTTCTGTCAGTATTCCGCGAAAAAACGACGCGGCATAATGCCGCCCAACAGGGTTTTTAGCTCGGGTGCGGTAAATATCTTGCCGCTAGGTTTGTGTTTGGTCATGGTTTGGCTCGGCGTGGATATTTTGAGGTTCCCGGAAACGAACAAAATCTGGTGCCGTATTTCTACCTTCGGGATAATACGCCCGGTCGCCGGTGGCCATGAGGCCGAGGCACGATAGCCCATCGAAGGGGATTGGAATGCGTATTGCCAAGGATACGGTGGTCCTGCTGTCCTACCGGCTCACTACATTGCAAGGTGAATTGCTGGAGGAGGCGACCGCCGCCGAACCGGCTGTTTATCTGCATGGCGGTTACGACGGCATCTTCGAGAAGGTGGAACAGGCGCTGGAGGGCAAGGCCGCCGGCGCCGAGGCCGATTTGGTGCTGGAACCGCAGGATGCCTTTGGTGACTATGATGCCGAGTTGGTACGGATGGAAGACCTCGACCAGTTTCCGTCCACGGTCGAAGTGGGTATGCAGTTCGAGGGCGTTACCGAGGATGGCCGGCATCGGCTGCTTTATACCGTTACCGATCTGGCCGGCGGCAAGGTGGTGGTCGATGGTAACCATGCCCTGGCCGGCCTCGGGCTGCGGGTGCAATGCCGGGTCGAAGCGGTGCGCGCGGCGACCGCCGAGGAGATCGCCCACGGCCATGTCCATGGTGCGGGCGGACATCACCATGTGCATTGATGGCCGGATAGGCGTTCAGCGGCCGGGCGGGGTACAATGCACCCCTTTGTTAATGTGGATTTAGCTCGATGAAGACCGTTTTCCTGGAATTCGAACAGCCCATCGCCGAACTTGAAGCCAAGATCGAGAGTCTGCTGGAAGTTTCAGGGGAAAAAGAGGGCGAGGACGAGGCGACTACTGTCGATTTGACCCCGGAAATTACCCGGCTCAGGAAGAAAAGTGCCGCGCTGACCAAGGATATTTACGCCAAGCTCAACGCTTGGCAGGTTTCTCAAGTGGCTCGCCATCCCCAGCGGCCATACACCCTCGACTACATTCGCGCCCTGTTCACCGATTTCGAGGAACTGCACGGCGACCGCGCCTTTGCCGACGATGCCGCAATGATCTGCGGCCTGGCCCGTTTCCATGGCGAGCCGGTGGTGGTGATCGGTCATCAGAAGGGCCGCGATACCAAAGATCGCCAGTACCGCAATTTCGGTATGCCGCGGCCAGAGGGTTACCGCAAGGCCCTGCGCCTGATGCGTCTGGCGGAAAAATTCCAGCTCCCGGTCATGACCTTCATCGACACGCCCGGCGCCTATCCCGGCGTTGATGCTGAGGAACGCGGTCAGTCCGAGGCCATCGCCCGCAACCTGTACGTCATGGCCGAGCTTAAAACCCCGATTATCTGTACCGTGATCGGCGAAGGCGGTTCCGGCGGCGCGCTGGCCATCGGCGTCGGCGACACGGTGATGATGCTGCAATACGCCACTTATTCTGTGATCTCGCCCGAGGGCTGCGCCTCCATCCTCTGGAAGAGCACCGAGCAAGCGCCGCTGGCGGCGGAGGGCCTGGGTATTACTGCGCCTCGCTTGAAGTCGCTGGATCTGATCGACAAGATTATCCATGAGCCGCTGGGCGGCGCCCACCGCGACCCCGATGCCATGATGGAAAACATGCGCGATGCGCTGGTCGCGGCCTTGTCCGACCTGCGCGAGCAACCGCTGGACCGCTTGCTCAACGCTCGTTACGCCCGTCTGATGGGCTATGGCAAATTCAAGGAAACCCGGGCCCACTGACCTTTCCGGTCGGCTCCGGGATTTTCTCGCTCCGCGTCTCTTCCCCTCGGCTAGGCTTTGCCTGGGTTACTCTGGCGGGCTCGATTCCACCGTGCTGCTGCACCTGCTCGCCGGCCTGCGGCGGTTATTGGATTTTCGGCTGACCGCCGTGCATGTCCATCATGGCCTGTCGCCTCATGCCGATGACTGGGCGGCAGTCTGCCAGACCGCTTGCGACCGACTCGGTGTGCCGCTCGATGTCCACCGGGTCCGCGTCGTGGCCGATGGTCAGGGTCTTGAGGCGGCGGCGCGTGCGGCCCGTTATGCCGTGCTCGGCGGGCAACCGGTGGACTTTATCCTGGTCGCCCACCACCGCGACGACCAGGCCGAGACCCTGTTATTGCGCCTATTGCGCGGCACCGGTGTGCATGGTCTGGCGGCCATGGCGGAAGATCGTGCCTTGGCCGAGTCGCGCTTGCTACGCCCGCTTCTGGACGTGGCCAGGGACGATTTGCTCCGTTACGCCCGCCGCCATGGCTTGACCCACATCGACGACGAAAGCAATGCCGATCAGTCGCTGACCCGGAATTGGCTGCGGGGCAAGATGCTGCCAGAGATCGAAGCGCGTTTTCCCGCCTGCCGCGAGGTACTGGCCCGTACCGCTGCCAGATTGACTGAAAGCGCGGCGCTACTGGACGATCTGGCCAGGCTGGATATGGCCAGCGCGGCCCAGGGTAATAGTCTCGATCTCGCCGTGTTAA
>JAIMKU010000003.1:0-66398 GCA_020692235.1 Hydrogenophilus sp.
GAATCATCGCCACCGGCAGGCCGGCGGCATGGGTCGGGTAGTCCTTGATCTTGACGTCCAGCACCGTGGTGAGGCCACCCAGCCCTTGTGCGCCGATGCCCAGCGCGTTGACCTTCTCGTACAGTTCCAGACGCAGTTCTTCAACCCGGTTTTGCGCGCCGCGCGCTTGCAGATCAAAGATGTCTATTGGCTCCATCAGGGCTTCCTTGGCGAGTAGCATGGCCTTTTCCGCCGTACCGCCCAGGCCGATGCCCAAGATCCCCGGCGGGCACCATCCTCCGCCCATGGTGGGGACGGTCTTCAGTACCCAATCGACCAGGCTGTCCGACGGATTGAGGATGACAAATTTGGATTTATTCTCCGAGCCGCCACCCTTGGCCGCCAGGGTCACTTCGACTTTATCGCCGGGGACAATCTCATAATGAATCACCGCCGGGGTATTGTCGCGGGTGTTTTTGCGTGCGCCGGCGGGGTCGGCCACCACCGAGGCGCGCAGCACGTTGTCCGGGTTCGTGTAGGCGCGGCGCACCCCTTCGTTGACCATGTCGCCAACGCCCATGGCGGCATCCCAGCGGACATCCATGCCGACCTTGACGAAGGCCATTACGATGCCGGTATCCTGGCAGATCGGCCGGTGTCCCTCTGCGCTCATGCGCGAGTTGGTGAGGATTTGGGCAATGGCGTCGCGGGCGGCGGGCGACTGTTCCCGTTCGTAGGCCTTGCCCAGCGCCGTGATGAAGTCGAGCGGGTGATAGTAGGAGATGTATTGCAGCGCATCGGCAACGCTGGCGATCAAGTCTTCTTGGCGGATGGTGGTCATGGCGATTTTTCCTCTTAAGTTCGCAGTTGCAGTAATAGATCGGTTTCAAACTGGCGCGCCGTTTCTGGGTTTTCCAGTTCATCTCCGGCCATCAGAAAGGTGTCCTCGGCGCGTTCGCCAAGCGTTGTGATCTTGGCCGTATGCAGATGGATACCGTGTTTTAGCAGGGTCTGCGCGATGCGCGACAACAGCCCAGGCCGGTCGCCGGCAGTGACCGAAAGGACATAGTAGACGTTTTTTTCGTCCGGCTTGATGGAAATCTCCGGGGTAATCGGGAAATGTCTCAGATGACGACTCAAGCGTCCTTGCAGGGGCGGGTCGAGTGGCGCCGCGCCAAGCAGCCGCTGCAATAGTTCGTGATTGATGAAATAGAGCAGGTCGCGGTAGTGGACGGCACGGTTGGCTTCGTCCAGCACGACGAAGCTGTCCAGCGCATAGCCATGGCGACTGGTGTGGATCTTGGCATCGACGATATTGAAATCGTTGCGTTCAAAAAAACTGCAAATCCGGGCGAACAGGTCGTCCCGCTGCGGCGTGTAGATCATCACCTGGATGCCCTCGCCGGCGGGGCTCAGACGCGACTTGACGATGGTCTCGCCGGCGGCGGCCTTGCCGTATAGGTTGCGGCTGTGCCAAACGATTTCCTGGGCGTCGTGACGCAGAAAATAGGCCGGCTCAAGTTCGGCCCAGAGTGCCTGAATGGTCTCGTGGTCGAAGTCATAAAGCCGGAGGATGTTGAGCGCCTCGGCCTGTCGCGTCAGCAAGTGGCTTTCCAGCGTGGCGGCGCCGCCGCCCAGGTGGCGATGCGTCGCCTGAAACAGGTCTTCCAGCAACTTGCCCTTCCAGGCATTCCAGACGGTCGGACTGGTACCGCGAATATCGGCCACGGTGAGCAGGTACAGCGCGATCAGGTGGCACTGGTCGCCGACCCGGATGGCGAACGCCTCGATCACGTCCGGGTCGCTGATGTCCTGCTTCTGAGCCGTGGCCGACATCACCAGATGGTTCGCCACCAGCCAGACCACCAGTTCGGTTTCCACCTCGGTGACCTGGTGCAATTTGCAGAAACGTTCCGCTTCCTCCGCGCCCAACATAGAGTGGTCGCCGTTACGCCCCTTGGCGATGTCGTGGAATAGCCCGGCCAGATAGAGCGTCTCGGGCTGTTCGAAGGCGCCAATCAGTTCGCTGCATAAGGGAAGTTCATGGGCGAACCGGGGCGCCATCATGCGCCGCAGATTGCGGATCACCATCATGATGTGTCCATCGACCGTATAGACATGGAACAGGTCATGCTGCATCTGCCCGACGATCCGGCCGAATGCCGGTATATAGCGCCCCAGGATGCCGAGCTGGTTCATTCGGCGCAGCTCGTGAGTGATGCCGTGGGGTTGCCGCATGATTGCCATGAACAGCTCGCGGTGGCGCGTCTCGCGGCGGAAGCGGCCGTCGATCAGCGACGCCGAACGCCATAGGGCGCGCAGGGTGGTGGCGCTCATGCCGCTCAGCTTGGGTTGCTGCTGCATGACCAGGAAGCCCTCCAGGATGGCACCCGGATCGCGCTGAAAGACGTTGTCGTCGGCGATCTCAAGCAGCCCGTTGCGGGCCTGAAAATTCGCATCGATGCGGGTGACCACTTGCGAGTCGGCGGGAAAGATTCGCTTGCGCAGGGTCCTCAGCAGGATTTCGTTGAACAGGCTGACCGCCTTGGCGGTGCGGTAATAGCGCTGCATCAGTTGCTCACTGGCAATGCGCCGCGCCGCGTGGCGACCCTTTTCCGTCCCGGTCAAACCATATTGTTCGGCAAGCGGCATCTGGTAGTCGAACAGCAGCCTGTCCTCGCGCCGGCGGGCGAGATAATGCAGACGGATGCGAAGATTCTCCAGCAGCCGTTGGTGGCGGTGGATTTGCCGGGCTTCCTGGGCGGTGATGATGGCCTTGAGCGTAAGTTGCTCCCATGAGCCGCCGAGCCCCATGGCGCCGCTGATCCACAAGATGTTCTGCAAATCCCGCAGGCCGCCGGGGCTTTCCTTCAGGTTCGGCTCCAGGTTATTGGCGGTATCGTGAAAACGGGCGTGACGTTGCTGCTGTTCCTGGAGCTTTGCCTCGAAAAATTCGCGCGGGTTCAGACGACGCCGCACGGCGCTGTCAAGGTCCCGGAAAAGCTCGCCGTCGCCGGTCAGAAAGCGCGCTTCGAGCAAGTTGGTCTGGACGGTAATGTCCTGGGCCTCTTCCATGCACTCCGGTAGTGTGCGCACGCTGTGCCCGACATCCAGACCGATATCCCAGAGCAGACCGACCAGCCGTTCGACATCCGGGTCATGAACGGCATCCGGGTGCTCCGGCAGGAGGATCAGCAGGTCGATGTCAGAACCGGGGAAAAGCTGTTTACGGCCATAACCGCCAACCGCGATAAGCGCCATGTCCGGCGCCAGGGAAAGTTGCCGCCAGATCGCAATCAGCAGCTTATCCACCAGCCTGCTATGGCCGTGCAGCAGGGTCTCGGCATCACCGTTTTCCAGATAGGCCCGGCGCAGTTCGTCCCGACCCGCTTGCAGGGTCCCACGCCAGTAAGCCGCGTCCGGAGGTGGAGGATTCATAGTGCTCGGTGATGTGGCCAGAAATACGCTTACGCCTTCAGAACCGGTAATTCAGTTCCATCGTGTATTGAGTGGCCCGGTTTCGATCGAACATGTCGTTGCTGGAAAAACGTGCCAGCCAATGCTTATCGCGGGATTCCCGGAAAACATCCAGGGCGCCACCGAGGCCGGCGCGCAGAGGCATGACGTTGGCCTCGTCCTGGTAGCGGCGTGTGCGATGGGTCAGCAGCCCCGCCACATACCAGCCGTCGGGGTTCACCCAGGTGGCGCCGACGGCGATCGTGTGGCGCGGCAGATAGGGAATGGCCAGAGCGGCATCGGTGGAGTTATGCGAATCGGTGTAGCTATAACGGGCTATCGCCGCCCATTCGCTGTTCAGTATGCGATTGACGGCGATACCGGCGCTGCGGATGGTGCCGCCGGCATAGTCCGGGGTGTCCACGAACTCATACGAATCGCCCCGCATCAGGGAACCATAGTCCCGTGGCCGCAGCTTGTTCAGGCTTTCCAGCTCGCTGACGGTAAACGGCCGGATACCTAACCTATGGTTGTCAATATCCCGATAGTCCAGATAGCCGGTGAGGAAGGTGTCGGGGTTGCTTTCCCATTCGCCTTGCACGCGGACACGGTTCAGCTCGCCGCCACGGCTCACCAGGCGGTCGTCCAATGGGATGCCGGCGCTGGCCACCGGCCCCAGGCTGCTGAAGGTGCTGGGCCTTAGCCAGTTCTGCCAGGCGAAGCGCAGGCGCAGTTGCTCATTGGCACGGTAGACCAGGCCGACGCGGGGACTGATCCGTCGGATATTCTGGCGCTCGGCGACGGGCACGGGCGAACCCGGCGTATCAAGGATGAAGTCGGTGACCAGACTGTCAGCCTGACGATCCTGCTGCTGATAAGCGATCGCCCAATCCAGAACCAGCTTCGGAGCGAACCGATAGACGTCCGAAACATAGACATCCAGCGAGCGCTCGCGGATGCGGTTGTCGGCATGTTGTATCCAAAACCCCGGCAGACCCGATGAGGCAAACAGGTCCGACCTCAATAGACCATCCGTGCGACGCAACCCATAGTCGGCACCCCAACCGATTTGGTGTCCGCCCTCGGTCTCGAAGCCATGGCGGAAGGCGAACTCGGGCACGGAAACGGCCACCCTGGAAACGATAGGGTCGCCGCCCAGCGTACCGCCGGTATCTTCAGCGGAAGAGAAATAGCCCGCCTTGAGCCAGACCTGAGAGGTCGGCGCCAGCTTGTGGCTGAAACCGATGTCCAGACGACGGGAGTCCAACCGGTCAGCCACGTCGTAGTCGCCAAAGCCTGGCAGGTTGCCCACCGGCCGGCTGTCCTGGCGGCTGCCATCGGCGAATACGAATACGCCATTGTCATAGTTAGGCTTGATGCCGAAGGCGGCGGTAAAGACGTTCAGGTCATAGGGCCGGTCGAGCAGGTTCCAGTTGACGTTTTCATAGCCCAGGTACCAGGCCATGGGCTTCGGCTCGACCCGATAACCGCTGTACTCCACCTGCGGGCTGAAACCGTCCAGACGGTCGGAGCGGGTATAGCGCAAGCCCAGGTTCAGGTTGTTGGCCGGGCCCGGTATCAGGCTCTTGAAGCGATTGCCGGCACCGAATACCGTGGGATCAGAAATCAGGCCCTGAAACAGTTCTGAGTTTTTGCTGAACAGGCCGTTGTAGCGGTCGGCCAGAAACAGATGGCTGCCGGCCCAGAGTGGATCGTAGGACTCCTGGGCATAACCGCGCGCCCATTCCTCCATGCCCATGAATGCGAAGGCCTGGCCCAGATTGGCGCTGCCCTGCCGGTCGTTGGCCAACTGATTGAGCGACTTGAGAAAGGGTAGCCGGTGCATGGCCTGGCGCGCGGCTTCGACGGCGGCGGCCGGGCGCATCAGGTCGGAGTGGATCATTGCCGCCATGAAGTACGGCAAGGGATCCTTGTCGTCCAATTCACTGGCCCGGGCCAGTTCCTGTTGAGCCGCCCCGATCTCGCCCATCTGGTAATAGGCCACGGCGCCATAGACATGGGCACGGGCGTAGCGGGGTTCCATGACGCCGGCCTTGAGGAAGGCGTCCAGGGCCTGGCGGGGATGACCCAGCTTAAGTTCAAGCACCCCCAGACCGGTCAGGGCAACGAAATCCGCCGGGTTGTTTGCCAGGGCCGCGCGATAGGTGTTTTCGGCCTGGGCGAATTCGTTGGCGAGGGTTTCCAGAGTGGCCAATTCGCCCTGGTAGCCGATGCCCGTCGGGTTCAGGGCAAGGGCCTGGATCAGGTCGGCCCGCGCCTCGCGTATATATTCCCGTTCGCCATAGGCGGCGCCGCGGCCATACCAGGCCCGGTCGTCGTCCGGCTTGAGACCGATGGCCAGACCGTAGGCGGGAAAAGCTGCCGCGACGTCGCCTTCGCGGCGGGCGATGTCGGCCCGCGCCAGCCAGGCGTCATAGGACGCCAGATCGGCGTCTATGGCCTGTTCGGCAACCCGGGCGGCCTCGATGGCACGATCATCGAGCAACAGCAACCGGGCTTGCTGGGCGTAAAGCCGGGGGTCGTCCGGGAAACGTTGCAGGCCCTGCCGGATTTGTTCAAGGGCCGCTGCGATGTCACCCTCCTGGACGGCCAGATCGGAGAGTAACAACCAAGGCGCGGGTTGCTTCAGGTCGTAGCGTCGAGTCGTGACCTGTAATACCGCCAGGGCGGCGCCGAGGTCCTGGCTCAGGATCAGACGCCCGATATCGGCGTAGACCCAGGCCTCGGATGCCTTCAGCGACTGGGCCCGTTGCAGCCAAGCGGTCGCGCCCTTGGCGTCGTTATCGTGCAAGGCAACGTAGGCCAGGCCGAGCATGGCCTCGGCGTCTTCGGGCCGGGCCTGGCGAGCGGCGCCGAATTCGTTTTCGGCATCGCGCCAACGGCCCAGGTCCGCCAGAATGCGGCCCCGTTGCACTCGCGTGGCAGGATCGCCGGCGCTCGTCTCGCTCAAGCGTTGGCGCAGGTCGGGAAGGCCGGCGCCGTCCAGGGTGACATGGCGCAAGGGGTCCACTTGGTAGGCGGTAACCCATTGCACCCGCGCCTTGAGATTTTGTACCACCAGCTTGATCGGGGCCTTGCCCGGCTCCGCCATGGCCTGCTCGTTGGCCGCCACGCTGATGCGGCCGAGGTCGTTGTAGAACTCCACCTTGCCGCTGAATACCGAGAGCCGGGAACGGCCGTCTTCGGCCACCTCCATTTCCCAATCGGTGCCACGCAGACCGGCGACAGCCGTAGGCGTTTGCCAGGTAAATTGCCTGGGCGGGGTCTTGGACTGCACCCAGGCCCGGCCGAGTAGTTGACGAAACGCGGTCTGTCCGGGGGAACGCGGTTTGGCCTGAACCGCTTGAATTTCAAGTACGCTCTTTTCGTTCAGGCGAACCTGGGTATGGTCGTCGAGCAGCAGGGCCACGCGGCTGTGCGGGCCGGTGCGCACGGTCTGTCCAGGGCGCAGTCTTTGCTTGACGGCAACCGCCTGCCAGGCCGCGCCTGCCTCGCTCAGATATTCCACATGGCCTTGCGGATCGACGACCGTGGCCGCGCCGGCGATGCCCTCGCCGTGCGCGGCAAGACTCGACAACAGGCCAATCAGCAGGGCAACGATAGGGAGCGACATGATCGAGTAGCCGCTTGGTTGGGGTCAGCAGCAACCGGAACCGGCGCCAAGCTCAACGCATGTTCTTGAGGGCATACTGGCTGACCTGATTCTGTTGGGCCAGGGCGCGGCCCAGCACGGTGGCCAAGTTGCCGCTGGCCTTACCCTTGAGCAGACGAAGGGCGGTCAGGTCTTTGCTGAGTTGATCCACCGCCGGGGTTAGCGTTGTCGGCGCGGCAGCGGGAGAAGACGACTTGAGCTGGATGAATTTCTCCAGGCTCTGGCCGGCCTTGTCCAGGGCCTTGGTGTATTGGGGCACCAGCGGATTGGCGGCATAGGGTTTGACCGCGGCCAGATAATCGACCCTGGCCTTTGCCCACTGTCCCCGTACTTGAGTCGCCACGTCCGCCGAGGTGGCGGCCCAGGCCGCCAAGGGCGCCGCCAAACCAAGCAGCAGGGTCATAAGGATGAGGCGGACGGTATTTTTTTCATGGCGATGACTCCAGGTTCCCAAACGGTTATAGGGGCGGAGCGGCCAGCAAAAAAACCGAGTTTCGCCCGCCCCCGTTACAGCCTACCCTCGATTGGGCTCAGGGGGCGGTTTTTTTCAAGACGCATGGGGTCTTTGTGCTTAACCGATAGACGCCAAGGCCGCATTGAAGGTTGCGCTGGGACGCATGGCCTTGGCCGTTTTATCGACATCCGGCAGATAGTAGCCGCCCATGTCCACCGGTTTCCCCTGCGCCGCCGCCAGCTCGGCCATGATCTTGGCCTCGTTGCTTTCCAGTGTCTTGGCCAGCGGTGCGAAATGCGCCTGCAACTCCTTGTCCTTGGTCTGCGCGGCTAGCGCCTGCGCCCAGTACAGGGTGAGGTAGAAATGACTACCGCGGTTATCCAGTTCGCCGACATTGCGCAGTGGCGACTTGTTGTTGTTCAGGATTTTGCCGCTGGCCTGATCGAGCGCCTCGGCCAGTATCTGGGCCTTGGCGTTGCCGAATTTCTGGCTCAGGTGTTCCAGCGACACCCCCAGCGCCAGGTATTCGCCCAGCGAATCCCAACGTAAATGTCCTTCTTCGATAAACTGTTGGGCATGCTTGGGCGCGGTACCGCCGGCGCCGGTCTCGAACATCCCGCCGCCCTTCATGAGCGGCACAATCGACAGCACCTTCGAACTGGAACCGAGTTCAAGGATCGGAAACAGGTCAGTGAGATAGTCGCGCATCACGTTACCGGTGACCGAAATCGTGTCTTTACCAGCCCTGATGCGCGCCAGTGAAAACCGTATGGCCTCCTCGGGCGACATGATCCGGATATCCAAGCCGCCGGTGTCGTGATCCTTCAGGTAGCGCTCCACCTTCTTGATGATCTCGGCGTCATGCGCCCGGTTCCGGTCGAGCCAGAACACGGCTGGCGTCCCGGTGAGCCTTGCCCGGCCGACGGCCAGCTTGACCCAATCCTGGATCGGCGCGTCTTTTGCCTGGCACATGCGGAAGATGTCTCCTTCTTCCACCTTCTGCTCCAGCAGCGTCTTGCCCGAGGCATCGACGGCGCGGACGATGCCAGTGCCGGAAATCTCGAAGGTCTTGTCGTGGGATCCGTATTCCTCGGCCTTCTGCGCCATCAGGCCGACGTTGGGGACGCTACCCATGGTCTTCGGATCCAATGCGCCATGCTTCTTGCAGTCGGCAATGGTTTCCTGGTAGATGCCGGCATAGCAGCGGTCGGGAATCAGTGCCTTGGTGTCGTGCAGCTTGCCGTCCGGACCCCACATCTTGCCCGACTCTCGAATCATGGCGGACATGGAGGCATCGACGATCACGCTGTTGGGCACATGCAGATTGGTGATGCCCTTGTCCAGATTCACCATCGCCAATTCCGGCTGGGTCTTGTAGCAGGCCTGAATATCGGCCTCGATCCCGGCGCGCTGGGCGTCCGGCAGCCCGGCGATCTTCGCGTAGATATCGCCCAGGCCGTTGTTGGGGTTGATGCCTAGTTGCTTGAACAGGTCGGCATGTTTGGTGAAGACGTCCTTGAAGTAGATCGCAACGGCGTGGCCGAACATGATGGGGTCAGAAATCTTCATCATGGTGGCCTTGAGGTGCAGCGACAGCAGTACGCCCTGTCGCTTCGCATCCTGCATCTGCTGCTCGTAAAACGCACGCAGGGCGCGACGGCTCATGACACTGGCATCGATGATCTCGCCCGCCTTGAGCTCGGTCTTTTCCTTGAGCACCGTGACCTTGCCGTCCGATCCGACAAACTCGATCCGCATATTGCCGGCATCGGCTACGGTGACCGATTTTTCGCTGCCGTAGAAATCATCGGCATTCATGTGCGCCACATGGGTCTTCGAGTCGGCGCTCCAGGCCCCCATCCGGTGCGGATTATTTCTCGCATACTGCTTGACTGAAGCGGCCGCCCGGCGGTCCGAGTTACCTTGCCGCAGCACCGGGTTCACGGCGCTGCCGAGCACCTTGCCGTAGCGTGTCCGGATCGTCTTCTCGGCATCGGTTTTCGGCTCTTCCGGGTAATCCGGCACGGCATAGCCTTTCGACTGCAATTCCTTGATGGCGGCCTTCAACTGGGGCAAGGATGCGCTGATATTGGGCATCTTGATGATATTGGCGTCCGGCTGATCGGTCAGTGCGCCCAATGCCGCCAGCCCGTCCGGAATTCGCTGGCTCTCGGTCAGGTTCTCGGGAAAATTGGCAATGATCCGGCCGGCCAGGGAAATATTCCTGGTTTCGATGTGAATGCCGGCCACCTTGGTAAAGGCCTCGACAATAGGGAGAAATGAGTACGTCGCCAACCCTGGCGCTTCATCGACTCTGGTCCAATATATCGTTGCTGTGGTCATGATCTTTTCCTGTTCAATCGAGCATTACTGGAGGTCAGGCCGCCTGCTGGCTGGCAAACAAAGAAAGCGCGCCGCCGGCACGGATCATGGGGACGTCCTCCTTGCCCTGGGCGAGTTTGAGCGGAATCTCACCGACGCCGCCAACTACCAGCTTGAGCTGGCCACTTTCCAGATGGGTGGTGTCGAGCGCGACCTTGGCACCTTGTTCGATGCGTTCGAGGTCGGCCGGGTTTTCGAAGGTCAGCGCCAGGATGCCGAAGTTGGCGAGGTTGGCGAGGTGGATGCGCTCGAAGCCTTTTGCCACGATGGCGCGCACCCCCAGGATGCGCGGACACAGCCCGGCGTGCTCGCGGGAGCTGCCCATGCCATAGCCGTCGCCGGCCACCAGAAAGCCGTGGCCGCCGGCGTCGCGCAGGGCCGCCGCGCGGGTGCTGAAGGTCTTGTCGGCCTGGATGAAGGTGGCCTGTTTGGCATATTCGTCGGCGTTGGAACGCAACGACAGATACTTGCCGGCGGGCTGGATCAGGTCGGTGGTGACTTCGTCGCCGAGCTTGAGCAGAACCTCGCCTTCCAGCTTTGCGGGGAGTCCCGATAACGTCGGCAGGGGGACGATGCCGGGGCCGTAATGGATGGCCACCTTGGCGGCCTCGGCGGGCGGCAGCGGCGCCACATAGGTAGCCATGTCGACCACCGGCGGGACTTGCTTGTAGGCAAGATCGCCGCTGAAGAGATCACGCGGGTCGGTGAGTCTACCCATGACCGCGCTGGCGGCGGCGGTGACCGGGCTGACCAGATGGACAGCCGCGCTCTCGGTGCCCGAACGGCCGGCAAAGTTGCGGTTGGCGGTGGACAGCATCACGCCGTTGCTGGGCGGGCTGAAGCCTTGGCCGATACAGGCGCTACAGGCGTTTTCCATGATCCGCACCCCGGCGGCGTAGAACACCTCCATGTAGCCGGCCGCCGCCAGTTGCCGGGCGATGGCCTGCGAACCGGGGGCGATGGCGGTGTCTACCTTGACCCGTTTGCCGCGAAGAATCTCGCCGACGCGGGCCAGGTTGGCGTAGTTGGCGTTGGTGCAACTGCCAATGAACACTGCGTCGATGGGCATTCCGGCGTGCTTGGCGACCGGTTCCATGGCCTTCAGGCGCGGGTAAAGCGCGATGGTGGGCACTAGCGACGACAGGTCGATCTCGACCGTGCGGCTATAGCTTGCGCCGGCGTCAGCGACCATGGGCTGGAAGTCCTTGGTGCGCTGCCGGCCTTCGAGGTAGGCCCGGGTGACCTCATCCGAAGGGAAGATCGAGAAGGCGACGCCGCTCTCGGTGCCCATGTTGGCGACCGTGGCACGGTCGGTGACATTCAGGCTCTTCAGACCCGGCCCGGTGTACTCCAGGCAGATGCCCTTGTTGCCCTTGATGCCGATGACGCTGAGTACGTTCAGGATCACGTCCTTGGCCAGAACACCCGGATGCAGGGCGCCGGTGAGGTGAACCTCCACCACGTTCGGCATCTCGATCTTGTACGGGGTGCCAGCCATGGCGAAGCTCACGTCGGTGCCGCCGGCGCCCAAGGCCAGCATCCCCATACCGCCAGCGTTGGTGGTATGGGAATCGGAACCGAGGACCGACTTGCCGGGAACCGCGAAGTCTTCCAGAAACACGCTGTGGCAGATGCCATTGCCGCCGCGCGAGAACCAGCAGCCGTATTTCTTGGCGAAGCTTTCCAGATAGCGATGGTCATCGCCGTCGATGTAGCCGACTTGCAGCATCTTGTGATCAATAACGATGACTGCGGTGGTCTTTACCCGGTCAATGCCCATCTTCTCGAAGGCCAGCGCGGCGGCAGTGCCGGTGGCGTCCTGATAGAGGGTATGAGTGAATTGAATCTCCAGCGTCTGCCCCGGTTCGGGCAGTTGGCTCGGCTTACCGGCTGCGTTGGCCAGAAGTATCTTCTGTGCGACGTTAAGTGCGTTCATAGTCTCCACCTTTGTCTATCGGTTGGGTTGATTTCGTAACCGTTCGTTAAGAAACGTGGCTGCATTGCGAGGCCGGGGTGCGGGTATCCATGTTGCGACCGCGATTGATGTGGTCGTCTATTTCACCGGCGCAGCCCGCCATGCGGCCAAACAGGAACGAGGTAAAGGCTGCCGTCTCCAGCGAGCTCTCACCCAGTTTGCCCTTGCGGAAGCGCGGCCACAGCAGTTTCAACAGCAGCGTGGCGATGACGGCATCGATGTTGACGCAGAAGACGTTCTTGGTCACACCGTTGTCGAACAAGGCCTGAACCACGGCCTTGTAGTAATCGTGAAAGACGTTCTTCTCGCCCCGCTCCGCGAACAACTGCGCGATGTAAACCTCGCGCGGGTCATGGTTGACCACATGACCCTTGAATACCGGGTGGTTGACGCCGGGTATGTTGCGCACCGGCTGGCCAATCGCCTTGCCGGCCTTCTTCTCGTCGCCGAAGCGCTTGGCAAAACTCGTCGCCATTGCCTTGAGGTCGAGGCCGTGGTCGGCGGCACCGGCATCGGCCAGCTTGGTGTCGCCAAAGCTCTCGATCAGGAACTGGATGCCCTCGTAACCATTGCCGCCATGAGCGAAGCCGGTATGGGTGAGGAAGCCGAGCATGGCCTTGTTGATCTGCGCCCGCTCCGGCGATTCCGGACCGTCGGCCGATACCGCGCCCTTGCAGCCCTGGGCCGAGATGGTGCCGACGCCGTTGGAGATGATGAGGCCCAGCATCACCTGGAACGGGAACAGGCTGGCCGCTGTCGGCCGCTCGCCCATCAGGGCAAGATAGGCCAGCTCGGTAACGCTCCAGGATTCCAGCATCTCCTGATTGGCGATGCCGCAAAACTTGCCGGCCTGGTGCTTCTTGGCCTCGGCCGCCGCGCCGATAATCACCGCAAACAGGTGGGCATACCAAGGCAGATCGCGCACCGTCAGACGAGAGATGCGTTTACGTATCAACGGCTCCCAGGCAATGGTCGTGGTCAACGCGGCAATCACTGCGTCTGTCGTTAGGTGTCCCTTCAGGGTACGCAGGTAGCGCACAAAGGCCGATTTGCCGTGACGTTTGTCGAAGGCCTTGAGCATCGCCTCGGCCAAGGGGTCCGGGGCGCTGCCCAACAGGGTGGCAAGTTGCTTGGCACTGGCTTTTGCGGGGGCAATCTTGGCCCGTTCGTCTGCGCCGGCCGTCAGACCCGAGTGAGCGAATAGATCGATCAGGGTGTCGGCGGCCCGTCGCGCCCCATCGACGCGCTTCGGACCGAGCAGGGCAACCGCTACGCCGATTGCCGTGTTGGGGGCGTTGCCGGCCTCGCGTGCCGCGTCGGCGGCGGCCAGCATGACTTCGCCGTGCAGGTTGACCCGCGCCGCAACCGCCAGGTTGAACAAGGCGTTATCGTTGGCGTCGTTGAGCTCCCGGACCAGCGACAGGCACAGGTTGGACTCCAGTGGCTGTTTGGCGGTATCCAGAATGGAGATACCGTTGACCTTGGTGATCTGGGTCTTCGGGTCCATCACCGAGCTGCCCGAGCAGTCCTTCATCGACTGGCGCGGGAAGATGGCGCCCACCAGCTTGAGCAGTTCAGCGATCTGCGCGTCGTAGGGCGGCAGCGCCTTGACCACGGGGATATCCAGCTCGGCCGGCAGCTTCAGGCCCTGGTCGTCGCCGAACCACGGTTTCAGCTCCAGGTTGCCTTCGGGCGGGAAATCCCGCTCGACACCGTTCAGGTGCATGACTGCGGTCAGCGCCAGCGGTATGTGGGCGATATTGGTGACCACCGCACCGCGCTTCGAGCACACCGGGTGCTCTGGCGTGAACAGTTCGGTCACCCCGAATTTTTCCATGAACCAACGCTCTTTGGCCAAGGCGCCATCGCCCGATCCGGCGATGGCGCCGGCGTGGCCGACCGCCCGTGTCAGATTCGCCTTCCAGCGACCAACCACACAGGCCACCACCGGCTTGTCAAAGGTAACATCTTCTTCGTAATAGCCGCCCGGCTCTGCATACATCACTGCCGCCTTGGTGCGCGCATCGTTGGCCATGGCGTAGGCGAACTCGGGGGCGGCGTAGTGGATGTAGACGTCCTTGCCGCTGGAGATCAACGTCGTCGTGCCCCAGCCGCCGATCGTCAGGTAATTGGCAATGGTGGTGGTGAAGTTGCCGGAGTTGGAGTAGATGGCGATGGAGCCTTTGCGCAAGGTCTCGGCGGGGTTATCGCCGCCCAGCGCGCCGCCGATGCGCACATGGTTCCACGAATCCGCCACGCCCAGACAGTTGGCGCCGAAGATGTCCACCCCGCGCTGCTGACCGAGCGCCCGGATCTCACGGGCGTCATGCACCGATGTCTTCTCGGTGAGGATGACGACCTTGTCGACCTCGGGGTTGATCCGGATCAGCTCAGCGACGCCGTCGCGGACAGCGGATGGCGGCAGATAGACCACGCCGACGTTGAATTTATGCCCGGCCTCCAGACCCTCGCGCACGTTGTTGTAGACCGGGATGTCGCCCAGCGGCGTCTCCAGGACTTGGCCGCGGCGCCCAGGCATGGTGCCGAAGACCACGTTGCCGCCTGAATAGGTATGGCTGATCGGGGTGACCGAACGGGATTCGTTGCCCAGTATGTTCAGTACGCAGATGCGATCATCCGGGGTCGCAATCTCGGCCAGGGAACGAATTCCGACGAAGTATTTGAAGTGTACGATGCCAGGCTTTCTCATTGCTTGTTACCTTTCGTCCATACGGCCAGGGGTGGGAAAATCACATCCAGCAAGCCGCTTTTCATGTGTTTTGGATTCTCGGTTGGATCAGGCGTCGGTGGGTAGACCCAGCATCGTCGCAACCTGGGCCCGACCACCGCTCTTCATCCAGCGATCCGCCTCCTGGGCATAGGTCACCACATCGGTCATCGCCGAGTCGTAGCCGAACACCCGATAAGGCAGGCGCAATGCGTCGAGGACATCCTTGAAGGCGCCCATGCCGCGAATCAAATTGGGGCCGCCACGACCGATCACCACGTAGACCGGCGTTGGTCCATGCTCGCTGAAGTACTCGCGCAGGGCATCGGCCATCGCCCGGAAGGTGACGAAGATGTCGGTGTTGTTGGCCTTACCGCCGATCACGAACAATACGTTCGACTGCTTGAGGTAGTATTTGAGGCAGATACGCATCACCTCTTTCATCTTCTCGTAGGGCGGATTGCCGCCGAAATCGGAAGAGATGATGGCATCGCTGCCCAGTACCTCGGTGACCAGAGAATTCGCGCCGCCGCCAAAGGTCGGCGCCAGGATGGTGCCTTTATCGTTGATGACATAGACATCGCTCTGGCCCTGGTAGGTGCGCAGTTCGTTGATATCCTGCTCGAAGTCGCTGACCTCGGTCATGAACAGGTCGGAAGGCAGGTTCAGGCGGCTGACCCGCGGATCGTCGCGGTCGAAGCCGCACTTGAAGTCGCAGGCCACCGGCAACAGGTGACCCGGCCGGTTTTCCGTCATCCGGATGGGATTGAGTTCCAGCGTCGTCATGCCGTAATGGTGAAACAGGTCCCACAGCTTGGGCAGGTGCTGTACCAGCGGCGACACGATCTCACGCGGCGCCCCCAGGTCGGACAGCGCGTTGGAAATAACGAACGACGAGAGGCCGGTCAGCGGATCGAAAGGCACTTCGACGATCTGGCTCTTGTCCAGCTCCTCGATGTCCATGCCGCCGTGGTGAGTGAGCGTCATGGCTGGCGCCCGGTAACGGGTCGAGTCGGTGATCGAGAAATAGACCTCGTGGTTGGCCGGAACGGCACCCTCGAAGGTGACCCCGCGCGACTTGTAAACGGCTTTGCCTGACCGGTGCTCAACAAAGTAGAGCCGTTCCTTCTCGGCCAACGCCGTTTTCAGATCGCTGGCGCGGCCGAGCAGCCCGGACTTGCCCTTTTTGCCCACGCCGCCCTTGAAGATCGGCTTGATGAAGACCGAACCGCAACGGTCGATCAGACTGTGGATTTCATTTTCGCCAGCCTCCGGGCCGAGTACCTCGGCGGCCGGAAAATCGACGATCTTGAGCATCCGTGCTCCATAGAGCATGCCACTGATGTTCATGGTTTACTTGCCTCTCCATTAATCAAATCCCAGCCACCGCAACTAAAGGGCACACTTGCCGCGTCCCCGCTCGAAACCCGTCGATACGAAACCATAAAAACTAGTACTCCTCCGGCAGATTCTTCAACTGAGCCCACGAATAGACCGGCCCTTTGACGCATACGTAGTCCTTGCCGACATTGCAGCGGCCGCACTTGCCCAGGCCGCATTTCATCTTGTTTTCCAGGGTCGTGTAGATCTGCTCGTCGGCGAAGCCAAGCTGGCTCAGATTCTGAATCACATACTTAATCATGATCGGCGGCCCACAGGTGACGGCGATGGCGTTATCGGGCGAAGGTTCCTTGTCCATCACGTTGGCCGGCACAAAACCGCAGTAGGCATCCCAGCCATCCTCGGCCTTGTCCACCGACAAATGGACGTCAGCGACGCCACGCAGCTTTTCCAGCTCCGACTTGTACATGATGTCGCGCGGCGAACGGCCACCGTAGAACACGGTGATATTCTTGAACAGGTCGCGTTGCGCCACCGCCGTGGTAATCACCGGCCAGATCGGCGCCAGACCGCTACCGCCGCCGATGAAACAAAGATTTCTGCCCCGCCAGTCATCGACCGGGAAACTGTTGCCGTAGGGGCCGCGAATACCGACCACGTCGCCCACCGCCAGATCGTGGAAGGCGGCGCTGACCCGCCCCACCCGCATGATGGAAAACTGCTTGTAGTCCTTGACCAGCGGCGAGGAGGCGATCGAGATCATCATTTCGCCGCGCCCGAACACCGATAGCATGGCGCACTGGCCGCACTCATGTTCGAAGCTGCCGCCGTTCAGCGGCTCGACCCGGAAGGTCTTGATAGCGCGTTCGCCGGGCACCTCTTCCTTGATGAAGGTGATCCGGGCCAGTTCTGGCAGATAGATGTTAGCCGGCATGTTCGGTTACCTTGTTGACCACATGGACGATGTCGATCCCGACCGGGCAGTCGCTGATGCAGCGGCCGCAACCGGTGCATTGATGCATCCCGAAATTCTCGAAGAAATACTGAAACTTGTGGCACACCCGCTGGCGCAGCCGGGCACCGACGCTGGGCCTCGGATTGTGACCCGAGGTATGCATGGTGAAGTCGGGAAACTGGCAGTTGTCCCAGGTCCGTACCCGGCTGCCCTTGAGCGGCGCCGCACCGGTGACTTCGTCGTTGATATCGAAGCAGTGGCAAGTCGGGCACAGAAAGGTGCAGATGCCGCAGCCGATACAGGCTTGCGCCAGTTCTTCCCAGAGTGGCGACTTGAAACTGGCCTTGAGTTTGGCCGGCGCCCCATCAGCATCGTGAATCGCCCGTTGCGGCTGGGCGACGGCCTCGGCGTGCAGGTCTTTCAAGCGCTGGCGGTCAGCAACCTCCGGCTTCTTCAGCAGGTCACCCGCGACGGTCATCAATGCCTTGCCGGTCTCGGTGACCGCGGCCACGAAATAGCGCTCGCCCAAGTCAGTCATCAGGACATCGAGACCGTCGCTGCCGACCGGCGAGCCGCCAACCGACAGGCAAAAGCAATTGCTGCTTACCGGCTTGTTGCAGGCCAGACCGACATAAGCCATGTTGTTGCGCCGCGTCTGATAGTAGGGGTCATCGACATGGTCGGCGAACACCCGATCCATGCGCACCGTGCCACGACCGTCACAGGGACGCACGCCGAACGCCACGCGGCGCTTGCCTTGCGGCAGTTTCTGCGTCAATCGCGGCGCTTCGCCCTTGATCTGCTCGAAGGTGAAAAACACCTCCCGCTGGGGAAAAGCGAAGCCCTTGGGCGGCTGTTTGGTGTTGGGGTGATCGAGTCGGACAGCGCCGGCGACCGGCCGAAATGCCCAGACGTCGTCTTCGACCGCCGGCGCGAACGCATCCCAGTCGGTCAAGACGGCGATCCAGTCGTCCAGGCGTTGTTTATCGAGTATCTTTTCCATGCGCTTACCTGATGAATTGACCGGGGTCGTCGTCGCGGAAGGAGGCCACCAGCGAGGGTCCGCCGATGCTCGCCCCAGGCTCATAGCCGAAGCGTTCGCGGGCCTCCAGTTCCATCTTGTTGTTGAGCAGGCGCAGCGGGATATTGACCGGGCAGACCCGTTCGCACTCACCGCAGTCGATGCAGCGGCCAGCCAGGTGCATCGCGCGCGTCATGTGGTAGGTGATGTTTTCGGAACGCACCGCCGAGCGCTCGATCCAGCGAATGCGATTGGCCTTTTCCTCGGCCGTGGTATCCGGCGCTACCGGGAAGGTGATGCTGTCCACCACGCACTCATCGCAGTAACACATCGGGCACACCGAGCGGCAGGCGAAGCAGCGGATGCAGCGCTCGAACTGACGGCGCCAGAATGCCCAGCGATCGACCGCACTGAGCGCCTCGAAACGGCCCAGCGCGGTAAATGGCGCCGCCAGTTGGCGTCCGGTCTTGTCCTCGCCGAACGCCACGTTGTGTTCCTTGGGGAAGGGCTCGCGGCATTCCAGGCAGCGATCCGCCATGACCTCACTGGCCGGCAACCTCACCTCACCCGCCGCGGTCGTGACAACCAGCTCGTCGCCGTCGAAGACGGCGCTCAATGCCTGGGCGCCATTCAGGAGCCGAGCCAGTTTGTATTCGACCAGTACGCCGCCACCTTCGCAGGACACGCCGATGATGTAAACCTCATCGCGCTTGAAGTAGTGCTCCTGCATCAGCACGACGATGGCACGGGCGTCGCAGCCCTTGGCGATGATGGCGATAGGCAAGGTCGGGGTCCGTTGCGCATGGGCCAGCGCCTTGCGATCCTCGACCAGGTAGAGCGCCAGGTTGTGGAAGCAGGTGGCATCCCAGACCAATTCATCGGCCTGTTCCGGATCGGTGATGGTGACCGGTTCGGCAAGCATGCCCCGGCTGCCGCGCCGGTAGCCGATGACGGCGCGAACCTCGCCCCTGGTCAACAGGTCGCGCGCCGCGTCACGGATACTCTGAACATCGATCATGTGCGGTCCGCCTTCAATTTGTCCTGCGGCCCAAGCGGCTTGAGGTCGGCGACAAAGTCCTTGACGACCTGGGCGTACTTGGCGCCTTCGGCGGCCGACACCCAGGACATCCGGAGCCGATCCGGCTCGACGCCGACCATCTCAAGCAGTTCCTTGATTAAGTAAATCTTGCGCCGCGCCAGGTAGTTGCCCTCGATGTAGTGGCAGTCGCCGATATGGCAGCCCGACAGCAGGACGCCGTCCGCCCCCTTGTTGAAGGCCGACAGGATGTAGAGCGGCGAAATGCTGCCCGAGCATGGTACGGTGATCGGCGTCGCGTTGGCCGGGTACTGAATCCGCGAGACTCCGGCCAAGTCGCTGCCCGCCGACGAGCACCACTTGCACAGGAAGGCGACGATCTTGGGTTCGTAAGCTTGTTCTTCCGACATCGGTTTCCCTTCCATCAAGCCAAACAGGCTTCGATCATCTCGAAGACCTGCATCTGGGTGGCATTTTTAACCTCGATGGCGGCGCGCAGGCAGGTGGCCGTGCAACTGCCGCAACCTTCGCAAAGCACTTCGTTCACTACTGCCTTGCCGTTCTCCAGCCGGATCGCGTGGTAGGGGCAGGCGGTGACGCACATCTCGCAGCCGGTGCAATGGGAGCGGCGCACGCGGGCGACGGTTGGCGCATGGCTGAGGGTCGCCTGCGACAGCAACGCGATCACCTTGGCGGCGGCGGCGCCGGCCTGGGCAACGGTTTCGGGAATGTCCTTCGGGCCTTGGGCGGCACCGGCCAGGAAGATGCCGGCGGTGACGCTTTCGACCGGCCTCAGCTTGGGGTGGGCCTCAGCCAGGAAGCCATCCTTGTCGCGGCCGATCTTGAGCACCTTGGCGGCCTGAGCCGTACCCTTGGAGGGTTGCATGGCGAGTGCCAGCACCACCATGTCGGCGTCGATCTCGACGTTCTGGCCGGTCAGCGTGTCGGTACCGAGCACCTTGACCTTGCCGTTATGCCGGTAGAGTTTGGAAACGCGACCGCGCAGATAAATGGCCCCGTCCTCCTCCATGGTGCGCTGCACAAACTCCTCGTAGCCCTTGCCGCCGGAGCGGATGTCGATGTAGAACACATAGGCGCGGCCATCCGGGACATGGTGTTTGTAGAGGGTGGCGTGTTTGGCGGTGTACATGCAGCAAATCTTCGAGCAGTAGGCGCAGTGCTGAGCCGGGTCGCGCGAGCCGACACACTGGATGAACACCACGTCCTTGGGCACCTTGTGGTCGGAGGGTCGCAGCACATGACCGCTGGTTGCGCCCGAGGCCGAACACAGACGCTCGAATTGCAGGCCATCGAGCACGTCCTCGACCTTGCCGTAGCCGTACTCGGCAATATTTTCCTGGGGATAGAGATCGAAGCCGGTGGCCACGACGATGGCGCCCACCTCTTCGACCACCGTCTCGGGCCGCATGTCATAGTTGATCGCATCGGCCTCGCAAGCATCCTTGCACTTGCCGCAACGGATCGGGTTCAAACCCAAACACGCCTCCTCGTCGAGCGTGTAGCTGGCCGGGATCGCCTGCGCATAAGGGATGTAGATGGCGCGTCGGGCGGTCAGGCCAAGCTCGTATTCGTTGGGCACCACCACCGGGCAGACCTGGGTGCAGTCATCGCAGATATTGCACTTCTCGGGATCGACAAAGGTCGGCTTCTTGAGAATTTTGGCCTTGAAGTTGCCCACCGAGCCGGAGACTTCCTGCACCTCGCAGTAGGTCATTACCTTGATCTTGGGGTGACGCGACACCTCCACCATCTTGGGCGACAGGATGCACTGCGAGCAGTCCAGGGTGGGGAAGGTTTCGGAGAGCTGGAGCATGTGGCCGCCGAGGGTGGCCTGTCTCTCGACCAGGATCACCTCCAGACCGGCGTTGGCCATATCGAGGGATGCCTGGATGCCGGCGATGCCGCCACCGATGACCATCACTCGGCGGGTGACCGGGACGGCAATCGGCTCCAGTGACTGGTTGCGGCCGGCCCGGCGCACGGCGCTGCGCGAAATCTTGATCGCCTTCTCGGTGCCCACATCGCGATCCTTGTGCACCCAGGCGCACTGCTCGCGAATGTTGGCGATTTCGCAGGTGAAGCCGCTGATACCGGCACGGGTGGTGTTATCGCGAAAGGTCTTCTCATGCAGTGACGGCGAACAGCAGGAGACCACGACGCTATCCAACTGGTTATCCTTGATCGCCTGAATGACCGCGTTCTGACCGGGGTCGGAACACATGTAGACGTAGTCCTGGGAATAGACGACGGTCTCCTCGGCGGACATCTCCTTGACCACTCGCGCCACATCGACCGTGGCGGCGATGTTGTTGCCGCAGTGACAGACGAATACCCCAGTGCGCTTTTTGGTCATGATGCCGCACCGCCCGCGTTCAAGGTATTGATGCCGTGCTCATAACCCTTCTCGAAGGCCTTGATATTGGCCTTCAGAAAACGGTCGGGCACCAGGCCGGGCAGCGCCTTCTTCATGGCTTCGGCGGACACCACTTTGGTCACCGCGGTCAAGAAGCCCAGCGCCACCAGGTTGGTGAACAGCCGATTGCCCACTTCCTCGGCGAAACGGGTCGCCGGCACGCGATAGAGTTCGAGCTCAGGATGCTCGCCGCTTAGTTTCACCAGGTCCTGTTCGACGATCAGAATGCCGCCCTTGGGCAACTCACCGTAATACTTGTCGTAGGCCTCCTGGGATAGCGCCAGGAGAATCCCGGGGTGGGTGATGTAGGGATAGAGGACGCGTTCGTCGGAAACCACGAGTTGGGCCGCGCAGGCGCTGCCACGAGCCTCCGGGCCGAAGCTCTGGGTCATGGTGGCAAACTTGTCGTCATACAGAGACAGTGCCTTGCCGGTAATCAGGGCGCAGCGGATGATGCCCTGACCACCGAATCCCGAGAACCTGATTTCATGAGTGCTCATGCGCTCGCTTCCTACTTACGGGTCTTCTTGGCCGCAGCGGTTGCCGGGGCCTTTTTGGCCACAACCTTGACGGCGGATTTCCTGGCCACAGCGGTTGCCGAAGCCTTTTTCGCCGCTGCCTTGACGGCAGGTTTCTTGGCCGCAGGTTTCTTGGCGGCGACCTTTTTTACCGGGGCCTTGGTTGCGACCTTCTTCACTGCCTTCACTGCCGCCTTTTCGGATGCGGCCTGTTCCGCCGCCAGCACGACAGCCCGACGGGCGGCAACCCTCTCCTTTTCGGCCTTTTCTTCGGCTTCCCGCTCTGGAATGGTCTTGCCATAAAGCTGGTAATCGTCGCCCACTAACCTGACGGCGCATTTATCGACCGCCTCCAGATAAGTAGGCTTGGCCTTGTCAACAAACTTGCCGACGACGATCTTGCCCTGGAAGTCGATAGCCGTCTCGCGGGTATCGCAGCCATGCTTGAGTACCGTGTTTTCCTGATAGTACTGAAGCATGTCGACGCCGTCGCCGAGGCGGTTGCGGCGCAGATAGAGCGTGGTGCAGGGCGAGATGATCTCGATGAAGGAGAAGCCCTTGTGGACCAGCGCTTCCTCCATCGACTGGGTGATATTACGCACATTCACCGAGGTCCAGCGGGCAATATAGGTGGCGCCGGCGGCATCGGCCAGTAACGGCAGACTGAACGGGTATTCGTAGTTACCGTAGGGCGTGGTCGAGGTGATTGCCGAGGTTGGCGTGGTCGGCGTCACTTGGCCGCCGGTCATGCCGTAGGTGAAGTTATTGTTGCAGATGACCACAATATCCATGTTGCGCCGGGCGGCATGGATCAAGTGGTTGCCGCCGATACCCACCAGGTCGCCCTCACCACTGAACACCACCACCGTCAACTCGGGGTTGGCGAGCTTGATGCCGGTGGCCACTGGAATGGCGCGGCCATGCGTGGTGTGGATCGAATCGAAATCGACATAGCCCGCCACCCGTCCGGTGCAACCGATGCCCGACACCACGACCAGCTTATTGTGGTCGATGCCGCTGCGTTTGATGGCCTCGGCGAAGGCGTTCACCTCGGAGCCAATGCCGCATCCGGGGCACCAGATATGCGGCATCCGCTCCATGCGCAGGACCCCGGACATGGGGCTGTCGTGTTTGAATTTTCCAATATCGGTAGTCATTGATTGGCCTTTCTGATGGCATCCAGGATGACCTCCGGGTCATGCACCGCACCACCACAGTGATTGACGCTGATAACCTTGCTCTTGCCGGCGGCACAGCGTTCCACCTCAAGCACCATCTGGCCGTAGTTGATCTCCGGCACCACGAATGCCTTCACCTTACCAGTCAGTTCGCGGATGCGCTTCTCGCAGAACGGCCAGATGGTGATGAGCCGCAAGGAGCCGACCTTGATACCTTCCCTGCGGGCGTCCTGGATGGCCTTGACGGCGATGCGGGAGGTGATGCCATAGGACACCACCACGACATCGGCACCGTCGATCTGATCTTCGTCGAGACGGATGATCTGGTCGGCATTACTGCGTATCTTCTCCATCAGGTGGGTGATCACGATCTTGCTCTGCTCGGCGGTCATGACCGGGTAGCCGCGTTCGTCGTGAGTCAGACCGGTGATGTGGAAATGGTAGCCATCGCCGCACTGAGTCATGGGATGACCGCCTTGACCATCGAACTTGTATGGTCGGAAGTCGGCCTTGGGGCCACTGTAATTATTGCGCGGTACCACCTGTATCTGGTCGGCCGGCGGGATGACGACCTTCTCGTGCATGTGGCCGACGGTTTCGTCGCTCAGGATGATGACCGGCACCCGGTAGAACTCGGACAGATTGAAGGCCTCGACGGCGACATCGAAGCATTCCTGCGGGCTATCCGGCGACATGGCGATGATGGCGTAATCGCCATGCGAGCCATAGCGCGCCTGCATCATGTCCTGCTGGGCGGTCAATGTCGGCAGGCCGGTCGACGGGCCGCCACGCTGCACGTTGGCGATCACCAAGGGGGTTTCGGTCATGGCCGCCAGGCCAATGTTCTCCACCATCAGGGAGAAGCCGGGGCCACAGGTCACGGTCATCGCCTTGCGACCGCCCCAGGCGGCGCCGATCAGGGCGGCGATGGAGGCCAGCTCGTCCTCCATCTGAATGAATAGCGCACCGACCTCGGGCGCCCGCTCGGCGAAGCGCTCGGCCGTCTCGGTTGAGGGTGTGATGGGATAGCCGGCAAAGAACCGGCAGCCGGCCGCCAGGGCGCCCTCGGCGATGGCTTGGTCACCATCCATGAAGTGCGGGCCGCTGTCGACCCCTTTGGGATCTGCGCTAACGGTGTTCACTTTTCTGCTTCCCCTTTCGCAATTTCGTCATCCTTGGTCACGAAGATAGAAAACTCCGGACAGATCATTTGGCAATACTGGCAGTCATGGCATTTTTCCGGGTTCTTGGCATAGGGCGGGTGATAGCCCTTGGCATTGAATTCGGGCGAGATATCCAGCACGTTGGTCGGACAAAACTGGACACAAAAACCGCAGCCCTTGCACCAGATGTCGTTGATATAAACCGTGCCATGGAGTTGCTTGAGATTATTGAAGAACACGCCGCATCCCTCAGGCCAGGCCGCGGCCGGCCAAGGTCGGCCGCGGATCGATGTGATGGAGGTCGAAACGTAGCGCCGTATCGTCGCAGCCGAACGCCAACGCCATCAACTGGGTAAAGTAAAGCACCGGCAGGTGATAAAAGTCCGGATTAAGGCGACGCGCGTCATCCTGCCGGAAGTCCAGATTGAAGGCGCACAGCGGGCAGCTCACCACCACCAGGTCGGCCTGTTCCTCGTGCGCCGAACCCATGATCTTGTCGGTGCGCTCAGCGATGATTTCCGGCTTGTCGACGGTGTGATAGGCGCCGCAACATTCGGTCTTCAAGGGAAACTGGACCGGGGTGGCGCCGAGGGCCGTAATCAGGTCCTCCATAATCGTCGGGTTTTCGACATCGTCGAAGGCGACCTCTTTCGGGCGCGCCAGCAGGCAGCCGTAGTAGCAGGCGACGCGCAGGCCCGCGAGCGGTTTTTTCACCTTCTCGGCCAGCTTGTCGAAACCGATCCGGTCGCGCAGGAATTCGAGTAGGTGCAGGACGTCAACATCGCCCTGGTATTTGGTTTCCTCTTGGTACAGAAACTCGTTGATGGTTGCCAGCGCATCGGGGCGCTTCTTGACGTCGATATTGGCACGTTTGAGGGTGTTGTAACACATGGCGCAAGTGGTCATGAACTCGCTGGCTTGGGCCTCTTTGACGCGAATCAGGTTGGTCACCGGCGCCACCCGATTCATGATGTTGTCGGAGCCCAGCGCGTGTACCGTGCCACAACAGTTCCAGCGCGCCAGCTCCTCGACCTCGACATCCAGTTTCGCCATCGACGAGATGGTGGAAACGTCGAAATTCCGGGCCTGGTTCTTCAGTGTGCAGCCGGGATAATAAATAAGTTTCATCGGCGTATTTCCATTTCCATCAGGATGTCTGCTTGCGCAGGGCGCTGATCAGGGCGATCGGCGGCAACGCGCCGATCGCCTCGGGAGATAGCGCCTGAATCTTGAGCTGGTCGTCGCGGTTAACTGTGCCCAGCACGGTTTGGCGCAACGCTTCGATAACCTCGGCGATCCGGATATCCTTCGGGCAGCGGCTATTGCAGGTCATGCAGGATACGCAAATCCAGATGGCGCGGGTCGCCAGCAACTGTTTCTCCATGCCGAGTTGCGCCATGCGGATAATCCGGTTGGGCAGCACATCCATGTGCGCCGCCATCGGGCAACCGGCGGAGCACTTACCGCACTGGTAGCAGGCCAGCAACTTCTGGCCGCTGACCTGTTCGATCTTGGCCACAAAGGTACCGCCAAACCGAGGCGAAGAAATGTGTAAGGTGGTATTCATGGTCCGCCTCAGTATTTCCCATCCATGCGGAACTCGGGCGAATCGAGCCACAACCCGACGTTCTGCACACTGTCCAGTTGGGCCTGGAGACTGTCGTAATGGAAGCCCTCTTCCTGGATTATTTTGCCGATCAGACTGAGCAGATCGCGATCCGTGGTGTGTTCTGAGATTTCCTTGTATATCTGAATGGCGCGCCGTTCCATCTCCATGGCCAAGCGCAGTGCCTGGGTATCGTCGGCAACCACTTCGTGACCGCGTTGCACAACGGCCGCTTGCAGCTCAGCGATAGTCTTCGATGGCTGGACGAGCGCCGCTTCCTGCTCGGCAAGCCGCTGCCACTCCTCTTCACCAATGAGCGCGGCAAACAGTGTGTGGGTTTCCGCCACATGTTCCGTCTCCGCTGCCGCCAGGCGCAGGAACATGGCCTTGCCGGTAGGGTTCTGAGTTAACTCGGCCACATGACGGTAGAAACGCTCGCCGCCAAACTCGAAGCCGATTGCGGTGCGCGCCAGTTCGATTACCTTATCGTCGATGTGAGTCATGGTTTTGACCGGCGCGTCAGGCATCGGACCGATCCTCTTGCAGGCGGTTATGCACCACCGAGGCGCCGGGCAGCACGTTGCCGCCACGCACCAGTTGCCGCTTTCTGACATCCTTGGGGGCGTAGGACGGCAACAGGATCGGGGCCACCAGATCGGTCTGCACGCCGGAATCAACCAGTTCCTTCTCGTAGTTATCGAGGTGTGCCAGGCTGAGTTTGCCGAGTTTGACGGTCTTGGCGTAGGCGCCGGCCGCCTGGCCGGCGCGCCGACCGAATACGTTGTAGTCGAGTACCGAATTGCCCATCAGCCGGTTGCGGCCATGCAGACCGCCGCTCGCTTCGCCGGCGACGTAGAGGCCGGGGATGTTGGTCTCGCAGCGGTCGTTGATCTCGACACCGCCGTTCTGGTAGTGCAGCGACGGGTAGACCAGCATCGGCAGTTTGTTGATGTCGATACCGTAGCGGATGTACTGGCGGTACATGGCCGGGAACTGGTGGGCCACATAGCCTTCGCCGTGCAGCATGTCGATCAGCGGCGAGTCCAGCCACACGCCGAGTCGCCCCGACGGGGTCTCGATGCCGCCGCCGTTTTGCACACATTCGCGGATGATGGCCGAGGCCTCAATGTCGCGTGGCTCACGTGGGAAAACGAACAGCTCGCCATCCTTGTTCAGCGGTTGGCCGCCGGCACCACGTATCTTCTCGGTAATCAGGAAGCCTGCGATCTGCTCGGGGAAAGAGGCGCCGGTAGGGTGGTATTGCACCGAATCCATATACATCAGCTTGGCGCCGGCGCGGTAGGCCATCACCAATCCGTCGCCAGTGGCGCCATAGTGGTTGGTGGTGTCGAAGCCGCGAATGTGCAGGCGGCCGTAACCGCCGGTGGCGATCAGTGTGGACTTCGCCTTGACAGTAAAAAATTCTTCGCTGTCCATGCTGTAAAGAATGGCACCGGCGCAGCGGCCCTCGTCATCCATAATCAATTCCACCGCCGGCATGAATTCCTTGATGTCGATCATGTCGGGGTGGTTGCGCACCTCGTCCATCAGGGTGCGCATAATCATGGCGCCGGTGTAGTCGCGGCACGAGACCATGCGCTTGCGCGAGGTGCCGCCGCCATGCAGCACCTGAATGGCGCCGTCTTCCTCCTTGTCCCACACTACGCCCAGGTCTTCGAGCCACTTGACCACGCCGGGACCGTCTTCGGTGAGCGCCTTGACCAACTCCGGTTTATTCTCGAAGTGGCCGCCGCCAATCGCGTCCAGATAGTGCCTGGTCGGCGAGTCGGTGCGCGACACGGCGGCCTGCATCCCACCCTGGGACATCATGGTATTGGCATCGCCCATACGTAGCTTGGTGGCGATCAGCGAGCGGATACCGTGTTGCTGCATGGCGGCCAGGGCGGCGTTGCAACCGGCACCGCCACCGCCGATGATGAGCAGGTCGGTTTCGATATCCGGATGGTCGAGGTCCACCTGCTCGCTACGCAGCCAGGAGTGGGATTCCAGCAGATCCGCCACTTCGGTGGTCAGCTTTTCGCCCCGGTTGGGACCGACGCGTACCGGCCGCAGTGCATCGGGTTTGTAGTCGGGATGAAAATTTTCCAGCACATTGCGCCGCTCTTCGGCGCTCATGGGCGGGTAAACGGGATCAGGCTTTCTGGCCAATTCCAGGCGAGCCGGCCGCGTCTGAACGACCTTGCGCAACGACTCTTCCATGTACTCTGGATACATCCTGATTCCCCTCTTATTCCGAATCTCGTGCGTAATAGCGTTCCGACAAGGCTTCGCGGTCCATCGCCATCAGTTCGGCGTATTCCGCCTCATAGACACCCTCTTCCACCGCCTTGACGCGCTCCGCCAGTTCCGGGCTGTCCTTGCGCAGATAGCGGCCATAGAGGCGCTTCGCCAGGATGGCCATCAGGGGTTGGGTAATTTCGGCCGGGCAGCGCAACATGCACAGACCGCAGACGACGCAGTCGAAGGACAGGTCCATCACCGCAGCGATGTCACCGCGCTTGGCGGCCTGGACGTAATCCATGACCTGGAGCCCCTGCGGACAGGACTTGGTGCAGGTGCCGCAGGCGACGCAGCGGAACACCGTCGGGTACATCTGCTGGATGGCGCTGACGTTCGGCCTGAGCTTCTCGATGTCGTAGATCGCCTTCTCGGCCGGAACAGAGGGTATCTGCGCCAGCGTCATGCCGTCCTCGACCAGGGTCATACAGGCCAGGCCGGCACGGATTTTGTAATCGCCGGGTAAACGGTAGAGGGTGGCGCAGGCGCCGCAATAGCCCTCGCGGCAACCGGCACCGCGGATGATCTGGTGGCCGGCATATTCGATGGCGCCCATGATGGTCGCCTCGGCCGGCACCTCATAGGCCTTGCCCATGATATATACCGTGATCAGTCGCTCCGCCGCCTCGCGCTCTCCGTCGACCGCCGAAGTCGATGGACTGTTCGCTGTTCCCGCCGGCACGCCCGTCATATGGACACCTTTATCATCTTGTCATCTTGCTTCCGCATTTCAGGATGCTTTAGTCGAATTGCGACCGAGGCCGAAACCCTTCGGCAAGGACGCTGGTCGGCGTCGTTGCTAAATTGGTTGGTCTACGACTTCAAGACCCAATCATAAAGAGCTTCGTTAAGGGTTGACAATAGAGGATGTCGATATACGATAAAAAAAATTAAATTACCCTTCATGGCCATACCAATTATCGTTGTCGTTTAGCGATGCCATCGCGATCGCATCGAATATTTCCACCTTGCCGACTAGGAGACCTTCATGGCCAAAGCCCCCGTTCGAGTCGCCGTAACTGGCGCCGCTGGGCAGATCGGTTATGCGCTGCTGCCTCGCATTGCCAGCGGCGAAATGCTCGGCAAGGATCAGCCCATCATTCTGCAATTGCTCGAATTGCCCATGGACAAGGCGCAAAAGGCATTGAAGGGCATGATGATGGAGCTGGAGGATTGCGCCTTTCCGCTCTTGATCGACATGATCGGCACCTCGGACCCCATGGTTGCCTTCAGGGATGCCCAACAAGCCTTGCTGGTCGGCGCCAAGCCGCGCGGCGCCGGCATGGAACGCAAGGATCTGCTGCTGGAAAACCCCAAGATTTTCATTGAACAAGGCAAGGCCATTGATCTGGTTGCCTCCCGCGACGTCAAGGTGGTGGTGCTCGGCAACCCATCCAATACCAACGCCCTCGTCACCATGAACGCGGCCAGGAGTCTGCCCAGAACCAGCTTCACCTCGTTGATGCGGTTGGACCACAATCGCGCCGCCGGCAAACTCGCGCAGCGCCTGGGCAAGCCGATCACCAGCATCGAAAATATGGTGGTGTGGGGCAATCACTCGCCCGCCATGTATCCGGACATCCGCTTTGCCACTATCGACGGCAAACATCCCCGTGAACTGCTGAACGAGGAAGACTGGTACCGGAGTGAATTCATCGACGAGATTGGCAAACGCGGCGCCGCCATCATCGACGTCCGTGGCCTATCCTCCGCCGCCTCCGCAGCAGTCGCGGTCATCGACCATATGCGTGACTGGAACCTGGGGTCCAACGGCCACTGGGTCACCATGGGCGTCGTCTCCGACGGCTCCTACGGTATCCCGGTGGGCATGATCTACGGTTTTCCCTGCACCACCGCCAACGGCAAGTGGGAGATCGTCAAGAACCTGGAAATCGACGCCTTCTCGCGCACCAAAATGGACGCCTCGCTGAAAGAACTGCAAGAGGAATACATGATCGCGTCGAGTATCTTTGCGCCCGAAATCGCCGCGCAAAACGTCAAAGACCTGCTTCACCCAACCGACGTGCTCTACGCCGGTGGCCGCCCTTCGCCGCTGCTGGCTGCCTGCGAACACTATGCCGGCAGCGAGAAGCTACTTAGAAAAGCGCTCAAGATTCAAACCGAGCTACTGACCAACGAGCAGCCAGTCTTCGACATCACCGCCGATTGTGAGGACGGCGCCCCCGCCGGCAAGGAACGGGAACACGCGGTCATGATCGCCGATCTGATCCTGTCCGACGACAATCGTTATGACCGCGTCGGCGTGCGCATCCACGATGTCGACCATCCGCACTGGCGCGACGAGTTGGAGATCATCATCGGCCGGGCCGGTCAGCGCGTGGCCTACATCGGCCTGTCCAAGCCGGAAAACGCCGACGACGTCCAAACCCAGATCAGCGCGCTCAATGAGCTAAGGGACCAATACGGCATTACCCGCGAGATACCCGTTCACGTCCTGATCGAGACCCCGGGGGCGCTCCATGAAGTGTGGCAAATCGCCGGCCTACCGCATATCGAGGTCCTCAATTTCGGCATCATGGACTTCGTTTCCGAGCATCACGGCGCCATTCCCGCCGCCGCCATGAGCTCGCCCGGCCAATTCAGCCACTCGCTTATCGTCCGCGCCAAGAGCGAGATCGTCGCCGCCGCACTGGCTCACGGCATCGTACCCAGCCACAACATCACCACCGAGATACGCGACCTCAACGTGGTGCGGGAAGATGCTCGCCGCGCCCGAATGGAGTTCGGCTTCCTGCGCATGTGGAGCATCCATCCGAACCAGATACTGCCCATCGTCGAAGCCATGCAGCCGAACTTTGCCGAAGTCAACGAGGCCATCACCCTACTGATCGCCGCCCAAAACACCGCCTGGGGGCCAATCCAATGGGAAGGCAAGCTGCACGATCGTGCCTCCTACCGCTACTACTGGGAGCTACTACAACGCGCCCGCGCAACCGGGATGGACATCCCGGCGGAGGTCGTCCAGCGTTTCTTTGCCTGAACCGTTACCCAAACGGATCAGGCAGAATCAATCGACCCAAGCGATCGGCCTATCCGAGCCCGGCCCGTTTCATTGAACGTGTCGGCCATCCGAATACGCCGTGTGCGTAAATCTGACGTACAATGCTCTCGTCCGTAAATCGGGAGCAACAGCCATGTCAGCAACCACCACCAATGAATCGTCGCGCATCAATTTGCGCACCAGCGCCGATACCAAAGCCATGATCGAGCGCGCCGCCGCGCTGATGGGGACGACCGTTTCCGGCTTCATGCTGCAGAACGCATACGAGGCGGCGCGGCGCGTGGTGTCGGACTACGACACCCTCATGCTCAGCCAGCGCGACTTTGAGGCATTCGCCGCCTCCATGGAAAAACCGCCCAAACCGAAAGCCGCATTGCGCAAACTCATGGCGCGCCGCTAAACGTGGCAGTCATCCAACTGCTCGGCAGGCAGCACAACCGCAACGGGTTCGATTGCGGCGACGCGGCGCTGAACGATTTTTTGCAGCGCCAGGCAGGCCAGCAACAACGGCGCGGCTTCGGTAAAACCTATGTGGCACTTGCCGATGATGGCGTAACCGTCATTGGCTTCGTCACAGTAAGCGCGGGCCAGATCGCCACGGCAGCGCTGCCCGCCCAGTCAAAGCTACCGCGCCACCCCGCCCCCATTTTGCGCATCGGTCGCCTGGCGGTGGATGCCCGCCATCAGGGCAAAGGCATCGGCCAAGACCTGCTGGCATTCGCATTGCGCCTGGCGGTGGAATTTTCGCAGCGCGTGGGGCTATATGCCGTTGTGGTCGATACCAAACACGAGAAGGCCAAAGCATTTTATGCCAAGCATGGATTCATCGCCTGCATGGATAGTCCGCTGGCGCTGTATCTGCCGGTTGCCACGTTGGAGCAGGCTGCTGGGACTTAATTGAAGATGATGTGAATCGCTGGAGGACAAGAGGTGGAGTCTCAGCGGCCTACAGCCGCTTCCACCATCAGCCGTTTCATCTCCAGTACCGCGTTTTCCCAGCCCATGAAGAGGGCCTCGGCGACGATGGCGTGGCCGATATTGAGTTCGGTCACGCCGGGGATGGCGGCAACGGCCTGGACGTTGTGGTAATTGAGGCCGTGGCCGGCGTTGACCTGTAGTCCCAAGGCCTGGCCTTGCTCGACGGCGGCGCGGATACGGGTCAGTTCCCGCGCCGCCCCGGCCTCGGTTGCGGCATCGGCGAAGCGGCCGGTGTGAATCTCCACCACTGGCGCGCCGACGGTCCGCGCGGCGTGCAGTTGGGCCGGTTCCGGGTCGATGAACAACGACACCCGGATGCCGACCTCGGCAAACCGCCGGCAGGCATCGGTCATCCGCTCCTGTTGGCCGGCGACGTCGAGGCCGCCTTCGGTAGTCAATTCCAGGCGTTTTTCCGGCACCAGGCAGACGTCTTGCGGTTTGACCTGGAGGGCAATGGCGACCATCTCTTCGGTGACCGCCATCTCCAGGTTCATCTTGGTGCGCAGGATGCCACGCAGGATGTGCACGTCGGCGTCCTGGATGTGGCGGCGATCTTCGCGCAGGTGCAGGGTAATGGAATCGGCACCGGCGCTCTCGGCCATCAGGGCGGCCTGGACCGGGCTGGGATAGCGGGTGCCGCGCGCCTGACGGAGCGTGGCGACGTGGTCGATATTGACGCCCAATTTAATCATGATGACTCGGTTTGATCATATCTGTTGCAGGTCGATGAGCAGTTGACGGGTGAGCAGCGGTTTGTCGCTCAGGTAGTGGTTGATGAGTGCGCGCATGAGCAGTTTACCTTCGGCCAGGGTGCGCGGGTCGGAAAAATCCCCGGCGGCCAGGTCAAGCAGGGTCTTGCCGGCATAACCGGGACCGCCCTCGGTTACCACGACGCCGCGATCGAAGATGTAGCCATAACGCCGCTCCGGGCGCACCTCTTCGCCATCGACCAGGTGCGTCAGGGTCTGGGCATAGCCAAGCTCGGACAGCAGATCGAGTTCGAATCGGCGCAGTATGGCTTCGGCCTTATTTGCGCTAGCCAAGGCGGCCAGCGTCTCGGCATAGCGGTCGTACAAGCGTTCGTGTGGGTCGTCCAGCGGCAACAGCTTGAGCAGCAGTTCGTTGAGATAGAAACCGCACATCAGGGCACTGCCTTGCAAACGCAGCTCGCCGCCCTGCCATTCGGCGGCGTGCAAGGTGCGCAGACTGCCCTTGCCAAACCATGACAGGAGCAGCGGCTGAAAACCGAGCAGGCGTGATTTGATCGAGGACATGGGCCGCCGGGCGCCCCTCGCCACCAGGGCCAGGCGGCCGTGGTTACGGCTCAGGACCTCGACGATGAGACTGGTTTCCCGATAGTGCCGGGTATGGAGGATGAAGCCCGCTTCGTTATCGACCCGCTCGGCCATGTTCATTCATGGCCGAGCGACTTGATTAACGCGGCGTTGTCGGCCCAGCCGCTTTTAACCTTGGCCCAACACTGCAGGAATACCTTGGCATCGAACAGCTTTTCCATGTCCTGGCGGGCCTCGGTGGAGATACGCTTGAGATGCTCGCCGCCCTTGCCCAGCAGGATGGGTTTGTGCGCGTCGCGATCAACCCAGATCACGGCGTGGATGCGGCGCAGACCGGAAGGTTCGGTCTCGTATTGCTCGATCTCGACGGCAATTCCATAGGGAATTTCGTCGCCGGTCAGGCGGAACACCTTCTCGCGCAATATCTCCGCCGACAGGAAGCGCTCGCTGCGATCGGTGATGGCGTCGGCCTCGAAAAACGGCTCGGACTCGGGCAGGTATTTGCCAACGATGCCGAGCAGCCGGTCGCCGTCCTTGCGGTCCACCGCCGCCATCGGCACGATCTCGGCGAAATCGAAGCGGGTCGCGGTTTCCCTGAGGAACGGCAGTAGCCGGGTCTTGTCGGCCAGAGTGTCGATCTTGTTGACGATCAGGATGACCGGCTTGTCCGCCGGCAACAGCTTCAATACCTTCTCATCGGCGGGGGTGAGGCGCATCGCTTCGATGAGGAACAGCACTGCATCGACCTCGGACAGCACGTTTTTGACCACCCGGTTCATCGACTGATTGAGGGCATTGCGATGCTCGGTCTGGAAACCGGGGGTATCGACGAAGACGAACTGCGCGTCGCCTTCGGAGCGCACCCCGAGGATGCGGTGGCGGGTGGTCTGCGGTTTGCTGGAAACGATGCTGACCTTGGCCCCGACCAGATTATTGATGAGGGTGGATTTGCCGACGTTGGGCCGGCCGATGACTGCGATATAGCCGGCCCGTGAAATGCCGGTCATGTCTGGCTCAATTTGCCGTAAGCGGCCTGGGCCGCCGCCTGCTCGGCCGCCTTGCGGCTGGCGCCTTCGCCTTCGGTGACCAGTTTCAGGACATCAATCCGGCAAGCGATATGGAAGGTCTGGACATGGGCCTGGCCGGATGTTCCCAGCAGTTCATAGCTCGGCAGACCGTGGCGACGCGATTGCAGCCACTCCTGGAGCAAGGTCTTGGCATCCTTGCCCTGGGTGTCCGGATCGACCATTTCGATCCGGCCATCGAACAGTTTGGCGACGACCGCCTTGGCGGCCGCGAAACCGCCATCCAGATAGATGGCGCCGAGTACCGATTCCAGGGCATCCGCCAGGATGGACGGCCGCTCTGCGCCGCCGCTCTTCTGCTCGCCCTCGCCCAGGCGCAGACGATGTCCCAGACCTAGGTCGCGGGCAATCTCGTAAAGCGGCTGCTGATTCACCAGATTGGCGCGCATACGCGAGAGATGGCCCTCCTGGAGTTGTGGAAAGCGCTCATAGAGCATGGTGCCGACCAGGCAATTGAGGATGCTGTCGCCAAGAAATTCAAGCCGCTCGTTGTTCACCGCACTGTAGCTGCGGTGGGTCAACGCCTGGGTCAACAGGCTGGCCCGGCCGAAGCTATAACCTAGCCGGGTCTCCAGGGTTTTCAACCCAGTTGCCGTCATGCCGGCCACTACTCTTTTATTCTGGTCGAGGCCATCGCTTCCAGGTCCACGCAGACACTGACGCCGCCAACCAGGTGTTCCTTGCGATTGATCGGCACCGTCAGGGTCAACACGCCCTTGTCGCGTTCGATTACCAAATCCCGGGCGCTGATATCCTGGATGAAATTGACGTTGAGCCGCGCATCCAGGGTCTCGCGCAGGTCCGAGTCGGTCTGATCCGAGCCGGCAATCAGTATGTTTTCCAGCGTGTGTTTGACAGTGAAGTAATCGATATACGCCGGCACGATCTTGAAGCTAACCATGGCGGCGCTGGCCGCCAGCGCCAGCAGAAGCAGCAGGCCGATCAAGGTCAATCCGCGTTCTTGGTTCATGTTGCCTCCTATTTGATGAAGTGGCCTATACGGTTGAATTCACCAAAATTCCACCAGATCATGAATGCCTTGCCGACGATGTTGCGATCCGGCACGAAACCCCAATAGCGCGAATCGTTACTGGCATCGCGGTTGTCGCCCATCATGAAGTAGTGGCCTTCCGGCACCTTGCACCTGAAGCCCTGCTCATTGTAGGTGCAGTTGACCCGGTAGGGAAAATCGCCGCCCACCTGATACAGGATGACCGACGGCATATCGGCCTGGGTCATGGCGATGTGGTCGTGCTCACCCAGGCGCTCGTGCCAGGTCTGGCCAGTGATGTAGTTGAGGCCGCTGGCGACATAGCCGTAATCGCCCGCCTTGGTCGTCGCCACCGGCACGCCGTTGACGGTCAAGCGCTTATCCTTGTATTCGACAATGTCGCCGGGCAGGCCGACCGTGCGCTTGATGTAATCCAGGCTGGGGTCGTTCGGATAGCGGAACACCATGACATCGCCGCGCTTGGGTTGGCCGACTTCAATGGCCTTCAGATTGACGATCGGCAAACGAACGCCATAGGCGTACTTGTTGACCAGGATGAAATCGCCGATCCGCAGGGTGGGCAACATGGAGCCGGATGGAATCTTGAACGGCTCAAACAGGAATGAGCGGATCAGGAACACCGCCAGTATGACCGGGAAGAAGCTCTTCGCGTAATCCACCAGCATGGGTAGTTTGGCGTCCTTGGCTCGGGTCCTGCCCGTGGTTAGGGCATCGATCAGCCAAATGACGCCGGCGATGACCAGGGCAACGAACAGTATCAACTCGAAGTTCATTATTTATCTCCAACTTGCAGAATAGCCAGAAAGGCCTCCTGCGGGATTTCTACATTACCGACCTGTTTCATGCGCTTCTTGCCTTCTTTCTGCTTTTCCAGCAGTTTCTTCTTGCGGGTAATGTCGCCGCCGTAACACTTGGCCAGCACATTCTTGCGCAGGGCCTTGACCGTCTCGCGGGCGATGATGTGGGCGCCGATGGCCGCCTGCACCGCCACGTCGAACATCTGCCGGGGGATCAGTTCGCGCATCTTGGCGACCAGTTCTCGGCCGCGATACTGCGAGGTCGAACGGTGCACAATCAACGACAGGGCATCGACCTTCTCGCCGTTGACCAGGACGTCCAGCTTGACCAGATCGTCGGCGCGGAACGCCTTGAATTCATAATCGAGCGAGGCATAGCCCCGGCTGGTGGACTTCAGACGGTCGAAGAAATCCATCACCACTTCATTGAGCGGCAGGTCGTACTTGAGCATGACCTGATGACCCAGGTATTTCATGTCCACCTGAGCGCCCCGTTTCTGATTGCACAGGGTCATCACCTTGCCCAGGTATTCCTCCGGCACCAGGATGGTGGCGGTGATGATGGGCTCGCGCACCTCTTCCATCTTGGACGGGTCGGGCAATTTGGAGGGGTTCTCCAGGAGGACCACGCTGCCGTCCTTTATGACCACTTCGTATTCGACCGTGGGCGCCGTGGTGATAAGGTTCTGGCCGTATTCGCGCTCCAGGCGTTCCTGGACGATGTCCATGTGCAACAGCCCCAGAAAACCACACCGAAAACCGAAGCCGAGCGCCTGCGAGGTTTCCGGTTCGAAGTGCAGGCTGGCGTCGTTCAGTTGCAGCTTGGTCAGGGCGCCGCGCAACTGGTCGTACTCGTGCGAGTCCACTGGATACAGCCCGGCGAACACCTGCGACTTGAGCTCCTTGAAACCGGGCAGCGCCTTGGCGGCCGGGTTCGCAACCGTGGTAATGGTGTCGCCCACCTTGGCGCTGACCAGTTCCTTGATGCCGGCAGTAACGAAGCCAACCTGGCCGGCCGACAGTTGGTCCCTGGCGACCGACTTGGGCGTGAACACGCCAACCTGCTCGCACAAGTGCTCAGCCCCAGTGGCCATGAAGCGTATCTTGTCCTTGGGCCGGAGCACACCATCGACCACCCGCACCAGCATCACCACACCGACATAGTTATCGAACCAGGAATCGGTAATCAACGCCTTGAGCGGCGCGTCGGGGTCACCCACCGGCGGCGGGATGCGCGCCACCACGGCCTCCAGCACGTCCTCGATCCCCAGCCCGGTCTTGGCCGAACAGCGTACCGCATCGTCGGCCGGGATGCCGATGATGTCCTCGATCTCCTGGATCACCCGTTCCGGCTCCGCCGAGGGCAGGTCGATCTTGTTCAAGACCGGCACCACCTCGACGCCCAGATCGATGGCGGTGTAGCAGTTGGCCACCGTCTGGGCCTCAACACCCTGAGACGCGTCGACCACCAACAGCGCACCCTCGCAGGCCGACAGCGAGCGCGACACCTCGTAGGAGAAATCGACATGGCCCGGGGTATCGATCAAGTTGAACTGATATTCCTGGCCATCTTTCGCCCAATAACGCAAGGCCGCGGTCTGCGCCTTGATGGTGATGCCGCGCTCCCGCTCCAGGTCCATCGAATCGAGCACCTGCGCCTCCATCTCGCGATCCGACAGGCCACCGCAAAGGTGAATGATGCGGTCGGCCAACGTCGATTTGCCGTGGTCAATGTGGGCGATGATGGAAAAGTTGCGGATATGCTGTATCAAAGGCGGGTCGGGTTCGTGTCAGGGGCGCCATTCTACCCGAAGCAGGCGGCAAGCCCCGTTTTGCCGCTCCTTATCCGCCCCAGCCTCCGACCCGTCGAGGATCAGAGTTCGCGCCGAGCCGCCGCATCGCGTATGGCAGCGGCATGGTTGCTCCCTGCACGGCAGAGCAACACCGCCAGGCGGCGCGCCAAACGTGCAATCGGGTGCGTAGTGGGCTCAGCCACCCGGTGAGAGCCCCCGAAGGCAGCAAACCCAGCCGGCATCAGGGTTTCCCATGGCAAACCAGCGGTCAACTGCGGTTTCTAGGAGCCTGTCGGACTTGAAGAATCGAAGCGCGAAATCGTCCGAACGAGGACAGATTTCGACGATTTCGCTGGGCAATAGTCGTTCTATTACCCAAGAAAGCGGCGGAATATGGGCCGTTCCGACGGTTTTGCAGCCGATTTCCTTTAAGTCCGACAGGCTCCTAGGATTATTCCCCAATGCCCGACAAAACATTCATGGGCTGCCTTGCGCACGTCTGCCTCAGTCCCTTGAAACGACACCAGGCCATGGATTCGCACCGAATCTGACCATGAGCTGCGCATCGTCGAGGAAATAATGACAGATTTCCAGCCCATCCAGCGCCAGGACAGGGAGTAAACGGCCGTAACGCTCGGCCAGTTCCCCCTCCCATCCGACTTCGATTTCCCTGACGACGAAATCCAGCTTGCCATGCAGGGATGCCAACCCGGCCCGCATCTCGTCGCAGAGATGACAGCCGGGTCGGGTGTAGAGAACGAGTCCCTTCAAGCGCTGCGCCGCGCCATCATCGCGCGCCTTGATGGCCAATCCGTGCTCAATCGAGGCGCAGCGGCACGTAGCTGGAGTAGTCGCCGCGTTTAACCAGCAGCGCCACGGTCTTGCGGCCCTTGACGTCGAGGGCGCCGGCCAATTCTTTGGCATCGTTCACCGCGACATTGCCGACCGCCATGATGATGTCGCCTGGCTGGATGCCGGCCCGCGCGGCCAGGCCGGTAGCCTCCTCAACCAGTACCCCGGACTCAATGCCCAACTGTTTTTTATGTTCCGGCCTGAGCGGGCTGACGGTGAGACCGGCCATATTGGATTGGGCATTGTTTACGCCGGCCGTCTTGCTGCTGGCCATTTCACCGACCTGCGCGGTGAGTTCGCGCGTCGCGCCCTTGCGCCAGACGGTTATCCGCGCCTTGCTACCTGGCTTGGAGGCACCGACCAGGCGGGGCAGGTCGAATGAGGTATCGATCGGCTTGCCGTCGTACTCGATGATGATGTCCGACTGTTTGATGCCAGCCTTGTCGGCCGGGCTGTCCGGCTCGACCTCGGTCACCAGGGCGCCGGACGTTTTTTTCAGGCCGAACGATTCCGCCAGATCGGCGTTGATCTCCTGGATCGATACTCCGAGACGACCGCGACTGACCTTGCCGTCGGCCTTGATCTGGTTCGCCACATTCATGGCCACGTTGATGGGGATGGCAAAGGACAGGCCCATATAGCCGCCTGAACGGGAAACGATCTGGGAATTGATGCCCACCACCTCGCCGCGCATATTGAGCAGCGGCCCGCCGGAGTTGCCGGGATTGACCGCTGCGTCGGTCTGGATGAATGGTACATAGTTTTCCTGGGGCAGCGACCGACCCTTGGCCGAGACGATGCCGGCGGTAACCGAATTCTCGAAGCCGAACGGCTCGCCGATCGCCAGCACCCACTCACCGACCTTCAACTGGCTGGGGTCGCCGATGCTGACCGGAGTCAGATTATCGGCGTTGATCTTGATCAGTGCGACATCGGTCGTTTTATCACTGCCAATAACCTTGGCCTGGAATTTGCGCCGGTCGTTCAGCTTGACCGTCACCTCGTCGGCGTCCGCCACCACATGAGCGTTGGTCAGGACGTAGCCATCCGCGCTGACGATAAAGCCAGAACCCTGACCGCGTTTGGGCATCCCGCGGCCATAGTCAGGGGTGGGCATCTCAGGTATGCCGAAATGCTTGAAATACTGACGCATCTCGTTCGGCATCTGGGTTCCTGGCGCAGGTTTGCCGTCGATAACCGTGGTGATATTGACCACGGAGGGGGTGCTCTTCGCCACCAGGTCGGTAAAGTCGACCGGCGCCGCGCCTTGCGCGAACGCCATGACACTCATCGTCAATGCCAGCCATGCAACAAACGATCTAATCATGTTTCACCTCTTGCGAATGACCTAATCACAATTTTTGGGGCCGACCAAACCACCGCCGCCGACAACAGCAACCGGGGGCCTGTCTATGCTCGATGAGACGAGCAATGCGCCTCGCCCCGGCGAAGGATGACCGGGGCGGTTTCGCTCCGACGCTGTTTCAGCCAGAACGCCGCGATCAGCAGGCCGGTCAGACTACCGGCGATGGCCTGAATCTCGCCCCAGACCGAGCCCAACAAGGCGCCGGCAAAGAGCAGGACAAGCGGTACCAGGTAGCCAAATAGCACCGCGCGATAGACTGCGCCATCCTCGATACCGATCACTACGGCCTCACCTACCTGAGCGCCGATTGGATTCAAAACCGGGTATTCGGGTTCCCTGGGATGCAGCAAACGGGCATAGAGCGAATTGCCGCAGCCCTTGCCGGCACAGGCGCCGCAGGATGATGGACTCTCTGAGCGAACCCAGGCCAGATCGGCCGAGACGCGCATCACACGGGCGGGATTTTCAATCATGACGACTAGCGCAGGTCGAGATTCCCGGCGACGAAGTTCACCGCCGGCGAGGGCGCGTCACCGACGACGGTGACCTGATAGTTGCCCAGCTTGCGGGTCAGTAGGTTCATCAGACCACGCGTGCTTTGGCCCTTGACGCTAACCATACGCTCTGGCGCCGGCTCTACAAACATGGAAATATGGCTCAGGCCGTCGCTGAATATCCAGTGTTCGACCTCGGCATCGCGGTTGGGCAAGCGGCGTTTAACTGCGGCCAATTGGCTGTAACCGGGCGGCAATTGCTTGACCGTGATAGGACTATTCTCAACCGGGTGGAGGTCTTCCACGGACGACATCGAAGGCATGGCTACGGCGGCACGACTGGTCACGCCCTGGCGCACCTTGACAAAGGCGTATTGCAACAACGGTCGATCGTGGTCACCGACCATCACCGCCTTGAGCGGCAGACCGGTATATTGTTCGGCGCACAACCGATACCCCCAACGGTATTGATCCTTGGGCACCATATCGACGAGTTGGCAGTTCTGGCCAGCCACCCGGATGGTTTTACCTAGACGGAGACTGTAGAAACCGACCAGCTTGACGACGTTTCCCGGCAACAGATCAGGGAAATGCCGACTACCCATGCGTCGTTCCGCCTGCCAGCCTTTCGCCCCCCAGGCCAGGGTCACCGATTCGGTCCGGCTGCAACGCACCTCGCGGGGTTGGCCGTCGAGGACCACCAGACGGCTTTCGTTGGCGAGGCCGTTCGGGCGATTTTCCACCTGCACGGTCTGCATCCGGTCGCCCATCTGCATCACGAAGATGCCTTCATACGGCAGCTTGCGCGAGGCATCGGACATGCGTTTCAACCACGAAATCGCCTCTGAATCGGGGATCGCGCTATCGGCCCAGGCCGGCGCAACCATGATCGCCGCTAAACAGAACAGCCATTTCATCGAGCGTCACCGGACAGTGAAACCGGGGTGATGTGCATATCCGGCGCGCCGGCCACCGTGAATGCATAATCCTGATGCGCCGCCAGGTAAGGCGCCACCTCGTTCGCCGCCACATCCTGGGCCGCTGTCGGCCGAACCGGCTCATCGCCAACCACCTGGGGCATGTTCGGCGAACCGTTAACGGCAACCGGCACACCGGGGTTATTCGGCGCCATGCTCACGACGGTCCAGGCGATGACCACCACGGCAGCGGCCGCGGCCACCCAGTAGGCCGGCTGTCGATGCGATTTCGTCAGTGGCGCCAGAACCGTCGGCTCGGCCGCCAGGGCAGCCTTGACGCGCCGATCCAGTTTGGTCGTGTCCTGGACACAGCCTAGCAGCGCGTCGCCAATCAGGCCATATTCAGACCAACTCCGCTGGGCGCCCGCGTCCTTGCCCACCCGGGCAATCGCCCGGCCGGCCTCATCATCGTCCAACTCGCCGTCCATCAGGGCTGAGAGCCAGGCGTCCGCCGCCGCGTCCTGGGGCTGCGCCCACTTGTGTGCTTGTGCCGTTGTCATTATTACCACCTCGTGTCCTGGGACGTGCCGAGCATCGGCCGTAACTTTGCGGCGATGGCCTCACGTGCCCGAAAAATCCTGGAGCGCACCGTGCCGATGGGACAATTCATCGACTCGGCGATTTCCTCATAACTCAGCCCCTCCATCTCCCTCAGGGTGATGGCGGAACGCAATTCCTCCGGCAGGGCATCGACCGCATCATTCACCGCCAGCGCGATCTGCTTGGACATCAACGCCGTCTCCGGCGTGTTGAGGTCCTGAACGACCAGTCGCTCATCCGGCTCGTCGTCGCCCATGGCCTGGTCGCTGAGCGTCGGCATGGTCTTTTTCCGGCCGGCCAGATAGTTCTTGGCGGTATTCACGCCAATCCGGTACAGCCAGGTATAGAAGGCCGCATCGCCGCGAAAGTTGGGCAGTGCCCGGTAGGCCTTGATAAAGGTCTCCTGGGCGATATCCTCGACCTCCTTCGTATTCTTCACCATGCGGGATAGCAGGCGGAGCAGCCTACGCTGATACTTCTCCACCAGCATCTCAAAGGCGCGCTTGTCGCCTTGTCGCGCCCTTTCCACCAGTTGCCGGTCTATATCTTGCTCACTCATCGTTCATGCCATTGGCTGTATACTTCGCCAATGGCCTAACCCTTCTCAGTTCGGAATCGGGTTAGTATAATCGCCATGACCCGGCAATAATGCCTGACTGACCCCTCGGATTCGTTAGAAGTTCCCAACCTGGCAAAACCATGCAGCATTACGACGTACTCATCATCGGCTCCGGACTCGCGGCCTGCACCCTGGCCTTATCCCTGCCGCAACAAACCAGGGTATTGATGATTACCAAAAAGGCCTTCGGCGACAGCGCCAGCGCCAAGTCTCAGGGTGGCATCGCCGCCGTGTTTTCCAGCCAGGACAGCTTCGCCGAGCACATCCGCGACACCCTGGTCGCCGGCGCCGGGCTGTGCGACGAGGAGGTGGTCCGTTATGTAGTGGAACATGGGACCGAGGCCATCAAGTGGCTGATCGAACAAGGCGTGCCGTTTGACCGTGGCGAACCGGGCCAGAACCAGGCTTACCACCTGACCCGGGAAGGCGGCCATAGTCAGCGGCGCATCTTCCACGTCGCCGACGCCACAGGCCAGAGCGTGCAGGATACTTTGCTGGCCAGGCTGCGCAGCGCGGCCAATATCGAATTGCGGGAGCGCCATATCGCCATCGACCTGATCGCCGGCAGGAAGCTCGGTCTAGCTGACAACCGGGTCTACGGCGCCTATGTACTGGACAGCGACGCCGACCAGGTCATAACCATTGCCGCCAGCCAGACGGTGCTGGCCACCGGCGGCGCCGGCAAGGTCTTTCTCTACACTACCAACCCGGACACCGCCACCGGCGACGGCATCGCCATGGCCTGGCGGGCCGGCTGCCGGGTGGCCAATCTGGAATTCATCCAGTTCCATCCGACCTGTCTATACCATCCGCAGGCCAAGTCCTTCCTGATTACCGAGGCGATGCGCGGTGAAGGCGCCATCCTGCGCCTGCCCGACGGCACCCGCTTCATGGAGTCCCACGATTCGCGATTGGAGTTAGCGCCGCGCGACATCGTCGCCCGTGCCATCGACTTGGAAATGAAAAAACGCGGCCTGGATTGCGTCTACCTGGACATCACCCACCAACCGGCCAAGTTCATCGTCAGTCATTTTCCCAACATCTATGCCCGCTGCAAAGAGCTGGGCATCGACATCACCCAGGAATGGATACCCATCGCCCCCGCTGCCCACTACACCTGTGGCGGCATTGTCATCGACCGGCAGGGGCGGACCGATCTCGACAACCTGTATGCCATCGGTGAGACCACCTGTACCGGCCTGCACGGCGCCAATCGCCTGGCCTCCAACTCCCTGCTCGAATGCCTGGTTTACGGCCGCGCCGCCGCCACCGACATTGGCCAAAGGCAGCCGGCATCGGCGCCGGCACTGCATGGCTGGAACGAAAGCCGGGTCACCGATGCCGACGAGCAGATCGTCATCACCCATAACTGGCACGAACTGCGCAGATTCATGTGGGACTATGTCGGCATCGTCCGCACCAACAAACGACTGGAACGCGCCGCCCACCGCATCCGCCTGTTGCGGAACGAGATCAACGAGTACTACAGCAACTTCCGGGTCACCAGCGACCTGATCGAGCTGCGTAACCTGGTCGAGACTGCCGATCTAATGGTCCGCTGCGCCCAGCAACGGCATGAGAGCCGTGGCTTGCACGCATCGAGGGATTACCCGGAGACGTTGCCGGTGGCTAAAAATACGCTACTGAAACCTGGGCCATAACCATTGTTTGCCGTCTTTAGGAGCCTGCCATGCGCCCACTCACCCTTGTCCTGGTTCTGATCCTCTCCTGCTTCAACGCCGCTGCGCGCGCCGAGGTGGCGCTGCTGGTCCATGGCTATCTGGGCAGCGCCGCGTTGCGGGCGATCGGCGTTCGGCACCCGCATCAGTCGATCACCCTGGTCGGCCACTCGGCCGGCGGCGTGGTGGCCCGCATGGCGCTGGTGCGTGGCGGGGTCGGCAAGGTGGGCCGCTTGATTACCATCGCCGCACCCAACCAGGGCACCGTGCGCGCCTTGCAGGCGGTCGATGCGACGCACCAGGGCGGCCCGATCGGGTTTCTGAAAGATATGCTCGGCGGCTCCGACTACTATGCGGTCAAGGACTCCTGGCCAGTGCTGCTCGACCTGTCGCCGGCCACGCCGGGCAGCGCGCTGTACTGGTTGAACAACCAGCCGCAACCGGCGATTCGCTATGTCTCGATCATCCGCGCCGCCCCCTATGGACTGGGCGATGCCGTCGTGCCCGGCGCCAGTCAGGATTTGAACAGCATCCCCGCCTTGCACGGCAAGGCGCTAAGCATCGTCGTGCCGGCCGACCACGCCCTGACCCCGGCCGACGGCGCCATGCTGGCGCGGCTATTGGCCTCGTAAACCGGGGGCTACTTCCGGGCCAGCAGCTTCAAGGCCTGGCGAATGTTTTCCTCCAGGCTCAAGCCCGCCGGCAACTGTTTCAGCGCCGGCAGCGCCTCTTTGTCGCTGTAACCCAGCGCCATCAGGGCGTTGAGGGCGTCATGGGCGACGTTGACCGGGCTGTCAGCCGCACTCGGCAGGGCATCGACGAGCCGGCCTTTCAGCTCCAGCAACAGACGTTCGGCGGTCTTCTTGCCGACCCCCGGTATCTTCACCAGGCGCCAGGTTTCCTGCATCGCCACGGCCTGGGCAAGCTCGTCCACATTTAGCCCGGACAATACCGACAGGGCCAGTTTCGGCCCGACCCCGGAAATCTTGATGAGTGTGCGAAATGCCTCGCGCTCCTTGACGGTGAGGAAGCCGTACAACTGCTGGGCATCCTCGCGCACGCTGAAATGGGTGAATAGCGTAACCGCCTCGCCCTGGGCCGGGAGGTTGTAGAAGGTGCTCATCGGCACATCGACCTCGTAGCCGACGCCATGCACATCGACCAGGATTTGCGGCGGGTGTTTTTCCAGCAGGGTGCCGGTCAGTCTGCCTATCATGTGAACTTGTCCAATACCAGGCTGGCCGCAAGCAATACAGCCAGCAGATGCGCGGCGCCAATGGTGGCGCGGATGGCCGGCACCAGCCGCGCGGGCTGGGCCGCGAATCGGCGTAGGTCGTTGGCCGCCTTGAAGGCCGGCCACCCGGCCGCCAGGGCGATCAGGCTCCAGAGCGGCAACCGGCCAGCGGCGATCAGGCCGATCAGCCAGCCCATCGCCAACAGCAGGATCAGACCATAGCCATGAGCGGCCTGGTCGGGTGCCAGCCGGACCACCCAGTGGCGCTTGCCGACCGCCAGATCGGCGGCCCGGTCGGGAAACTGGTTCAGGTACAAAACATTGGTCACCATCAAGGCATAGGGCAAACCGATGAGCCAGGGCGCGACATGGTAAGCGCCGCGCTGAACGAAATCGGCGCCGACGACGATCAGCAGAAAGCCGGTCGCGACGCAAAGCTCGCCGAGACCCCGGCTATTGAGTTGCAGGGGTGGCGCGGAATAGGCCCAACCGATGGCGAGACCGGCCAGGCCGATCCAGAGCAGACCGGCGCCGGCATGACCCAGCAGCCACTGGCCGCCCAGCATCACCGCCAGGAACAGCGCCGCACCAAAGAGCAAGGTCTGGCGGGCGCTCAAGACGCCGTTCTGGATAAACCGGGAGCCCCCGGTAAATGGAAACAGGCGGTCGCTGTTCAGCTCATCGCTACCGTTCAGATGATCGTAGTAGTCGTTCAGTACATTGACCCCGGCGTGGGCCAGCAGGGCCAGCAAAAAGCTAACGGGCGCAGTAAGGGCATTGAACGAAATACCGGAATGCCAGGCGCTGGCCAAGCCGAGCAAGACGCCGACCAGGGTGATGCTCAGAAAGGCCGGCCGGGTGGCCAGAAAATAACGCAGCAGGGGATTGCCCAGCCGCTCCAGGCTGGGTTCGGCGGCCAGCGCGGCGTTCTTGTTCATGACAGCCGGCCCGCCCGCCGCCGCCGACCGGCGGTGACCAGCGCGCCCAGCCCCATGCCACCGTGGGCGTGGCAGATCGCGCAGGCAAGGGCATCGGCGGCGTCGGCGCTGGGCGCGCCGGGCAGATTCAGCAGCCGAGTCACCATGTGGATCACCTGTTGCTTGTCGGCATGGCCATTGCCGACCACCGCCTGTTTGATTTGCAGCGCGGTGTACTCGAACACTGTTTGTCCGGCATGGGTCAGCGCCGCGATGGCCGCACCGCGCGCCTGGCCGAGCAACAGGGTGGATTGGGGATTGACGTTGACGAACACCTTTTCCACCGCCGCCGCCTCGGGGTTGAAGGCCGCCAGCACCTCGCCGATGCCGGCGAAGATGGTGGCGATCCGCGCCGGCAATTCATCGCCCTGGGTACGGATGACGCCGCTGGCGACGTAGGTCAAGCGCTGGCCCTCCTTGTCGATGACCCCATAGCCGGTTACCCGCAGGCCGGGGTCGATGCCCAGGAGGCGCAAGGCCGCATTACTCCGGCAAAAGGGCGGAGATATAAGCCTCCTGCACGTCGTCGAGGTCGTCGAGCATGTCGAGCATCTTCTGGAACCGCACCGCATCGTCGCCCTCGACCTCGGTCTCGTTCATGGCCTTCATGGTGACCTCGGCCACTACCGGCTTGAGACCGGCCTTCTCCAGCGCCTCCTTGACGACCGTCAGATCGCCGGTGGGCGCGGTAATGACCTCGATGGAACCGTCATCGTTGCCGATGACATCCTCGGCGCCCGCCTCCAAGGCCACTTCCATGACCTTGTCCTCATCGGCGCCCAGTTCCAGGATGATCTGGCCGCAGTGCTTGAACTGGAACGCCACGCAACCGTCGGTGCCCATGTTGCCGCCATACTTGGCCAGGGCGTGACGGACGTCGGCCACGGTACGCACCCGGTTGTCGGTCAGGCAATCGACGATCACCGCCGCGCCACCGGGGCCATAGCCTTCGAAGCGGATTTCCTCGTAGCTGACGCCTTCCAGCTCGCCGGTGCCCTTCTTGACCGCCCGATCAATGTTGTCGTTGGGCATGTTCTCGGCCTTGGCCTTGTCGATGGCCAGGCGCAGCCGCGGGTTGAAGTTGGGGTCGCCGCCGCCCATCTTGGCTGCGACGGTGATTTCCCTGGCGTAGCGGGAAAATATCTTGCCGCGCTTTTCGTCCTGACGCCCCTTACGGTGCTGAATGTTCGCCCATTTGCTATGTCCGGACATGATGCGTGTCTTAAGTAAAAGGCCGTTATTTTAACCTTGACGGCTTACCAAACCGGAGAAAAATAGGTCAATCATCGGCCCGGCCTGTTTGGCCAGGGAATAGGCCTCCGGCTCCAGGCCCCAATCGTGAATCAGGCCGTCGATGAAGGCCAGCAAGGCATTGGCGGCGAGCGGACAATCCAGGTCGGCGCGCACCTGGCCGCGCTGGCGGGCGTTTTCCAGGGCCAGACGGAATACCTCGCGGGCGCCCTTGCGACACTCCTGGCGACGTTGAACATTGGGCGCCAGATCATCGACGTATTCGCACTTCAGGGTCAGGATTTCGAACACCCGACGGCAGCGGCCGTCCTGTTCCACCATGGCCAGGGCATGGACGCTGGCCCGGCGCAGCAGTCCAAGCGGGTCGGGCTGATCGGGGTCGGCCATGTTGTCCAGCAAGGCCTCCAGCGGCAAGGTGGCGCGGTCGCACATGGCGTTGAACAGGTCGGCCTTGTTCTCGAAATGCCAGTAGATGGCGCCCCGGGTGACCCCGGCTTGCTGGGCAATCGCGGCCAGGGAGGTGCGCGACATGCCCTTGTTGCGGAATACGCCTTCGGCGGTATCGAGGATCAGGGAACGGGTTTCCTGCGCTTCTGCCTTGGTGCGACGAGCCATAAGAATTAACCTGTTGGTAACAGTGTCATAGTTTACATACATTCTCGTATGTATATAGAATGCAGCGCCCTTGAAACCGGACGGTTTTCATCGTCAAGGATGGTGGCAAGCTTGCGGATGGCAAACCGAGACAAACGGCCGAGCAGCGCTTCATCGTCACCGGGCTGACGCGCGGCGATCAAGTAGCCGTCATCAAGGGCGTGAAGCCGGGCGAGACGGTTGTCACAGCCGGCCAGCTCAAGCTGCGCAACAACTCGACCATACTGGTGAACAACAGCGTGACCCCGGCCAACGCGGCCAACCCGCAGATAGCCACGCCATGAACGTTGCGAGCCGCACATGAAGACAAAATTTACCGACCTTTTCATCAAGCGCCCGGTGCAGCCCAGATTGCAGGCCGTGGAAGGTGTGCAAACGGCCGAGATTCTGGGTGCGAAAAACTTCGCCCTGCGGGCCTGGCTGAATCCACAAAAGCTCGCCGCCTACAGCCTGACCGCAACCGACATCTACGCGGCGCTGGCGGCCAACAACTACCTGGCCTCGACCGGCAACGCCAAAGGCCAGATGGTGCAGATCAACCTGGCCGCCGATACCGACTTGAAGTCGCTCGACGGCTTCAAGAACCTGGTGGTGAAGTCGGCGGCCGGCCAGGTCGTGCGGCTGAACGATGTGGCCACGGTCGCCATGGGTGCGGACGATCATGAAACCGCCGTGGCCTTCGACGGCAAGGCCTCGGTATTCGTCGGCATTCAGGTCGCGCCAGGCGCCAACCTGCTCGACGTCGTCGCCCGGGTGCGCAAGGTCTTGCAGGACATCCAGTCGCAACTGCCGGTCGGCTTGAAGGGCGGCGTTATTTACGACTCGACCAAGTTCGTCAACGCCTCGATAAACGAGGTGGTCAAGACCCTGGCGGAGGCCGTTCTGATCGTCACCCTGGTGGTGTTTGCCTTCCTCGGCTCATTGCGTTCGGTAATCATTCCCCTGATCGCTATTCCGCTATCCATCTCCGACCTCGATTTGATTGCCGCCGGTGCATTGAGTACCGGTGTCGTCGCCGACCAGGGGGTGATAGGCCAAGGCAGGACCAGACAGGCCGAGCGCGGCGGCGAAAACGGTCAACAGCTCGAATCGGGTAGCCATGAAGCCGGCTATCTCAGGCTGATGACCGGCCAGCCTGCGGCCTGGGCGTGGGCCAGGAGCGTGGCGTCCGGGTCGACCGCAACCGGGTGTCGCACCCGGGCGAGCAGGGGCAGGTCGTTGAGCGAATCGCTGTAGAACCAGCTCTCGGTGACGGTAGCCAAGTTTTCCCCTTGCCCGGTCAGCCATTGTTCCAGGCGCGTCACCTTGCCGTCCTTGAACGACGGCAGGCCGGAAACCTTGCCAGTGAATTCGCCGCCCACCTGTTCCGGTTCGGTGGCGATGAGATGCTCGACCCCCAGGTAGTGGGCAATAGGTGCGGTGACGAAGCTATTGGTGGCGGTAACGATGACCCGGGTATCGCCGACATGTCGCGCCAGCAGGGCCGGTGCGCCCTTGGCGACCATCGGGACGATCCGGGTCCGCATGTATTCATCGTGCCAGGCATCCAGTTGGGCGCGGGGATGATGGGCCAGTGGCTTGAGCTGGAAGTCGAGAAACTCGTGAATGTCCAGGGTGCCGGACTTGTATTGGTCGTAAAACGTTTGATTTTTGGCCTCGTACAACTCCCGATCCAGGACGCCCTTCTCGATCAGGAACTGGGCCCACTCGAAATCGGAATCGCCCGCCAGCAGGGTGTTATCGAGGTCGAAAAGCGCAAGTCTCATTTCTCATATCCATCGGCGTTCTTTAGAATGGTCGCCAGTATATTCGAGGCTGCGCCGTGAACCTTATTTCATCTTCTGATGGCCTGGGCCGAATCGTTCACCACCGGCATGATTATGCCGGTCCTGGTGATCTATCGGCCGGAATGGGTCGCCACCTTCGACGACAAACGCTACCTGCAATCCAAATAAGCGAATGGAGGTCGATCTCGGCTAAACCCAGATTGTTCATTAGGGCGTGCGCGGAAGGCGAGGTGGAGCGCGAGGCAGTTTGGGTGGTTGGAAGGAGGCCATAGCCCGGCTATGGCTGACGACCAAGCGCCCAAAATGGCCGCGATACGCCCGCCAGCCGTGTGCGCAGGCGCGATAGCGCCGCCTAATGAACAATCTGGGTTAAAGGAGCAAATCCGGGACCAATGCCGCTTTCAGCGCGACATGCCGCTCGCCTCGGCGGGTCCGGTTGCTCAGCCAGATAAAGCCACCTTTCTTAAGTGTCCACGGGGCCGATTCGCCGGACAACAATAGCGCTGCGACCTGGCCCAGCATGGGCTGATGACCCACGACCAGCACTGCGCATCCGGCATCCGGCCAGCCCGCCGCCACCAGCACCGTGGTCGGGTCGGCACCCGGTTCGATCGCCCGAACGGTCTCGAAGCGCCGGCCCAAACCGGCCGCCGTTTGCTGGGCGCGGAGCGCCGGACTGACCAGAATACGGCAGTCCTTGGCTAATCGAGCATCCAGCCATTTGCCAACCGCCAGGGCCTGCTTGCGCCCTTTGGCGGTCAACTCCCGATCCTGGTCGGGAAATTTCGGCCCAGGTTCCCGAGCCTCCGCATGACGCCACAAAATAAGGTCCATATCATCCTCGATCATTGCCCGGAGCCAATACCCGGTCATGGCAAGTCGGCCAAATTACCATCGTTCTATTACCGAGCCGTGACGGTAAACGGCCAAAATCGTCCCCAATGGCTCACCGTCCCTTTGCGCCCTCGGAACAAGGCGGAAGGCCGGCAGACGCCGTCATATCGGCAAAAGGCCAATCCGTATTTTTTAGATTCAAAATATTATCTTAATAAACAATTAGTTACAAAAACGTAAAACATAGAAAAACTTTATTTGCGAATAAATAACTTGGATTAGAGGGGGCGATGCACCATGCTATTGTGCTAATCTGATTGGTAATCTCAATTCCACAAACATTCAGCGTAAGGAGCCAGCATGTCCCATCTCGTCAAACCCCACGGTGGTGGTGAACTCAAACCCCTGCGGCTCGAAGGCGCCGCCCGAAAAACCGAACTAGCCCGCGCCAAGGCGCTCAAGCAGGTGAAGATGTCCTCCCGCGAGACCGGCGACCTCATCATGATGGGCATCGGCGGTTTCACCCCGCTCGACGGTTTCATGACCAAGGCCGACTGGCAAGGCGTCTGTGATGGGATGAAAACAAGCAGCGGCCTGTTCTGGCCCATCCCGGTGACCCTTTCGACCGACGACGAGTCCATCAAGGACGGCGACGACATCGCCTTGGTCGGCGGTGAGAGCGGCGAGATCATGGGCACCATGAAGGTAACCGAGAAGTACACCATCGACAAGGCCCACGAGTGCATGCAGGTCTACAAGACCACCGACATCAAGCACCCCGGCATCAAGATGGTGATGGCCCAGGGCAAGTACAACCTGGCCGGCCCGGTCAAGGTCCTGTCCGATGGCGGCTTCAAGGCCAAATACGGCGCGCAATTCATGACCCCCGCCGAGACCCGCGCCGCCTTTGAAAAAATGGGCTGGTCGAAGGTCGCCGCCTTCCAGACCCGCAACCCGATGCACCGCTCGCACGAATACCTGGTCAAGATCGCCATCGAGACCATGGATGGCGTGCTGATACACTCCCTGCTGGGCGCCCTGAAGCCAGGTGACATCCCGGCCGAGGTCCGTTCCGAGGCGATCTCCACCCTGGTCGAAAATTACTTCGCTCCCAATACCGTCATTCAGGCCGGCTATCCGCTGGACATGCGCTATGCCGGTCCGCGTGAAGCCCTGTTGCACGCGCTGTTCCGCCAGAACTACGGCTGCTCGCACCTGATCGTCGGTCGCGACCACGCTGGCGTGGGCGACTACTACGGCCCCTTCGACGCCCAGAAAATCTTCGACGAGATTCCCAAGGGCTCGCTGGAAACCCAGAACATGAACATCGACTGGACCTTCTGGTGCAAGAAGTGCGGCGGCATGGCCTCGCGGCGTACCTGCCCGCACACCAAGGATGACCGCATCCTGCTGTCCGGCACCAAGGTGCGCGCGATGCTATCCGAAGGCCAGGACCTGCCGGTCGAATTCAGTCGTCCGGAAGTCGCTGCGGTGCTCAAGAAGTACTACGCCAGCCTGACCAAGGAACAAAACGTCAAGATCGAACTCAAGGGCCACTCGGCCGCTTGATGTGGGGCGGGCTTTAGCCCGACGGGTCGGCCCAGTGGCCGGCCCACACTATGGAATTTAGAATACCGGACTCGCCGGAAGCGGAATCGCGATACGCCCCGGCTAAGGTGTGGTTCGGCGTCTGAACGGACCGCTGACACAGCGGATTGTTAGCTAACAAGGAGAGTATGTAATGCCTACCTATGTTCGTACCGACAAGTGCGACGGTTGCAAGGGCCAGGACAAGACCGCTTGCATGTACATCTGCCCGCACGACCTGATGAAGCTGGACAAGGATGGTTCGGAAACCGGTCACGCCATGAAGGCCTTCAACCAGGAACCCGATCAGTGCTGGGAATGTTATTCCTGCGTGAAGATTTGCCCGCAGCAGGCCATCGAAGTCCGCCACTACGCCGACATCGTTCCTCTGGGCGGTTCAGTTCAGCCTCTGCGCGGTTCCGACTCCATCATGTGGACCATCAAGTTCCGTAATGGCACCCTGAAGCGCTTCAAGTTCCCGATCCGGACCACCCCCGAGGGCTCCATCGATCCCTACGCCGGCAAGCCCATGCCCAAGATAGCAGACATCGAAAAGCCTGGCTTCTTCACCAAGGGCTACGCCAAGGGCTATCGTGCCGGCAACCCGGCCGAATTGATACGCAAGTAATCCAAGAAGGGGAAAGATAATGGCTGATTTTTCTAATCCAGAAGTAGTTCAGGAAGAAGTTGACATCCTGATAATCGGTGGCGGTATGGCCTCTTGCGGCGCCGCCTATGAAGTCGTGCGTTGGGCCGAAGCCGCGAAAGCGGAAACCGGCGTTGATCTGAAGATCAAGTTGGTCGACAAGGCCGCCATTGACCGTTCCGGCGCCGTGGCTCAAGGCCTGTCCGCCATCAACACCTACATCGGCGATACGCAAGACCCCGCCGACTACGCTCGTATGGTCTCCAATGACTTGATGGGCATCACCCGCGACGACCTGACCTATGACTGCGGTCGCCACGTCGACGACTCCGTGCACATGTTTGAAGAGTGGGGCCTGCCCATTTGGAAGACCGACGAAAACGGCGAGCGTCACGACGGCGCCCAGGGCATGACCCCGCTGAAGGACGGCGGCAAGTGCGTACGTTCCGGCAAGTGGCAGATCATGATCAACGGCGAATCCTACAAGTGGATCGTCGCCGAGGCCGCCAAGAAGGCACTGGGTCTGGATCGCATTCAGGAACGCGTTTTCATCGTTCACCTGATCAACGACAAGAACGACCCCAACCGCATCGCCGGCGCAGCCGGTTTCTCCGTCCGCGAGAACAAGGTCTACATCTACAAGGCCAAGGCCATCCTGCTGGCCGCCGGCGGTTGCGTGAACATCTTCCGTCCCCGTTCCGTTGGCGAAGGCCAAGGTCGTGTCTGGTACGCGGTGTGGAATGCCGGTTCGACCTACGCCATGGCTGCCGAGGCCGGCGCCGAGCTGACCATGATGGAAAACCGCTTCGTGCCCGCCCGCTTCAAGGACGGTTACGGCCCGGTCGGTACCTGGTTCCTGCTGTTCAAGGCTCAGGCCACCAACGCCTTCGGCGAGGCCTACATGGCCAAGAACAAGGACATGCTGAACGACTACCCGCCCTATGGCCAGGCTGCCGTTCCCGCTTCCTGTCTGCGTAACCACCTGATGTTGCACGAAATGCAGGAAGGTCGCGGCCCGATATGGATGGACACCATCACGGCCCTCGCCAAAATGCGCAAGAAACTGACCCCACGTGAAGTGAAGAACCTCGAGGCGGAAGCCTGGGAAGACTTCCTCGACATGTCCGTCGGCCAATGCGGCATCTGGGTCGGCGAAAACGTCGATCCGGGAAAGAAGAAGTCCGAGTTGATGCCGACCGAGCCCTACCTCCTGGGTTCGCACTCCGGTTGCTGTGGCATGTGGGTATCCGGCCCGACCGACGTCGGCGCGCCAACCAAGGAAGAGTATAGCGGCGTCCCCGCTCACCTGCCGAGCGGCTGGAGCTGGGGCTATCGTAGCATGACCACCGTCAAGGGCCTGTTCACGGCCGGTGATGGCGTCGGTGCCTCCGGCCACAAGTTCTCCTCCGGCTCCCATGCCGAAGGTCGTATCGCGGCCAAGGGCATGGTCAAGTATTGCTTGGACAACAAGGGCTTCAAACCGGAATTCAACGAAACCCCGGAGCAAATTGCCGAGGTCATCTGGAAGCCGGTACGTAACTACCTGGAGTTCAAGGACTACACGACAGCGATCGATGTCAACCCCAACTACATCACCCCGAAGATGTTGCAGTTCCGTCTGCAAAAGATCATGGACGAATATGTAGCCGGTATCGCCACCTACTACAAGACCAACAACGTCATGCTCGACATCGCCGAAGAGAAGTTGGGTTTCCTGAAGGAAGACGCTCAGAAGATGCGTGCCAAGGACCTGCACGAACTGCTGCGCGCCTGGGAAAACTACCACCGCATTCTGACGGCCGAAGCCCACATGAAGCACATCCAGTTCCGCGAAGAAAGCCGTTATCCCGGCTTCTACTACCGCATGGACAAGAACTTTGTCGATGAGAAAAACTGGCACTGCTTCGTCAACTCGATCTATGACAAGAAGACCCACACCTGGACCTGCTTCAAGCGCAAGCACGTCGACCTGGTCGACAAGTCCAAGCTGTTCAAGGCCGCTGCTCACTAAGCAGTACGCTTTAGCAAAAAAAGCCGGGCGCTCACAAGGCGCCCGGTTTTTGCTTTAAAGAACCTAAACCCTACCTGTAGGAGCGGCTTTAGCCGCGAATCGGAACGATTGCATCTGAAGTCGCTCCTACAGGCAGACTAGATAAGCGAGACCGCCATGCAAGACTACGACGAGCGTTTCAAGAACCTGGCCAAGGACGCCCCCTTCGAGGCCAACCCGGTCATTCCAACGATGCTGGAAGGCGACGCGCCACTCCAATTCCGCTGTCATCGCGGCGTCAAATGCTGGAACGCCTGTTGCAGCAACATCGACATCACCCTGACGCCCTATGACATAGTGCGCCTGAAAAACCATCTTGGTCTCTCATCCGGCGAATTTTTGCAAAAGTACACCGTGCCCTACGAGATCGACAAGGATGGCACCCCTGGGGTCAAACTGCGCAGCGTGGACGGCGGTTCCGCCTGTCAGTTTATGGTCGAGGAAGGTTGCAGCGTCTATGGCGACCGGCCCACCGCGTGCCGCTATTACCCCGTCGCCCTGCTATCGGTGCGCCGCTCCGACGAATATGTCGATCGTCTTTCATTCGCGAAGGTGACCGAAAAAACCTGCTTCGGCCACCAGGAACCGGACACCCAGACCATCGACGAATATCGCGCGGACCAGGGTGCGGTCGAATACGACGAGAAGGGCCGTGGCTGGCGGCAACTGATCCTCAAGAAAAAATCCGCCGGCCCCGCCGTCGGCAAGCCGCCCATGATCTCCAAGCAGTTGTTCTTCATGGCCAGCTATGACCTCGATCGCTTCCGCGCCTTCGTCATCAGCGAGTCATTCAACAAGACCTACGATATCCCGGTCGCCGAGATGGCCGAGCTGATCGCCGACGATGAAAAGTTGCTGGCCTTCGGCGACCGGTTCCTGCGCCAGGTACTGTTCAACGAACAGTCGATTACCGAGAAGGACGGCGCCTACGAGGCCCGGGTTGAGCGTCTCAAGGCCAAGGCCGAACAGATCCGTGCCGAGTTTGAGGCCAACCGCGACCAGATCGAAAACGAAAAATACTGCGCTCCGCCTGGCCAGCCCGGCGACTGCGGCTGCGGCGATTAATGCCCCGTACCTTCGCACCCGAGGCCCACTACATCCTGAGCGAGCCCTATTACGAGCCGCTCGGCGATGAGATCGTCATCTTCGAGGCGGCCTACCGGAACGCCCTGCCAATTCTGCTCAAAGGCCCAACCGGCTGCGGCAAGACCCGGTTCATGGAATACATGGCCTGGCGGCGAGGCTGGATGCCGATACCGAGGTGGAAGCCAGTCTGGCCCTGCTCGATGCCGCCTATGCCCTGCCCGACTTCCGGCCCTTTTGCTATCAAGGCGCGCTAAATGAGAACTCATGGCAGCGGATCAACGTCGCCCGTTAGCCCGGATATTGCATGAATTCGCGTGATGATCGCGACGGCCATTGTTTGCAATGGGAATCTTGCGAAGAAGCGGCGTAGTTATTCATACGCCCGACTGAGCAAGACTTTCCAGTGCGGACAAGGGGCCAGCGAGGGCGCGCGAGTATTCATGCAATATCCGGGTTAGTTGCCAATACCGCCGCCCAAGACCGCCGATCTTCCGGGTACCGGGTGATGGCCCGAACCAGATCGCTCCGCCATTGCGGCCAATGGCTCTGGATGCGCGCGTAACAGGGCGAATCGGCGCCGAAATTGTGTTCCATATTGGCGCTGAAGCGCTTGAAGTCTGCGACTGCGACGGTGTCTATCCGCGACCGATTCCACCACTGAGCCGGGTCGTTCAGAAGCGTCTTCAACTGGTCGAGTTGTTCAATGATGGCCCGATGTTTGGCCGCGTATTTTTCCAGCATCTCGGTATGCACCGCCTCGACCACCTCGGTAGTTACGGTCTCGGCCAAGGCCCGTTCCGGGAAGCCTGGCGACGTCAGCCGTTGCAGCGAAAACAGCATCACGTCGCCGTAGAACTGGCGTTCGAATTCGCCGCACAGTTCGATGGCCTCGGCCTGGACCTCGATACCGGGCCGAAACTCGGAGCGCCCGATGACCTCCACCGTCCGCTTGTGCAGCATGGGCAGGTTGGCTGACACGAAACGGCCGCCGATCTCCGACCGGACAATCCGGCCCAGGCTCGGGCCCAGCATCCGCAAGCGCAAATCGGCAAAGGGGATGAAGTACTTCAGCGCCTCCGGCCGGAAGACGTAGTTGCCGGTATACACCGTGCGCGCCGGCTGGATGCTGGCAAGCGCCGCGAGTGGCGGGTAATAGGAGATACGGGTGGGATGCTCGCCGTAGAAGAAGCGCTTGAGCCGGCTGGCGAAGTGCGTAAAGCAATCCATGTCGCTATGCGCGCCGGCCAGGGTGCAGCGGTAGCGATAGGCGTCGCCGGCCGGTTTGAAACCGAACAGGTCGGCCATGTCGTGGTAGGCCGCCTCGCCCACGCGGCGCGACTCGAAGCGATGCTGGCCGCAGGGGCCTTGGCCGCCGCTGACGGCCATCCGACGCAGGAAGTCGATCACATCGTCGAGGAAGTTGCCGGCCATCACGGCGGGTGAAACGGGCGGATCACCGACCACCTTGCCAGTCAACATCAGGGCGTCCGTTTGGCTGAATATCGCATCCAGCGCGTGGAAAAAGCTCAGGCCATAGACATCCTTATCGCCTTCATCGGTGCTGACCTTGACCTTGAATTCCTGGTCGCTGTCGATGGCGTGGAACAACAGCCGCTCGGTGCCCCCCCACAGCGCGTTCAGCTTCAGGAAAGCGATATTGCGCATGACCGCCGAGCCCTTGTGCGCGAACGATTCCCGCGTTGCATGGCCCAAAATACCGGCCAGCCGTTCCCTTTCGTCCACGCTCAGCGAGTCCAGTAGTTCAAGTTGTTCGCTCAAGCCGAAATAGAGCGTATCGAGGCCTTGTCCGCTGCACTGGCAGGCAAGCGCCCGATGGGCTGCGATATTGGCTGCGTCGCGGCTATCGTCAGCAATGAACACCGCAACCTTTAAATACCGGCCGTCGCGCTGCCCGCCATAACCGAATAGCCGGCACAGTTCGAGCAGGCTATCGAGACAGATCTGTAAATGTCGCGGCCGATCGGCCACCGGGATGACAATAACGAAACGGTAGCGGTGGTCCTCACCCTGAGCCGCGATTTGCCGTTCCAGTTCCCGGTAGGCGGCTTGATAGGCGGGCAACAGCGCCTCGTTCAGGCCATCGCGCCAAAGCGCTTTTTCGATGGCAGCGATGGCCGTCTGTTGCGCCGCAATGCCTGGGTTATCGGTTCGACCGGTAGTCCGGGAAGGCATTCTTGTCCAGCATGATTTCGATGAGGTTGATCGAGCCGGTTAGATCGGCCTTGGCGAACAGGGCATCGACATCGGCCTCCGCCTCGATCTTCCAGTGGCGGATGCCGAACGCCAGGGCCAGATAGGCAAAGTCCGGGTTGACGAAGTCGCAATCGATGTAGCGCCCGCCATAAAGCTGAGACTGGTTCTTGCGGATCAGGCCCATGGCGGCGTTGTTGATGACCACGATATTGAGCGGAATGGCGTAATTGACCGCGGTCATGATCTCCATGCAGCACATCTGGAAGCCACCGTCGCCGAGGATGGCGAAGGTTGGCCTGGGCTTGGCGAAGCGCGCCCCGATGGCTGCCGGGATGGCATGGCCAAGCGAGGAAATCCCGGAGTTGGGGAAATAGCGGTTGCTGAGCGCCGACTTGAAAAAACGCTGAGCGAAGATGATGTTGTCATCGAAGATCTGGACATCCTCCTGGAACCGTGCCGCCAGCCTGGTAAAAAGATGCTCCATCAAGCGAAATTTTGCCGGGCTGGACGAGGCCGAGTGGCCGGCCAGCCGGTCGAGCGACTTGCTTGCCATAGCGGCCGTTTCGACCGCCGCCAGGAGGTCGTCCAGGACGGCGCCGAGATCGCCGTGGATGGCCAGATCGGCCTTGAACACCTTTTCCAGTTGCCCCTCGTCGATGTCCACCTGAGCGATCTTTTTGCCGGCCAAAAGTGTGCCGTCCCACAGGTAGCTGGTGCGCTCGTTGAAGCTTGCCCCAAGGAATATGACCAGATCGGCATATTCGACGATATAACGGTAGGCCCGGCCATCCGAGGTCACCCCCAGGCTACCTAGCGACAGCCCGGCACCTTCGCTAATCACGCCCTTGGCCTTGAGGCTGGTGGCGACCGGGATATTGAGCGCCTCGCTCAAATGGGCGACGGCCGCCTGCGCGCCCGCCTGAACGCAGCCATGACCGGCAATAATGACCGGGTAGCGCGCCTCGGCGATCAGAGCGGCCAGTTCAGAGGCCGGGGCGTGGCTTTTAAGCGCCGCCATAGGATGAAAATCAATGCCGTCCAGCAGGTTATCCGGGACCTGTTCTTTCTGAACGTTATAGGGCACGCTGAGCAGCACCGGCCCGGGGGCCGCCGAGAGCAGAATCCGGGCTGCCCGGTTCAGCACCTGACCAAGGTAATCGGTGCGTTCGACGACCTTGTGATAGCGGGTAATGCCGCCGAACAGGGCCGTCTGATCGATGGCGCCGCCCTCGCCCGAGCTTTCCTGCAAACCGCCCTTACCGAAGATGTAGGTCGAGGTCTCGCCGGTGACGATCAGTATCGGTTGCTTGTCGGCATAGGCATTGGCGATGCCGGTCACTAGATTGGTAGCCCCCGGTCCGGCCGTAGCGAGGCAGGCGCCGATCCCGCCCGAGACGCGGGCGAAGCCGCCGGCCATGAACGCCGCGCCCTGCTCGTGCTTGGCCAAAACGCTCTTGATCGGCGAGTCATACAGGCAGTCGTAGACGGGCAGGATATGGGCGCCCGGAATACCAAAAACGTGGCTCACGCCGAGACGTTCCATGAACCGGACCAGCAATTCGCTGACTGTAGTTTTCATCTCATTCCCGCCCAGCTCCGCGCGTGCCCCGTTGCTGCGGGCTTTTTGACAAGACGGTAAGGCAAAGTCTGGATTTGAGCATAAGCCGGACCGTAGCGAAACCCGCTGCGGATTCATTAATGAGGATTAAGGGGCGGCGGCCAGCCGTATTCAGACCTTCTTCAAAAAACAGGCCTTAAGCATGAAGCTGCCGGCATCCATCTTGCAGTCCACTTCATGGTCGCCGCCAACCAGGCGGATGCTCTTGACCTTGGCGCATTGCTTAAGCGTGATCAACGAGCCCTTGACCTTGAGGTCCTTGATTAGCACCACCGAGTCGCCGTCGCTCAGTACCGTACCGTTGGCATCCTTGACTACGGCGCCCGCATCGGCGTCGGCGTGCGCCGCCTGGGCCATCGGCCACTCATGGCCGCAGTCGGCGCAAACATAGTTGTCGCCGTCCGGGTAGGTGTTCTCCATGGCGCATTGTGGGCAGGGTTGGATAGTGGACATGATTACCGTCAAACTCCGAGTGATTCGAACAAGGCCGAAGGATACCCGATCCCGCCCTGGCCGGCGCGGCGCCTTATAATTCCGACAATCCCTGCCATTGGCCCAATCAAGGACGTCCATCGTGCAATCCCATAAAGACACGCTCATCGGCAAGATTCGCGACAAGACCGCAGTAATCGGCGTGGTCGGGCTGGGCTACGTCGGCCTGCCGCTGGCGCTGCGCTACAGTGAAGCGGGCTTCCGGGTGCTCGGCATCGACATCGACCCGGCCAAGATCGACACCCTGACGCGGGGCGAAAACTATATCGAACACATCCCGGTCGAGGCCATCCGCGCCGCCAACGCCAGCGGCTTTGACTGCACCACCGATTTCGCTCGCGCCCATGATGCCGATGCACTCATTATTTGCGTACCGACGCCGCTCAACCGGTTCCGCGAGCCAGACCTGAGCTTCGTCCTCAATACCACCGAGGCCCTGACCCCGCACTTGCGGCCAGGGCAAATCCTGTCCCTGGAAAGCACCACCTATCCCGGCACCACCGACGAGGAACTTCTGCCCCGGATCGAAGCGCGCGGCCTCAAGGTGGGTAAAGAGGTGTTCCTCTGCTTCTCGCCGGAGCGAGAAGACCCAGGCAATCCGGATTTTGTCACCCGCACCATTGCCAAGGTCTGCGGCGGCGTCACACCGGCCTGTCTCGAAGTGGGACTGGCGCTCTACGGCCAGGCCATCGATCAGGTGGTGCCGGTCAGTTCGACCCGCGTCGCAGAGATGACCAAGCTGCTGGAAAACATCCACCGCGCCGTTAATATCGGCCTGGTCAACGAGTTGAAGATCGTCTGCGACCGGATGGCCATCGACATCCACGAGGTGATCCGCGCGGCCGCCACCAAACCGTTTGGCTTTGTGCCCTACTACCCCGGCCCCGGCCTGGGCGGCCACTGCATCCCCATCGACCCCTTCTACCTGACCTGGAAAGCGCGCGAATACGGCGTCCATACCCGGTTCATCGAGCTGGCCGGCGAGGTCAACAGCCACATGCCGGAATGGGTGCTAGGCAAGATCGGCGACGCCCTGAACGTGCGCGGCAAGACCATCAAGGGCTGTCGAGTGCTGGTCCTGGGCATCGCCTACAAAAAGAACATCGATGACACCCGTGAATCGCCCTCGGTGGCGATGATGGAGCTGCTACGCACCAAGGGCGCAGAGGTTGCCTACAGTGACCCCCATGTGCCGGTCTTCCCGAAGATGCGCGAACACCATTTCGATTTGCGCAGCGTGCCGCTCGATCCGGAGAGCGTCGCGGGCTACGACGTGCTGCTCCTGGCTACCAACCACGATGCCTTCGATTACCCCATGCTCGGCCTTTATGCCAAGCTGATCGTCGATACCCGTGGCGTTTATATGGAGCCGGCGCCCAATATCGTCAAGGCTTGAACTCAGCGAGCCAAATTGACAAGATCAATCTTCGAACCATCTCTTACCGAGTCCATATCCGAGCCATGCGCCTGTTAATCATCGAAGACAACCGCGATATCACCGCCAACCTGATGGATTTTCTCGAGGCCCGCGGCCATGTGGTGGATATGGCGGGCGACGGCGTGGGCGGCTTGCATCTCGCACTGACCAACGATTACGACGCCATCGTATTGGACCTCATGCTGCCCGGAATGGATGGTCTGACGCTGTGCCGCAAGCTACGCACCGAGGCCGAGCGGCATACGCCGGTCCTTATGTTGACGGCGCGCGACTCGCTCGACGACAAGATTCAGGGACTGGAGGCCGGCGCCGACGATTATGTGGTCAAGCCATTCGCCCTGCGTGAGGTGGAAACCCGTCTGCGCACCATCGCCCGGCGCGGCCTGCCCCAGGGCCAGGCGCAAAAGCTGCGGGTGGCCGACCTGAGCTATGACATCGGCACCTACCGGGTGATGCGCGGCGAACAGGCCATCGACCTGCCGCCCATCCCGCTCAAATTGCTGGAATTACTGATGCGCGCCTCGCCGCAGGTGGTCACGCGGCAACAGATGGAGGCCGTCGTATGGGCCGACCATCCGCCCGATAGCGACGCCCTCAAGGCCCATCTGCATATCCTGCGCGACGCCATCGACAAGGCCTTCGTCACCCACCTGCTGCGCACCGTGCGCGGGGTCGGTTACCAGATCGCGGACCCCAATGCGGCGGCATAGCCTGCGGCGGCGCGCCGCCTTCTACTTCGCCGCCTTCGGCGCCCTGTCGAGCCTCTTGTTCGCGGCCGGCATCTACTTTGCCGTTGGCGAATCGGCTCGTCTGGCACGGGATGAGTATTTCCTTTATGGCCTGGGTGCCGCCGGGCTGCTGCTCACCTGGCTGATCGCCCAGAGCGGTATCTGGCTTGCCCGACGAGCCGTGGCGCCAGTCGTCGACCTGGCTGCCCGTATCGCTGCCAGCGAACCCGGCCAGTCGGCCAAGGCGCTTTCCCTGGACGACATCGGTGAACTGGCCCAGGTCCTGGAACGCTACCTGGAACGCATCCGCGGTTGCGCCGAGCGAGAACGGGCATTCGCCTCCGACGTCAGCCACGAACTGCGTACCCCGCTGGCCGTAATTCGCGGCGCGGTGGAGGTACTGGAAGACGACGCCGGTCTGAACGAAAGTCAACGCAACCGCCTCACCCGCATCGACCGGGCCAGCTTTGACATGACCGAACTGACTAGCGCCCTGCTGCGCATGTCGCGCGAGGAAAACGGCCTGACGCCGCCTCCGGATAACTGTTCCTTCGCCTCGGTGGTCCGGGAGTCGGTGGAAAAATACCGTTCGTTGGATGGCGCAATCGCCATCGACATCGACCTGAATATCGTCGATGCGCCGCTCCTGCCAGTGGAAAAGGGACTGGCCACGGTGGTGGTCAACAACCTGATCGGCAATGCCATACTTCACGCCCAATCCAGCCAGGTCCACGTTTGCCTGGAACGCAGCCGCCTGGTTATTAGCGATTCCGGCAAAGGCATCGCCAAGGCGGATATGGAGCACATCTTCCAGCGCCACTATCGCGGCCCGGATTCGCAGGGCTCCGGCATCGGCCTATCTCTGGTCAAACGGATCTGCGATCTGCATGGCTGGGAGATCGTCATCGACAGCACGCCCGGCCTAGGCACCGCAGCGCAATTATTCTTCGGCAAACGGCCCGCGACTTGAAACAAGTCCCTATTAAATTTATTGCTGATATTTACCAAATCTTTACCTTGCCACAACCTTTGCTTCACCTTGGGTGGTCTAGGATTTACCATTAATCGACGGTGGTGCTATGAAGCGCTATTCAAGTAGCGTTCCAGTCGTCGAATTTCGGCGAGTCGTGTCTGCCCCAATGCCGGTTTTGCATGATACGGAGGCGGCAAGAAAGCGGTTCGGCTTGACGTTTTTTTGACCATAAAATGAAGGAGACTCACTCATGACCGACAATTTCAATCGGCGTAATTTCCTGAAACTGAGCGGCGCCATGCTGGCCGCAGGCACGGCCGGCTGCGCGGCCGGCGTCACCGGCTCGGCGCTGGCTGGCGGCCGCCGGTCCGCCGCAGTCGCCACCAAGATGAAGGCCGCCCTGCCCAAGGCCAAGGGTCCGCGCCTGGTCGTCGTCGGCGGCGGCACATCCGGCCTGACCATCGCCAAGTATGCCAAGAAGGAATATCCGAAGTTCGACGTAGTGCTGGTGGAAAAGCGCGACATGTACGCATCCTGCTTCAGCAGCAACATGTGGTACGCCGGCCTGATCAATCTGGAGTTCCTGGCTAACCACAGCTTCATGGATGCAGCCGTCGAAAATGGCTACATCTACTTCAACGCCACGGTGACCGGCCTTGACCGCGCCAGCCGCACCCTGATCACCAGCGAAGGCGACATCGCCTACGACTTCCTGCTCGTCGCCCCCGGCATCTCTTACGACTACAACAAGATCGGGGTCAGCGACGTCGGCGCCCAGGTCACCCTGCGTCAGAAATATCCCGGCGGTTTTACCTCCCCGACCGAGCACGTCACCCTCAACCGCAAGATACGGGAATTCGAAGGCGGCATCTTCGTGCAGACGGTTCCCAACGGCAACTACCGCTGCCTGCCCGGCCCCTACGAGCGGGCCTGCATGATCGCCTCGGTGTTCAAGAAGAACAAGATCAAGGGCAAGGTGCTGGTGCTCGACGCCAACCCGGAGATCACCATCAAGGCCAAGGGCTTCCATGCCGCATTCGATGAACTGTTCAAGGGCATTGTCGAGTGGAAACCGAACTCGGCCGTTACTGGCGTCGATGTCGACAAGCGCGTCATCAAGACCGAATTCGACAGCTACAAGTTCGACGACGCGGCGATCTACGCCAATGTCCGCGGTTCGACGCTGATCGAGCATCTGGGCCTGATGGACCCGGCGAGTGGCCAGAAAGAGGCCGCTATCGACCAGATCCGTTACAGCCTTAAGGGTGACGATCACGTCTTTGTATCCGGCGACTCCCGTCCGCATCCGTACTCCAAGAGTGCAAACACCTCCAACACCGAAGGCAAGTACGTCGCCAAGGTGCTGGCTGCCCGCGCTCAAGGCAAGGAAATCGCCTGGACCAGCCCGCGCACCGTCTGCTACTCGATGGTCAATGCCAACCCAATGGAAGCCATCAGCGTCGATGCCGGTTATGTCCTCAACAAGGAAGGCACCGCCGTCGGCGGCTTCTCGCCCGATACCAAGATGTTCAATAACCGCGATAGCGCCAAGGGCAAGGCCGCCCTGGAGTGGGCGCGCGGCATCTACCGCGATCTGTTCGCGGCATAATTTGGTATAACTCGGAGGCCACCCGTCGGGTGGCCTTTTTCTTGGAGGTTGCAATGGACCGCAGAGGTTTTGTAAAACTATGCACCGGCACCGTCCTGACTGCGGCGTTAAGTCAAAGCTTACGCGCGCAGGCGGAGCAAATCGAGGCATGCCCCGCCACCAAGCTGGTCAAGGCCGACGGCTCGCCGCTCAAGGCATCGGAGATCGGTCTCAACGAGGCGCTAGTGTTCGCCTATCCTTTCAACGGCATCCCGTGTTACCTGATTAACCTGGGCAATCACACCGCCCACTCCCAGGCCATGGACTCCACCGACGACGGCGTATACTCCAACCCGCCGGGCGTAGGCAAAAATAATAACCTGGTGGCCTTTATCGCCATCTGCACTCACCAGTTAAGCTATCCGACACCCGAGATCGCCTATCTACGCTACGCCCACGATGGCAGCGAACTGGCCGGAAAGCCGGACCGCATCATCTGCTGTGCCCACGGCAGCATCTTCGACCCGGCCGAAGG
>JAIMKU010000003.1:66419-76269 GCA_020692235.1 Hydrogenophilus sp.
CGCCCCCTCACCGCTACTGCCCGTGGCCCTGTCCTACGACGCCGCGACCGACTCGTTGAGCGCGACCGGCATCGTCGGCAAGGCATTCATCCAGCGCTTCTTCAAGAATTTCAAGGGCGAGCTCATGGAGCGTTTTGGCCCCGGCGTCTATCGCCAGAATGTCGGAGAAACCACCAAGGCAGTACCGCTCAGCGACTATTCGAAAGACATACCGGCCTGCTGAGCCGGCGCCTTTCCCATCCCAACCTCGCCTGCCCAATACCGGGCAGGCGAGGCAATTTTTTTGGCCGCAGTCGATTAAACCTTGATCCAGCAGTTGACCCCTTCTTTGTCCCGGTAACGTCATGATGGTGCCGAGTAAATTGGCCATGTCCAAACTCACCCCATGGGTGGGTCGTTTCGGGGCGCATCGCACGTCCCTCGCGCCGCCGGGCGGTGTTGCAAAACTTGCAAATGGAACAACCATTTGCCGCGTTCCGCGCCTTGCCCGACAACGCGATGAACGCACGCTGCATCCCCGCCCAACTGCCGGATCAAGGTTAAAATAGGCTATCTGCAACCTGGGCTAGACTTCGCGCTATGGAATCGAACGCCGCAATAGAATTATCCAAACACGTCCTGCTGACCTTCGGCGCCATTCTTGCCGTGGGCAGCTTTTCCGGCCTGCTGGCCAGCAAGTTCAAGGTTCCCGACGTGGTGGTGTTTCTGCTGGCCGGCCTGTTGGTTGGCCCGGGTATGCTGGGCTGGGTCGACATCAAGGCCGATTCCGCCATCAACCAACTCATACTGATCTTCGGCTCCTGCTACATCCTGTTCGACGGCGGCGCCACACTCAGACTCAAGGTACTCAAAGAGGTTTGGATCACCATCGTGGTGCTGGCCACTATGGGCGTCTTGATCGCGACGGCCATCACCGGTGCCGCCGCTTATGCCATCCTGGGCCAGCCGCTCATCGTCGCCCTGTTGCTGGGCGCGACCATCGCCTCGACCGACCCGGCCACCCTGGTACCGGTATTCAAACAGGTCCGGATCAAGGACCGCGTCGCCCAGACGGTGATGAGCGAGTCCGCCTTCAACGATGCCATGGGTGCCATCATCACCTTCGCCATCCTTGGCATCGCCATGGGCCAGGCAGAGTTTTCAGCCGGAGATGCGCTCCTCGACCTGCTCAAGCAGTCTGGGATCGGCATCGTGACCGGCGCGGTGCTGGGCTATCTGGCCGCCATACTGATCGCCCATGAAAAGTGGAACTTCCTGGCCGAGTATTCGCCGGTCGTCACCCTGATGGCCGTGATCGGCGCCTACATGGCCGCCGACGGCCTGCACTCCTCCGGCTTCATGGCGGTGTTCGTATTCGGCATTGTGCTCGGCAATAAGGACGTGTTCGGCTTCGAGATGGAAGGAAAAGAAGAAGAACGGCTCGAGGAATACATCCTGACCACCTCTCTGATTATGCGCATGTTCATCTTCATCCTGCTTGGCTCCCAGGTGAACTTTGACCTGATGGCCAAATACCTGCTGCCAGGCCTGGCCGTGGTCGCCATCTTCATGCTGGTCGCCCGACCGGCCACGGTCTTCGCCTGTGCCCTGTCCGACCGCCGGGCGAAATGGAGCCTGAAGGAGATGCTGTTCATGTGCTGGACCCGTGAGACCGGCGTCATCCCCGGCGCCCTGGCCGGCATGTTGGTCGGCATGAAGGCGCCGGGCGCCGACATCATCGCCTCGGTCACCTTCATCGCCATCCTGACCACCATCCTGATCCAGGCCACCACCACCAAATGGCTGGCCGGCAAACTCGGCCTGCTGGTGGAAGACAACTCGTTTCAGCAATGAGACCCATGACGCCGACGGATTTCAGTCGGCTGTAAAATCGTCATAGCCCCAGCGGATTATGGGGGTCGATGCCGGCCATGAAGGGCAGCTTCCGGTCCCGGTGGGTGACCTGGTACATGAGGCCGATCCATTTGGCAACCACGGCCTCGCCGGTATCGTGCCAGGTATTGTCCAGGCGATCGGCAACCAGCGCCTCGGGAAATGCCGGTTTCGTCTCGCCGCGCGCTATGGCCGCCGCCCGCCGGGCGCGGTATTCGTCCAGGATCGCCTGTTCCCTGAGTGAGAAATAATTCGCCGGAAACGGCGGCGCTTGCCGCAGGCCGCCTTCGCCATGAAGCGACAAATCGCGCTTGTATTCCTTGAGCAGCGAGATCGTGTCGTACTCCGGATGGCCCTGGAAAAAGACCTGCCGAAAGCCGTCGGCGCTGGTGGCCAGATGCACCCCAACCTGGTCGCTTTCCGCCAGTACCCGCAGGCCGGCGGCGTCAAACTGGGCTCGACTGACGTCGTTCCAGCGCGAATGCGGCACGTCGAAACGGGTGTTGACGTCGGCCACCAGCGGGTGACATTTGTCCGTCACCCGGTGCTCGAACACGCCCCACACCTTTGCTGGCTGGGGCACTCGCACCTGGCCGTGACGGAACTGCAGGACGGCGTGGGTGGCAAGGCAGGAACACAGGGTCGTGGTGACGTTCGCCCAGGCCCAGTCGATGACCCGGGTCAGCGGGTTCCAGAACGGCTCCCGAGCCAGATCGGGGCCGGTCACGTTGGCGCCGGTCACGATCAGGGCATCGAGACCATCGGCCATGATCCGGTCAAGCGGCTCGTAGTAGCGTTCAATATAGGCTTGCGCCTCCGGACCGCGCGGCAGTTCCGGCAGGGTAAAGGGATGCACCCAGAACTGGGCGATCGGGTTGGCCTCGCCCACCAGCCGAAAAAACTGACGCTCGGTGGCCGCCAGGGCGGCATCCGGCATCATGTTCAACAGGCCGATGTGCAGCTCACGAATCTCCTGGTTCAAGGCCCGCTCGGCGCTGAGCACGGTGACGCCTTCCTGATTCAGGCGAGCGAAGGCGGGTAGATCGTTGTGGGCGACGAGGGGCATCAATCCGCCTTCCTGGCAATCGCCGTTTCCAGCAGGGCCATGAAGTCTTTCTCATCCCGGACCCGAGCCACCTCCTGGGACGTGACGGTGTAACCATGCGGCCCGGCAATAGCCTCGTAGCGCGGGATACGGGAACGGAACAGGCGCGGAAAGACCCAGCGGCCGAAGGCGTCGGGGTCGATCTCGGCGGCATATTGCAGGGCGTTCTCTTTCAGATAGAGCGTCAATTGCTCTTGCAGGAACGCCGGCCGGTAATACAGCGGCTTGGGGTCGGATACCGCGCGGTCGATCAGCTTCTGCTCCTCCTCGGCATCGGTGACCTGGATATACAGTATCAGGGTATGCGCCGACAGACAGTCGATGACCCGGTCGTCGTCCATCTCGCACAGGCTGCCGCCAGCGTCGTTGACGAAATGGTCATAGCCGTAGATGTCATGCGCCTTGCGGATGAACTGCGGGACATCGAGCATGGCGGCGATCTCGGCCTCGCGGTACTGGGCCTGGCGGCGGACGAAGGCATCCAGCGGCACGCCACCCCGCGCCGGGTTGCCCAGCTTACCGATGAAGGCCAGCACCGGGCCAAGGTCCTCGATCTTGATGTTGTTCTGGATGTCGATCCAGTCGCGCCGCAACAGGTCACGCAGGAACGGCGTCTGCATCGCCTGCTGCTTTATCAGATCGAGAATGGGCTCATCCAGGTAACGCTTGCCGATCCGGTAGTCGCCGGAATAGTGGAACCAGTCATGACCGCGCAGGATGCCGGACAGATAGGTCTTGCCCACCCCGGACATGCCCAGCAGGGTAACGCTCTTATTCTTCCAGGCGCGAAAGGCTTCAACGCTGAGGTGCATCTTGGATCCCCGTTTGTTTCATGGCGGAATATTACCGCGTCCACGCCGACTAACGGACCCTAAGCGACCAATACGAGGTATTTGTGCACGGCATTTCAATCGGCTCCGCGCCTACACCTAAAATAGCCAAGTAGGGTGCGCCATTTATGCCATACCTCAACGCTGAGGCGAATGGCCAGAGGCCCCACGTCCGGTGAAGCTCAGCTCAGTGAGCAAAAGCGGGAAAAACTGGTAGCATGTAATACAACCTTTGGCAGACGAAAAGCAGAGGGAAGCTCATCGAGGGAGAGGGGCTAAATGAAGAAACAGCGCGGCGTCACCTTGATCGAAGCCATGGTTACTGTCTCGATTGCAGCCATCCTGACCACAATCGGCGTTCCCGGTATGCTCGAACTGATTCGGGATGCGCGGCAGGAGGCCTCTGCCATGGATATCTATCTACACCTGAACTACGCCAGAAGCGAATCAATACGGCGTGGTTACAGGGTGGTAGTTTGCCCAAGCCGGGACGGTGCTTCTTGCTTGGGTGCGGCGATCTGGGAGTCGGGCTGGATCGTATTTGCCGACGTGAACAGCAATGGCATTCTGGATGGCACTGAAAGCATCCTGCGAGCGCACGGAAAACTGGATGAAGACAGCACGATGCGCGGCTCACGCCAGCGCATCACCTACCAAAGCACAGGCTTCAGCCCCGGATACAACGACACGCTAACACTCTGCGATGTGCGGGGTGCCACCAAGGCGCGCAGTGTGGTGATCAATATGGTGGGGCGGGTCAGGGTTGTGACAGGCGCGGCGTCGTGCCCTTAAACGGCCCAAGGTCTTGCAATCCAACTACCAGCAACTCGCCACGCCACCCGAACCGCTGGCTGTGCGTACTCCTGCCTGATCCAGGCTAAGCGTGGCGCAGAGCGTATCCTGAGCGAGCTGCCCGTTTATCGGCGTGGCACGCACCGTATAGGTGGAAGCGGTGGCCGCTAGCAGCGTGTAAGCGTAGTCGTTCCCAGTCTGATTGGCGGAGGCGCAATCCTGCGCAGGAAAGGCATTGGCCGTACCTCCGCTGTCCTGGTCATAGCGCAAATTGGTAGTGTAATAGCGTTCCATGTAATTGGCGTATTGCGATAGGCAGCCCTTTGCGGCCGCACGCTTGGTCTTGGTGACGCTATCGATATACGAGGGATAGGCAATCGCCGCAAGAATTCCGATGACCGCGACCACGATCATCAATTCGATCAGGGTGAAGCCGCCGGCCAAGTCTGTCCCGCGGAATTTGCCAAGCGGGTTGGCCCGCTTGGCAAAAGTGTGATTTGGAAGCATCGTCAGTCCTTATTGGTTGATGATCTCGCGCCAAGATACACGGCCGCCCGTCCCCGATTGCGGGTTAATTTCAGTAGGCGTAATGATGCCATTCTGGTTGACCAGCATTAGGCTTCCCACAAATGCAGGGGAACCGGTTCGTGAATTGAATTCCATGCCGGCGGCCGCCAGTTGGTGGCCGCCAACGGTAACCTGATCGTTGCTATCAAACTTACCGTCATTATTAAGGTCGAAGAAGAGTCTTCCCGGGTTGGTTCCCAGGAATGGGCTGACAGCCATCACCCAACCGCTGCCACCCGGAGAACAGGTGTCACTGGCGTCGGGAATCAGGGTCGAACCAACCAGAAGGCCATACTGGAATTGATTCCCGACTATCATCCGTTCGCCTTTTGCTACATTTGTGGGGGGGGTCAGATTGATGTACCAGCCGGATTTCCCGGACATATCGTTGGTGGTGACGGTGGTGACTGTGCGTGCTCCTGCTGTCTCGGCGGTGATCGAGCGCTGGACCAGATTGGTTGAATCCACCGGCAGGTGGTCATCGACGATCATGCCGTACCAGCTCTGGGTGGACATGTCACTTAAATTACTTGAGGTGAGATATTTTCCGGTACCAAAGAACGTCCAGAGACGGCCTGTGGCCGGGTCCTTGCCAAGAAGCAAAGGAGCCGTGATCGGCTGCGACGGCGTGGTGAACACACGGGTGACGCCTCTGCCGACAGCGCCGCTAGTTCTGCTCAGATCAAATGACCAGATATTCCCGGCAAGGTCACCTGCATAGGCCGTTGTTGAAATGGAGTTGCTGGGGTTGGCAATCCAGACGGCAGGTGTAACCAGGCCATTGCTGGTGGCCGTGATGTCCGTTATGTATTGGGTCATGGTGGGATTACTGGTTCCGTCCAGCGCTATTCTCAGCAGTTTTGCGGTGCCGCTGCTGCTGTTATAGCCATTGCCGACCAGCACGGCCCATTTGCCGTCAGCCGTCTGTGCGATGATCGGTTTGCCGACCATCTGGCCAATATTGCCCCCCGATTTCTCCCAAAGAAATACAACACGGGATGGATTCGTGACATCCAGTGCATAAATCGCCCTGGCTCTGCCGCGGCCAGTGGTTCCGACCAGGACAGTATGCCAAGCGCCGGAGTAATAAACGTCGGAAACCGTCAGCTCGCCATCGTTGAAATATTGGTGTGGATTGGTGGCGCCACCGTAAGTCGTCTGTGCCAGAACAGAAGGATTCGTGGTGGCCGACCTGACGGCATAAGGCATGTAGGCGTAGGTTTCGACACCGGAGCTCACGTTGAAGCCATGCAACATGCCGTCATTGGCGGAAACATAGATAATCGCGGTTCGGGTGCTGTTCGTGCTGGCGAATGATGAGTAGGTGGAGGACCCGGTAAAGGTGGAACCGGTAAACAGCGCCGCGCTTGGTGATCCAACGTAAATCGGCTGTGAGTCGATAATGTCACCGAGAGCAGTGTCGCGATTACGGAGGGTGCCGCCATGCGACACATCGTTGGATGTGTCGCCAAGTACATAGTTGACGGTCGCTGCCGACCACCCACTCCCGGTCACATTGGTTGAGTTGAATGCTTTATCCACGCCACTGCTGTTTGATGTGTGAACGTTTCGACTGGCATAGGCAGGAAAAGTAGCAGCCCAGGTGGCGCTTGTGGCGACCGTCTTGGCTGTCGGGTCAATGGCGAATGCCTTTAGTGATCCGGACCAGCCCGAGGCATACCCGGCCTGATAAACCGTCGACCCTGTCTGTAATTGTGTCGAGTTCAGCGAAAGAGACGCGATACTGCCTGCTGCGTCTGCCGCAATCGCCGCGAATGCAGAATCAAGTGATGACTTCATGGTAATGGCATCCCCGCCGGTGAAGAAGTTATCCGGTTTCGGGTCTCTGGTTGAGAGCGTGGTGCCGTTGGTAAACCATTCGGAAGTAGTCAGTGCGCCGCCATATCTGTAGCCGCTGGGGACCTTGAAACCACCGTATTTCGCCGCCAGCCAGTATTGATTCCGGGCCTTGCCAAGGAGAACCTCGTTCTCCATGACATCGACCCAGTAGGTTGAAGCGGTGACTTTGGGGTGGCTTATCACTCTTCCTGTCAGATCAGGGCGCATATCCTTGACATGGGAGTCATAGGCCAGGCCCGCTATGTAGGCGGAGTTGTTTCTTCCGCTGAACGGGTTGTTGCTGATGGTGATGCCTTCCAGCGTCGCAACTTGCTGGGTGGCGGTATTGACATCGACCGTGGTGTCAGCTGTTACCTCCGCTGGCTTCGCAGGTTCCATATAGGTGTATGCGCTGCCTGGCAGATTCTTGTCATCCCAGGTGTTTACATCGCCAATGCCCAGAATGTAATTCTTCTGGCAGTAATATTTAACCGGGTCGTCCCAACTGGTGATGACCGGGAAGCCGTCTGCCATTTGATACTTGGTGCCACTGCCATACGTGGTCATGTTTGAATACGCGGCAACCGGGCCTCGATGTTTCAAGTAGCGAATGGCGGCGTAATACATCTCGCTGACCGGGTCATAACTCTTGTGATTTGTGGCCGTCATCTCGCCGAACTTGTTCAGGTAATTGATGACCCCGCTATCGTTGATCGTCGTGCTGTAGGTGGTGCCGGTATTGGTGGCATCGGTGGTGTTCGGGTTTTGAATTAAAATGCCGGTGGTCGGGTTCCATTCTTTTTGGGTGTTGGTATTGGTGCCCAGAATCGGGTCATACGTGTATTGTCCGACAAATTTTTGTCGGGCCCGAAGCGCCGCACCATCCTGGCGATGATTGTTTATATTGAGGTAGCCAAATATGCTGTACTTGAATGTATTGGCGTATTTTTGAATCAGGCCTTCCGGCTTGTAGTTTGAGCCGTATGCGTTGCAGTTGGTTTCAAGCAGTCCTGATTTACAGACTTGAACATCGATGTTTAGCGAATAAACGGTGCCAGCCGTTATGGTTCCTCCAGTGTATACGGTCGGGGTGGTAAGGTTGGAGTCTATGTTTGTAGGACGAGATTTCGAAGCCGACGCTTCAAACCACATCCGGTTTCCAAGGCCATCAAGTCTGGTATAGAAATAACTATTATTGAAAGGCGTGGCCCCGGCAATGGTGGCGGACTTGCTGAGTGAGCGTCGTGCACCGGATGTGGTTTGTCCAGTATGCCTTGCCTTTTCGAGGATGGTCAGGTTCTTTGTGTCGACAACGCGGTAGCCCCCCGTCATCGATGAGCGGAATGTATCGATCGTTTGCGTGGCTACCCAGTTCAGATAGTTGCCGCTCCAGTGTCCGGAACAAGTGTGGTCTGCTGTCGTTGAAACCGGGTAGAAATAATTGTTGGTTCCGCCATTGATACCTATGAAAATCGGCGTGCTGCTGACTTTATAGGAATAGCATTTGCCTGAATCGAAATAGCCGCCATAAGTACTGGTCGAACTGTAGGTGATGGCAATGTTGGATATGCTTATCACCGTTGGCCATTCGACCGAAGGGGTCAGGACAAGATTGGTGGGGACGTTGTTGGCGGCCGTCAATGGCAACTGGTCAATGGTAACCGCCGCGAGCGACGCTTGGCCGAGGAACCCCATCATGAACAGCGCCGTCACTCCGTCGGCAACTAAATTTTTAATTGTCTTGTTCGAGATGTCGCGTGAGTGAGTCAGGTGGTTTGAGGATGGCATTGAGGTCTTCATGGTTTTCTCTCTATTTGGTATGTTATTGCTTGATCATGGCTTGTAAGGTCACGACTGAACGTGGACGGTCGCTAATCGTGCTGGGATCTCCGCTACGGGCCGTGATCCGGTAATAGTTGTAGGTAGGGGCGCCCGCCGTACCACCGTACTGATAGGAATTGGCTGTCTGGTTGTAGTAGGTCTTTGCATTAGGGTCCTGGAAGGCGCCCATATTTTGTACGACGAATTGAAGCTGGCTGGCTGCGACAGCGCTTTTGGTGAACTGCCCGGTGGCAGTGCCGGTGGCAACGGTCTGAATTGCAGCCGAAGGCAAAGCGTCATCGGTAAACGGGTTGCCCTGGCAGGCCGTTGCTGCAGTGGGGCTGCAATCGCGTATAAATGTCGAAGCGGGATTGGCTTGTACTATCGACTGTGCAACACGGATCGCCGCCTCGGCGCTTTGCATAGCGACCTGCCGATCATAGAAATTGGCAGCCATCTGTTGCTGGGTGATGGTTCCGTGTATTGCGGCCAGTCCAACGAGTGTGATGACAATCAGCAGAAGGAGGCTGACGATCAGCGCTATCCCGGATTGGCGTGAAGGGGTGTTCAAACCGGTCCTCGCATCGGGAGCCGAACTGGTTTTCATGTGATGAGAGATAGGCGGTTGCATCATGTCAGTTCACCCTGTTGCGTAGGGTTACGGTATCGGTGAATGTTCGGGTAATGGGCTGCATGTTGGTCGCTGCTCGCGGATTGGTGCTTTGCAGAGTGAGCGTGATTTGCACCGCCTTGACCGTGCTCCAGTTGCTTACATGGGTGGCCGTTACATAGTCGGTATTGCTGTCTGACAGATAGCGAATTTGCATGTCGGTAACGTTGCGTACCAGCTCTTGTGCGACCGGTGCGGATCTGGTGGTGGCAGATGTCGTGACCAGACCGATGCGATAAAGGGATGTGCCGCCGACCGGGTTCTTGCCGATATACCAGTCGGCGGCATTGAGTTCGGCTATATGGGAGTTTGGGCCAAAGATATAGGTCGTGCCGGTTGCCGTGCATACAGTAG
>JAIMKU010000047.1 GCA_020692235.1 Hydrogenophilus sp.
ACTCGGTCGAGGCCGCCATCGCCTGAGTTGCGAGGGGATTTACTGAAACTGACGACGGGCCCGGCGTGGCCCGTTCATCGGAGAATGGCATGAAGAAATTCGTTCTGGCGCTGACTGGCCTGGGGCTTGTATTCGGCGTCCCCACGGCACATGCAAACCCCGAGGCGGATCGCGCAAAGGTGGTCGATTCATTGGCCCACAAGTATCCCGACATCAAGTTTGAAAATTATATCTACGGCGCCTTGGCATTCGATCCGGATGCCAAGTCACAGTACGACAGCATCATGGACTTCCCACCCTTCATTGGCATGATCGAGCAGGGCGAGAAGCTGTGGAACACCCCGTTCAAGAACGGCAAGACCTACGCCGATTGTCTGCCCAACAGCGGTAAGATGATCGCCGGCAACTACCCCATGTACGATGAAAATCTGGCCAAGGTCATGACCTTCGAGGCAGCGATTAACGACTGCCGTATCAAGAACAGTGAAACGCCCTACGGCTACGGCGACATGAAGACCATGGGTCTCTTGACCGCGTATGCCCGGACCCTGTCCGACGGCATGAAGATGAACGTCAAGGTCGAGGGCGCCAGCGCCTTGAAGGCCTTCGAGGATGGTAAGAATATCTACTACAGTCGCTTCGGCCAGCTCAACTTTTCCTGCGCCAACTGCCACCTGGATAATGCCGGCAACCGTTTGCGTTCCGAACTACTGTCGCCGGTGCTGGGCCAGGCCACCCACTTCCCGGTATTTCGCGGCGGCGAGAATCCGGTGACCTTGCAGAACCGTTTCGTCGGCTGCTTCAAACAGGTTCGCCAGGTGCCGGACAAGGAAGGCAGCGAGCGTTTCAACAACCTGGAATACTTCCTGTCCTACCTGTCGAACGGGCTGCCGTTGAAGTCCGCCGTGTACCGCAAGTGAGCGCTTAGGCATACCCGCCCTCGACTACCTTGCTTGAGGGTGACGCCTTGCTGATCGATACCCATTGCCATCTGGATGCCGGCGAGTTTGAGACGGACCGGGATGCCGTCTATGACCGCGCCGTCGCGGCAGGGGTTGCTGCACAGGTCGTTCCGGCTGTGACCGAGCCTGGTTGCGATGCGGTGGCGGCCTGCTGCCGTCGCTATCCCGGTTGCTTGCCGGCCTGGGGTATGCATCCGATGTATATCGACGTCCATCATGAGCGGCAGTTGGCCGCGCTGCGCCAGCGGGTCGAGGCGTGGCGGCCGGTGGCCATCGGTGAGATCGGTCTGGACCTGTTCGTTGAAGGTCTGGATTTTGCGACCCAGGATTTTTTCTATGCCGAGCAACTCAAGATCGCCCGCGATTATGACCTGCCGGTGTTGCTCCATTGCCGACGAGCGAACGACCCGATACTGAAGCAGTTGCGTCGGTACAAGGTCAGGGGTGGCATCGCCCATGCCTTCAGCGGCAGCCGGCAACAGGCGGACGAATTCATCCGCCTTGGCTTCAAGCTGGGCTTCGGTGGCGCCTTTACATGGGAGCGGGCCACGCGGCTGAGAACGTTGGCCGCTGAATTACCCCTGTCGGTGATTGTGCTGGAGACCGACAGCCCGGATATCCCGCCCGCCTGGGTCGGCAAGGGCCGGAACGAGCCGGCCGAGCTGGCGGGCATCGCCGCAGCGCTTGCCCACCTGCGTGGCTTGTCGCCGGAGGAGGTGGCGGCGCGCACCTCGGAAAATGCCCGTGCCGTATTGCCCGGACTGGTCTCACCGGCGCCGACCGTAGCGGTCTGATTCGGCCACCTTGCACCTTGGGTGTGCATGATTTGTCATCAATTCATGAGCATGAATCCGATCGCTATTCATTAGCGCCGATAGCCCTTGTTCTTCTTTTGCGGCACTAGCGGCGCCAAGGCGTTTTTCTGGATGATACGCAGGCCGTGTTTGCCGGTGAATTCAGCCCACACCTCGACCCAGAATTCCTTGCCGTCCCGGGTCAGGCTGAGTGTGTCCTTGGTCCATCCGCCGGCCTTCACGCTGAACACCACCTTTCCCCCCAGCTTTTGGGCAGCATTCTGAAAGTTGCGGCTAATCTGGAGAGGGCTTGGCTTCGAGGTCAGGTTGCTGTTGGGGGCGTAGCTGATTTCCCAGAACTGGCCCTCTACCTCGGACTTCTTTCCCTGGGCGACCTCAAACGCGTGGGATTCGAACTGGACCTGCTTGCAACTACTTATCCAGTACCCCGGCATACGCGTGAACAGCGAATGATCCTGGCAACCCCTGGCGTCTGGCTGCTGGGCGAATACGCTCGCTGTCGTGGCTAGCAGCAGCGTACCAAGCAAAACGAAAAGTAATTTCCTCATCATGTTTCTCCTTTTAGTTCGAGTTAAGGCCCAGAGAAACCACTTTATAGTCCTTTATTTTTATGATCTTGAACCGATGCCAGAGTGGTGGCAACCGGTTGAGCAGGTCTGGGCCGCCATGTTGGTGGTCACAGTTCGGCCCAGGCCTTTTCCAGTCGTTTGATCGATACCGGTTCCGGCGTTTTCAACTCCTGGGCGAACAGTGAAACGCGCAGTTCCTCCAGGCGCCAGCGGAAGTCTTCCATTGCCGGCGATATGCCGCTAGCTTGTGCTTCCCGCTTGCAGCGGGCCTGCCATTGGCTGACTAGCGGCGCCATCGAGCGCATGGCCTGGGCGTCCCGGTCCGGCCGACTGGCCAATTTTTCCAGGCGCCGGGTCATGGCCTTGAGGTAGCGCGGTAGCTGAGTCAGACGGTCCGGTTCCAGGCGGGCGATGAATCCGGGAAAGACCAGACCCTGTAATTGCCCTTGCAGGTCCGCAGCCGTCTCTTTCGAAGGCAATGGCCGGGTCAGTTGTTGGCTCAGTCGATGTCCATGATCCAGACATTCGGCCGCCAGCCGGGCGGTCTCCCGCGCCAATTCGGCCAGGCGCGGTCGGGCCGTCTGGGCAGCGCTGTCGAACTCGTTCTGCCGCCGTAGGTCGGCCGGGTCGATGCTTAGCGCGGCGCGCGCGGCGGAATACAGCACGTCGGTCAGCAGTGCGTTCAGGGTCAGCGTCTTGTCCAGAATCGCATATTGCATCGCGGCCGGCTTGAGTCGCGCGGCCAGGTCTTTTTCCACCTGTTTGAGCAGATCGGGGAAGGCTCGCCAAACGAGCCGGCAGACGCCGCGCCGATGGCTCTCTCGGGCCACGGCTGGGCTGTCGGCCAAGCGTAGCCGGACTTGTCCGGCTTCTTCGACTAGAGACGGGAAGGCGGCCACCTTGCGCTCGCCGCTGGTTACCTCCACCCGCTCGGGAAGGTCGCCGAAATCCCAACGGTTGACTGCCTCCCGTTCTTCAGCGGCGACTGCCTGTTGCAGGGAGCGGCTGGCCTCACCGCCCAGTTGCCGGCGTAACGCGGCCAGGTCGCGGCCCTCGGCGAGTACCCGGTTGTCCTCACCCAGCACCCGGTAGTTGATGGTCAGGTGCGCGGTGATCGCCTCGGGGCGCCAGGCGTCGCGCGGGATGGTCTGCCCAGTGGTGCGGGTGAGGAAATCGGCCAGTGCGTCGGTTAGCGCAATGGCGCCGGGGCTAAGTACTTGCGCTGCGGCCCGGGCGAACTCCGGCACCGGCACGAAGGCACGGCGCACCGATTGTGGGAGGCCCTTGATGAGGGCGGCTATCTTCTCTTCCAGCAGACCGGGCACCAGCCAGTCGCAGCGTTCGGCCGGGACTTGGTTAAGGGCGGCCAGTGGCACCAGAAGTGTGACGCCGTCGTCCTCGGCGCCGGGGTCGAAGCGATAGGCCAGGGCGAAACGCACGCCACCCAGGTCCAGTTCTTTCGGAAAATCGCGGTCATTGGCGCCCCGTTCCTTGAGCAGGTCCTCGCGGCTAAGGTGCAACAGTTTGGGCGATTTGGCCTCGGCCTCGCGTAGCCATTTCTCGAACGCGGCGCCGTTGTTGATGCCCTCCGGGATACGCTCGTCAAAGAAGCGGTAGAGTGTCTCCTCGTCGACCGCGAGGCGGGCGTTGCGCGAGCGGTGAGCGAGTTCCTCGATCTGTTCGAGTAGGCGCCGGTTGTGCGCGAAGAAGGCCGAGTGGGTGTCGTATTCGCCCTCGACCAGCGCCGAGCGGATGAATATCTCGCGCGCCTTTTCCGGGGCGATCTGGCCATAGTGCACCTGGCGGCCATTCACCACTGGCAGGCCATAAAGCGTGGCTCGCATGGCGGCGGCGACATGGGCCGGTTTTTTGGCCCAGTGCGGGTCGGAATAACTGATCCTGAGCAGGTGGCGCGCCGCGTACTCGATCCACTCCGGTTCGACCCGGGCGATGGTGCGGGCGTAGACACGCCGGGTCTCGACGATCTCGGCGGCCATCAGCCACTTAGGCTTCTTCTTCACCCCGGAGCCGGGGAAGGGCAGGAATTTCATCTCCCGCGCGCCGAGATACTGACCCTCCTCGGTCAATATCCCCAGGTTGCCGAGCAGGCCGGGCAGCAAGGCCTGGTGCAGGTTGGCGTAATTGGCTGGGTTGGCCGACTCAGCGCTGACTACGGGTAATTGGTCACCGACCTTCCAGCCTAGTTCCTTCACCTGCGTCGCCAGTTGGCCATGCACCTCGCGCCACTCGCGCGCCTTGCGTGCAGAGATGAAGTCGGCCGCCAGGGTTTCGCGGAATTTGCGTTTGGATTTGCGGTGTACGTTCTGTTCGGTTATGTATTGCCATAGTTTGAGAATGGCTACGAAGTCGGAGTTTTCGTCGGCGAAGCGTCGGTGCTTCTGGTCGGCGGCCTCCTGCCGGTCCATGGGCCTATCGCGCGGGTCCTGACTGGACAGGTAGGCGGCGATGACCAGAACTTCGTGCAGCACGGCCTTCTCTTTTGCGGCGATGAGCATACGGCCCAGGCGCGGGTCGAGCGGCAGCCTGGCCAGTTGCTGGCCGATCGGAGTCAGTTGGTCGGCCTCACCCAGTGCGTTCAGCTCTCGCAGCAGGGCCTGGCCGTCGCGGATACGCTTTGGTTCCGGGGCATCGAGGAACGGAAAGGCGTCGATCTCGGGCAGCTTCAGGGCCTTCATGCGCAGGATGACCCCGGCCAGCGAGGAACGCAGCAGTTCGGGCGTGGTGTAGGCCGGCCGCGCCTGGAAATCCTGTTCGTCGTAGAGCCGGATGCAGATGCCGTCGGCGACCCGGCCGCAGCGCCCGGCACGTTGGTTGGCCGAGGCCTGGGAAATCTTCTCGACCTTCAACTGCTCGATCTTGTTGCGGATCGAATAGCGCTTCACTCGCGCTTGGCCGGTGTCCACCACATAGCGGATGCCCGGCACGGTGAGCGAGGTCTCGGCGACGTTGGTGGACAGGACGATGCGGCGCCCGGAATGAGGCCGGAATATCTGCTCCTGCTCGGCGATCGATAGACGGGCGAACAGCGGCAGGATTTCGGTCTGCGGCGGGTGGTGCTTGCGCAGCGATTCATGGGCATCGCGGATCTCACGCTCGCCGGGCAGAAAAACCAGTATGTCGCCGTCGCCCTTGCGCGACAGCTCATCGACTGCATGAAGTAACGCGGCGTCCAGGTCAGGCTCGTCTTCCTCGGGCTTGGCCTTTTCCTTGGCCGCGGACTTCTTGTCCACCGGCGGTTGCCAGCGGATTTCCACTGGGTAGGTCCGCCCCGATACCTCAATTACCGGTGCGTTGTCGAAATAGGCCGAGAAACGGTCCGCCTCCAGGGTGGCGGAGGAAAGGATCAGCTTCAGATCAGGCCGGCGCGGCAGCAGGGTCTTGAGATAGCCGAATAGAAAATCGATATTCAGGCTGCGTTCGTGGGCCTCATCCAGGATGAGCGTGTCATAGTTGCGAAACTGCGGATCGGACTGGGTCTCCGCCAATAGTATGCCGTCGGTCATGACCTTGATTCGGCTGTCGCGGCCGACCTGGTCGGTAAAGCGTACCTGCCAGCCGATGAAGCCGCCAAGCGATGTCCTGGTCTCCTCGGCCAGCCGGCTGGCGACGCTCTTGGCGGCGATGCGGCGCGGCTGGGTCATGCCGATCAGACCTTTGCGGCCGCGTCCGGCGGCATAGGCGATCTTGGGCAGTTGAGTCGTTTTCCCGGAGCCGGTTTCGCCGCAGACGATGACAACTTGGTGCGCATTGAGCGCGGCAGTTATATCCTCCCGGCGCGAGGACACCGGCAGTTGTTCTGGAAATTCGATGTGCGCCCGACGCTCATCGGGCGCGGGTTCAGGAATGAATATGGAATCGGACATGGTCGCTAATTATCGAGTAATCGCTGCGTTTTGGCTTGCCTTATGCCTGCTTGTGGCCGTTCGGCCGGCCTTTCCGGACACCCTCAAGTTTGGCGAGTTGCGCTTGGCGGTAGAGTCGCCCTGGCAGCGAGCCGAGATTGATGAAGAACAGTCCGCAGACAGCGTCATATTGCGCCAGCCCGGTGCGGATGCTTCGCTGGAGGTGTATCTGCCACGCCGTCGGGAACAACTAAAGACCGACCCGGAAGCGTTTTTCCGGCAACTCGATCAAGGCTGGAAGCTCCGCTATGGTGAGGCGGCCGTGTTGTCCTGGTGGGATAGTGGTGGCACACGCTGGCGGCTTTGCCGCCGGTTGAGTCTCGATAGCAACGTGGTGTTATTTCAACTGGTCACCGTGCGCGGCGCCGAGGCCTATCAGGTGGTCGCCGTGACGCCGCCCGGCACGGCGACCTTGCCCGATGCGGTGCAGACACTGTTGCTGGGAGGCGCCTGGGCCGAGGCTCAGCCCATCGTGGCCACGGCTAAGGTTACGCCTCAACCGGTCGCGGCCGCCGTGCCGGCCAAGTCATGGCGCCTGCTGCGACAGGTAGCGGTCCATCCCGGAACGGGACAATGGGGCCAGCTCGCTAAAGCCGAGCGTACTCGCCTGGGTGCGAACGAGGTGCTGACAAGCCTCGGCTTAAAGGTCGGTATAGATGGCCTGAACTGGTTTCTGGAAGGCCGTAATGTGACGCACCATAAAGCCGGCGCGACGCCGCGGCCTTCCCATCGGGCGCGCTGGAGGATTGATTGGCCACCGCTTGCCGAGCTTTGGCGCGAGGGCGAAAACCAGACAATCAATCTCAAGTTTGCCAATGAGGCAGATAAGGCGGTTCGACGTGGCAATAATTTTGCTGTGCGTTATGAACTCATCGGTGTTTGCGCGCCGCGCCCCACCCTGGTGGCCTGGCTGAATAGCCTGGAACAGGGCCAGCCGGGAGCGATGAGCCAAATGGAATTGCTGGCTGTGGGCTGCCAAAAACGACCCGCCGGGCCGTCGCCGGTCACGGTCATGTCCGGCGGCGCGAGTGCGTCGCAACAAGCAGTGCTGCGCCTTCCGGTGGCTTGGGCAGACGCCATTCGGGCCAAGGATGGCGGATCGGTACGCCGGTTTCTCCTGGTCATGAGCTTCATGGCCTCGCAGACCGGCCGGGCGCCGGGTGATGCACTGTTGAGCCAGGCCGCTATTGTTTCAGTCTTCGGCCCAGATGACTGAACCTGATATTTGATTAGTTAACGATTGACTGGACGCTGGCAAATCAGGTATCCCTAGCGCCACGATGACCACCGACAATCCCACTCCCCCCGCGACTGGCGACCACGAGCTGCGCGAGGCCTTTGACCGATACCCTGGAGTTGGCCGGTCATCGGGTCGTCGCCGCGCCGGACGGCGAAACGGCCCTGTCCATCCTGGGTCGGGAGACGGTGGACCTGGTGTTGTCCGACGTCCAGATGCTGGGTATCGACGGTTATGAACTGCTGCGCCGGAGCAAGATCGTCAAGCCCGGTATCCCGTTCGTCCTGATGACTGCTTATGGCCAGATCGAGCGCGCCGTGGCGGCGATGCGGGGCGGGGCGGCGGACTATCTGGCCAAGCCATTCGAGATGACCTGCATCATGCCCAGGCCGGCGATGGCCAGGCGGCGAATGGCGGTCTCGCGTTCTTTGCGGAATAGTTCTTCCTGGCGGCCGGCGTCAAAGGGATAGGCCAGGTAGCCGATCTCCTGCACCGCCTGGAGAATATGGGAAAGCTGGACCCGGCCGTTGTCCCAGCGGACCCTGGCTCGATGGGTGGAAAAGTTGATGTCGGCGGCCAGCACGCCGGGTAATTGTCTGAGGTGCCGTTCATTCAACCAGATACAGGCGGCGCAGACGATGCCCTCTAGGATCAGGTTGGCCTCGCGAATGTCACCCTCGCTTTTGACAAAACTTTGCTGGACCTCGGGCAGGTCATACAGCTTGAGCTGTTTCAGTTCTTCCAGGGCGGCTTCCGGCGTTTTTGGCAGGTCGGTGCGTAGCCGGTAATAGTCGGCGTTGCCGGAATCGATGATGGTCTGGGCCACCGCTTGGCAGCCGCGGCAGCAGGCGGGCCTATCCTGGCCCGGTAAATGGATTGGATACGCCGTTCCCACCGGGATGGGCTCGCCGCAATGAAAGCAGGGCTCGGCGGCGGGATGAGGGTTGGCAACGGCATCGGGCATGGCCGCCATTCTATCGAATTAAGTCCAGTACAATATTCATATGGTCCCTTGGCTGACATTGCACACCCCATTCCCGGCGCCCGATTCGGCCCTGCTCGAACCCAATGGTTTACTGGCGGCCGGTGCCGATCTGTCGCCCGAGCGGCTGCTGGCCGCTTACAATCAGGGCATCTTCCCCTGGTTCGGACCCGATCAGCCCATTCTGTGGTGGTCGCCCAATCCGCGCATGGTGTTGCCCCCGGACCAATTCAAGCTGTCCCGCTCGCTGGCCAAACGCTTGCGACGACGCGATTACGAGGTGCGGGTCGATACCGCCTTCGAGCCGGTCATGCGGGCCTGCGCCGAGCCGAGGCCAGGCCAGGGCGCCAGTTGGATCGTGCCCGACATAATCAAGGCCTATTGCCGGCTCCATGTTCTGGGTTATGCCCACTCGGTCGAGACCTGGTTGGGGGGGGGAACTGGTTGGCGGACTGTACGGCGTTTCAATTGGCCGGATGTTCTACGGTGAATCCATGTTCGCCCAGGTTACCGATGCCTCCAAGATCGCCTTTGCCCATCTGATTGCGCAATTGCGTCGCTGGGAGTTCGGTCTGATCGACTGCCAGATGGAGACCGCGCACTTGGCTTCGCTGGGTGCGCGGCCGATTGCCCGGCGGGAATTTGAGAGCCGGCTGGCGTTGTTGGTGAATGGGCCGGCCATGCCCGGCCCATGGTGTTTTGACCATGACCTTATTGACTGAACTGCCTATACAGCGCCTCCAATTTTATCTGACGGCGCCCTATCCGTGCAGCTATCTGCCGGATCGGATGGCCCGTTCGCAAGTGGCCGCACCGGCCTCGTCGGTCGATACCGTGGTGTTCGGCGAGCTGGTTCGGCTGGGTTTCCGGCGCAGCGGTCATTATGTCTACCGGCCTCGCTGCGACGCTTGCCAGGCTTGCCAACCGGCGCGGGTGGCGGTGGCCGATTTTCAGCCTCGGCGCAGTCAGCGCCGCAATCGAGCCCGGAACCAGGACATCGATTACGAATTACGGCCACTGGAATTCAACGAGGCTCACTATGCCCTGTATCGGCGTTATCAGACGGCCCGCCATGCCGGCGGCGGCATGGATATGGACGACCGCGAGCAATACCGGGCTTTTATGCTAACCAGCCAGGTGGACAGCGCACTGGCCGAGTTTCGCCTTGACGGCCGGCTGGTCATGGTGAGTCTGATCGATCGTCTGCCGGATGGTCTGTCGGCCGTTTATACCTTTTATGAACCGGATCTGGCCAAGCGCGGGCTGGGCGTATACAACGTCCTCACCCAGATACGCCTGGCCGCCGGGCTGGGCCTGCCTTATCTGTATCTGGGTTACTGGATTGAGAAAAGTCCGAAAATGGCTTACAAATCGGATTACCGGCCGCTACAGGTTTACCGGAACGGGGGCTGGCAACCGCTGACTGAGATGGAGCACGACTGATGGCCCAACTACCCGATGCCGCCGAACAAATACTCAAGATGCACGCGCAGTTCGTCCATGCCGTGGTGAGCGCCATTCACGACCGCTCGCTGATCCCCCAACTACTGGACATGTTGCGGGAAGCGGAAAGCCGGGGCTGGGCGGTGATGGTATCGGTGGTGCGCGAGATTATCGACGGAAAGCGTGAGCGCACCGTGTTGCTGGGTCTGGACGACGAGGACAAAGTGATCGTTGAGGCCATCCTGGCCGGTATCGACAACCCAGCCACGTTGCCGCCGATCGACGCCGGCGGCGATCCCGCCACCGCAGCCCCCGGTTTGGGGACCATGATCGGCCTGGCCAGCCGAGGCAATATGGAGGCTTTTACCACGCTGGCGAACATGGCCGAGCAGATGATGAAGGCCGGCGGCGACATGGCCCGACTGGGCGGCATCATGCGCCGCTTGATAAACGGCGAACGGGACGAGGCGACACTGACCCGTGGCATGGGCGAGGCGGGCCGCAAGCTGGTGCGGGACATCCTGGCCGAACTCGGTAAAACCATTTTGCATTGATGCCGGCCAGCGTGGCATCCTCATCGTCATGAACCGATTTACCGGCATCTGCTTAAGGGAAACGATTAATGCGCATCTATCATGACCTGCTGCGCCATGTGCTCGAGCATGGCACGCGCAAGGCCGATCGGACCGGTACCGGGACGATTTCGGTATTCGGCTATCAGATGCGCTTTGATCTGGCGGCCGGTTTTCCCCTGCTGACCACCAAGAAGGTTCACCTCAAGTCGGTGATCCACGAACTGCTATGGTTTCTCCGGGGCGATACCAATATCCAATACCTTAAGGACAACGGCGTTTCCATCTGGGACGAATGGGCCGATGAGAACGGCGACCTGGGCCCGATCTACGGCTACCAATGGCGGTCATGGCCGGCGGCGGATGGCCGTCATGTCGACCAGATTACCGAGGTGCTGGAGACCCTGAAAAAAAACCCGGATTCCCGCCGCATCATCGTCTCGGCCTGGAACGTGGGCGACCTGGAGCGGATGAAGCTGCCGCCCTGTCATGCCTTCTTCCAGTTCTATGTTGCCGACGGCAAGTTGTCCTGCCAGCTCTACCAGCGCAGCGCCGACATCTTCCTGGGCGTGCCGTTCAATATCGCCAGCTATGCCTTGTTGACCATGATGATGGCCCAGGCGACCGACTTGGCGCCGGGCGACTTCGTGCATACCCTGGGCGATGCCCATATCTACCTGAATCACCTCGATCAGGTGGACCTGCAACTTAGTCGGGATTTACGTCCGCTGCCGACTATGCGACTGAATCCTCGGGTGACCGACCTGTTTGCCTTCAAGTATGAGGACTTCAGCCTTGAAGGTTACGACCCGCATCCGGGCATCAAGGCACCTGTGGCGGTGTGATGCCAGTGAGGAGGAAAGCGTGAAGCCGAGGTTGAGTCTCATCGTTGCCATGGCCCGTAATCGGGTCATCGGCATTAACAACACACTCCCCTGGCACCTGCCCGAGGACTTGAAGCGCTTCAAGTCGCTCACCATGGGCCATCACATCGTCATGGGGCGCAAGACCTATGAGTCGATTGGCCGGCCATTGCCGGGGCGGACGACGATCATCGTAAGTCGCGATCCGAGCTATAGCCGGGATGGCTGTCTGGTTGCGCGCTCGTTGCCGGAAGCGATCCGGCTCACGGACGATGACGACCAGGTATTCTTTGTCGGGGGCAGCAGTCTGTATGAACAGGCCTTGCCGCTAGCAGCCCGTCTATATATCACCGAGATACAAGCCGATTTCGAGGGCGATGCCCACTTCCCCGAGCTCGATCAAGCGGTCTGGCGGGAGGTATCACGGCAGCATCAGGTTGGTGCTAACGGCCTGGCCTTCGATTACGTTGTATACGAACGCTGAACCGGCTGGTTCCGGGCACAAAAAAAGCGCGGCCTGGCCGCGCTTTTTTTGTGCCTACCAGCCAGCTTACTTCAGACTGACAATCCAGTTGGCGATGGCAGCTGCGTCGGCGGCAGCCTTGGGCTGAGCCATCATAGGCATCTTGCCGTACTTGCCCTTGCTGCCCTTTCCGATAGCGGTAACAATAGTGGCCTTGTCGCTCTTGGTGGCGATGTTCTTGAAGGAGGGGCCTATCTTCTTGGCGCTGACGTCGTGGCAGGTCAGACAGCCATTTTTCTTGACCAGTTCGTCACCACCGGCAGCCAGGACGGAACCGGCGGCAAACAGGGCGATAGCAGCAACAGCAGCGGAAATCTTTTTCATCTGTAGTCCTTTCGATGCAATGGGGTTAAGGAATTTGAAGCGAGGCCATTGTATAGTAAATAAAGTTAATTTTTGCTTAAGAAATTTGCTTCAAATCAACCTTGAAGTGGTGATTTGTTACTAATTTCATACTAGTCGGCTGATGAATGAGTACGAGGGTCATCAGATCACGCCTGGAATGACCTGTTTGGTGACTGCCATGGCGATGATGTAGCCGATGGTGGCGAGTGCGGCAATGAAGTAAAGCGTGCGCTGGACCTTGGTCCGACCGCGCTTGATGGCCATGGTGCCGAGGTAGATATAGAGAAGCAGGCCGAAAATCTTGACCAATAGCCAGGGGTGGGTAAGCGGGTTGAGACCGCCGGGATCAATAGGCCGATGGCGGCGGTGAGCAGCAGGGTGTCGTTGAGGTGCGGCACGACCTTGACCCAGCGATCTTGCAGGCGCGGCGAGTCGAGCAGCATCCAGATGCCGCGGGTGACGAACAAGCCGAAGGTGATATAGACGGTGCCGACGTGGATCAGGC
>JAIMKU010000048.1 GCA_020692235.1 Hydrogenophilus sp.
ATCTGGTGGCGCTCGGTGCTGCGGCCGCGGAAGGCGTGTTCGCCGGCAAGCGGTACCACGACGTTTATCTACAACGCAGCCGGCGAGGTCATTCGAACCGACGATGCACGCGGCATCGTCGTCGAGGAGTTTCATGATGCGCTCGGGCGCATCTGGCACCGCAAGACGGGAGCCACACCCAGCTCTGGCGATGTGGTCTTTCGCCATGGGTTTGAAGACGCCGCGATCGGCTCGGGAATTGCCGACAGCTTTACCTACGATTACAACGCAGCGACCGGCGCCGCGTACCCAGGGCTACTGGTCGAACAGCGCCGCAGCGCGGCCGGTCAGAACACGGTGTACACCCAGTTCAGCTACGACACGCTGGGGCGCGAGATCGGCCGCAATCTGACCCTGGACGGCACCAACTACGCCGAAGACACGATCTACGACAGTCTGGGACGCGTGCTCAAGCAGGGCTTGAGTTTCGGGCTCACGGTCAATAGTCAGGCGCGTACCTACAGCCAACGCGAAGAGATGTACTACGGTGCCCGCGGTCATCTGACCGCGATCTGCAAGGCACCCGATGCCACCAGCCAACCCAGCTCGTGCAATCTCTCGCAAGTGTATTGGCGCCTGGGCGAACAGGATGCGCGCGGCAACGCCGTGAAGGAAACGCGGCACGATTCTATTGCGCTGGAGACCCGGCGCAGTTTCGACCCGTTGACCGGGCGCATCGACACCCTGCAATCGGGCAGCGCGACGCCATCGCTGTCGCTGCAGTCCTGGAATCTGGATTTCGATCTAGCCGGCAACTTGGTCCGCCGCATGGACCTGCGCTCGGGATTTGATGAGACGGTCTACTACGATCGGCTTGATCGCATGACCAGGATCAATTTGAAAGGTCCCAACTTGCCGGGGCAGGGCACAGATACGCTGCTCATCGCCTTCGACCCCATCGGCAACATCTGTCAGAAGACGGTTAATGGTGCAGCCTCGCCATACAGTTATCCGGGCCGCGCGGGCTGCGGTGTGGGCGCCATACCGGGATCTTCCGGGGGAAGCGCCAGCGCCCGGCCGCACGCGGTCTCGGCGGCCTACGGCAAGACCTATCTTTATGACGCCGCCGGCAACCAGCAGATGGTTCGTCTAGGGTCCACGGATGTTCGATCCGTTGACTATGACGCCTACCACCGGCCGACCGAACTGATCGAAGGGTCGGCATTCAGTCCGGCATCGCGAACATCATTCACCTACGACGCCAGCAATGCCCGCGTGAAGCGCGTGGATCTGCAAGGTGGCACCACGACCACGCGCTACATCGGCGGTACTGAGCGCATCGAAGGAAGTGATGCGGGATGCACCACCAGTGGCTGCGTGCGGGTCCGCCGCGCCATCGGCGGCACGTTGATTCTGGTCAGCACGTTCACCGGCGTCGTGTCCGATCCCACGTTGGACTACCGCTATCTGTTCGCCGATCACCTGGGCTCGGTGGAAGTGATCACCGACCAGACTGGCGCGCATAGCGGCACCCAGGTCGATCGCACCAGCTTCGATGCGCATGGCAAGCGCCGCGACCCGGCCAACTGGCAGGCCGCTGTCCTCGGTCCGGTCGGCACCACCACCAAGCGGGGTTTCACCAACCACGAGCATGTGGACCGGCTCGGTCTGGTGCACTTCGGCGGACGTCTGCACGACCCCGAACTAGGTCGGTTCATCCAGGCCGACCCCTTCGTCGAGGACGACGCTACACAAGGCTTGAATCGCTATACCTACGTGCTGAACAACCCGCTGACACTGACGGACCCGACCGGCTATTTCACCGGCAAGCAGATGGCGATGATCGCGATTACCGTGGTCATCAATATCTACATGCCGGGCATCGTGAACGGCATGTTGAACGCTGGGAGTGCCACGGCCATGCCTGGCGTCCTCGTCGCCGGAGCGACATCAGGCGCGATCAACGGAGGTACCGAAGGCGCCGTCATCGGTGCATTCTCGGCTGGGCTGTTCAACGACATCGGCAGCGGGTTCAAGAACACCAAGAACCTCGCGGGTTGGATGAAGAACGGCAAGCAGCTCAGCAGCTGGGGGCGGGTGGCAAAGGCGGTGACACATGGGTTTACCGGTGGTGTCTTGCACACCATGCAGGGTGGACAGTTTGGACATGGGTTTGTAAGTGCAGGAATTACCGAGTCTGTGTCGCCAGCTATTGAACAAATCGACAGCAAACTAGGGGAAGCGTTCGCCACCGCCATCGTCGGGGGGAGCGTTTCCGAGGTGACGGGGGGTAAATTTGCGCACGGCGCACTCACGGGGGCCTTCCAGTGGGCGTTCAATCATCTGCAGCACAAGGACGGGGAGCAGGTGGTGCTAAAAGATGGTGGCGACATCTCCGGCGACGATGAAGCTGAATACGAATTCGAAGTTTCCGCGGCACAATCCACGGAACCTACTTCGCCCGGGCATTCTTATTTGGGAATTCGTAAGATTGGAGCGCCAGAGTCGGCATGGGATTTTTTCGGATTCTGGCCTGGTGATAGCAGTAAAGGCCTTCTGATGCCGCAGCGAGGGTACCTATTTTGGGCGAACGAGCCTGTGCCTACTTTGCAACACTACGACAGGTATTATTCAATTCGTTATCGCATTTCTGCGTCGCAGCGGGACGCTTTTATTGCGTACACGGGGCAAGCTAAGAGCAAGGCATATTTTGCCGGGGGATATAATTGTACAACCTATGCGGCTATTGGTGCAGCAGCAGCTGGTGCGCCGCTTCCTATATCCGCACCATATCTAATCTCCGGTAGCATTTGGACTCCGAGCAGCATGATCGATTGGATAGAAAATGAGAACTAAGAGCGCTTCAATTCTAGTTTTTCTGTTTGTCGCGGGCTGTGTTGAAAGGCATGAGCCGACGTGTAGTCGTGCCGGTGACTATTACACAATGAGTGATAGTAGCGGGCGACTCGGTTTCCCGACCAATGAGGGAAAAGCGGTAGAAAGCTGGGCAATTGTCGGTCGTCGCGGGTTGTTTTACAGCGAGGTGGCGCAACCACTCTATTCACTTGCCATTCGACAGGAAGGTGAGATCTGGAAGATTTACGACACAAATGGATCACTAATTGTCGCGACATCGGATGAGTTGTGTGGTGATGCAATAACGAACGCGGTTGCAAATGCCAAAGCGATTCATGATTCGAGGGAGGCTGGAGGCGATAACATCCCAGAGCCCTCGGCCACCGAATGAAATATTTCTGTGGAATCTGCCCAGTAATGATTGCCAGTGACTCTATAGCCCAGCACCCGCTGAATTGACTCCTGCAACTTGCATTGTTTGCGTAATCCGGAACCCATAGGCATGCACATCTTCGACGTTTTTGAAGCGTGGCTGTGCTCGATGGAACGGCAGCTCGTTGCGTCAGGCGTTGCTGCGCGGTTTGACTGTTCGTCTGTTGATCGCTCAGATCCGTCATGGTGCTTAAATCTACGGCGAAACGATGAGGAGGCGGATCTACTGATCTGGGAGTCTGGTCAGGCCGAACTCGCTGTAGGCGTGGTTGACGGATCGGTCAGCCAATTGCACTTTGACGACATGCGAAATCGAGCGGATCTCGCGTTGGTCCTTTCAAAGTTGTCCGAGTTCGTAGTGAATCGAGCCGAGAGACACTGAGACAGGTATCCGGAACTCGAATGTCTTCGTACCGGCGTCGCTCAGCAAAGGCATATCGCTGGCAATCGTGAGGAGCGATCCGGTAATTGCGCGGCGGCGTCGGGGTGCGAGGTAGAGATTCAGCCGGCCAGATATTGGGCCAGAGTTGGAACGGGCGAATCCTCCGATTCCCTGCTACGCCGGCCCCAGCAATTCGCCCATCCGAGACGTGCCGCTTGACCCACTCGGTCCACAACAGCCATGATTACGCCCGACAAGCGGCCCATTAGCTCAGTGCAAGGTGTCGTTGCTTGACCTCGCCGAATGCTTGCCAAGTCTTGTTGCGAAGGAAGCCGACGAGACGAAGAACTTCCGAGCTATCCTTGGCTCGAAGAAGTGAGCGAACGCTTTCGGTGCGTTTCCGTTGTGTAACGCATTGACAAACCCGAGCCACTCAATTGGTGATGCGGGTGCTCGCAGCCATGTGCCCATGCAACTGAGTTGTGAAACGGCGGAGGAGTGGGCGTGAGGACTTGTAGGTTTTCAGGCAATGAAGTCAGAAGTTGGAACGCCGCGAGTCATCCGCGCGGCTCCTCCAGGTTTGTCGTCGAACTCGGCGGGGAGGCGCGTCTTGCCGCCGTGTCTGCGTCTGAATTGCTCGAAGCGGCGTGGGTGACCGAAGCCGAAGTTCAGCTGTTTTCAAAGAAAGGGCGAGGCACAATAGCCATTTTCTGCACCTATCGGTGACAATATGTCAGCAATCGCGCTTGCACGTTCGTTAATATCGCTCCGTCCCGATCCGATTGTGGCGTTCGCAGCGTTGTACGATGTTCTTTTCGAGGAAGACAGATTTCGTGCGGTTCATCCATTTTTCGTCACCCAGCCCAGGGATGCGCTATCAGTCAAAATGGCTGAGGCAAAGTGGAGAGGACTGTATCTGTCTGAAGTAATTGTCGGCGGGCACATTTTCTTCCCGACGTCGTTGGTGCGTGTGATAACCGGCTACCTTGATGACTTATCCGCGACGACGGACCGCAGTGAGCCGGCCTTCATTCAAGCCGTTACCGCCCTGGTGTATACCACGCGGTTGATTGACGTCTGTCTGAACGGATTGGGCTACCGTAGATCCAGTTCGGTCGTCGAGTCTCTACAGCCTTTTCTTGATCGGCTCGCATTCCACAACAATCTTCTACTGCCAGGCTCAATTGACGGTTTGGTAATCCCCGCTAGTCGCGTCTGTAACAACGGGAACTTGCTTCCGCAGCTCTACTCAAATCTTGCGCGCGTTCCGGGAAATATTGCGTGCAGAATCGACTACGGCCGCAGCGCATCAATTGGGCGACTCGCCAAGACCGCCTCACTTAGGATCGGAATCCTCTCACTTGTGCTAGATGAGAACGAGGTTGTATGGGAGTCACGAGGAGGACGCGCATCTGTCAGGCTGGCATCGATGACGCTGAAGTCCGTGGTGTCGCGAATGCTAACCACTCTTGAGTGGATGCTTGACAAGGAGGTTGACATCGTGGTGATGCCTGAACTCGTCTCTCACGTGGAGGTCAGGACCGCGATCAAGCGCTGGGCAAGGGGGGCTCCCAACGCACCGGGGCTACTTGTCGCAGGAACTGAGGCGGTCGATGTTGGTTCAGCCTATCCGGTCAACCGTGCCTTCGTACTTGACAACTATGGGGAGGAACGTTGGTCGCAGGACAAGGTCCATGCTTACACCTTTCCTTGCGAACTTCTAACAAGGGCCGGATTGAATCACGTACTGGGCGATGGTCCTCTGGACGAGGAATCTGTGAATACTATGGCGAGTGCGATGATCATCCGTGATATCCCGAACGTCGGTCGCTGTATGGTCTTGATTTGCGAAGACTTTGCTCGCGATGTTCCGGGACGACGGATCGCCAGGGAAGTAGGAGCGGACCTCGTCTTGGTTCCGGTGATGGATCAGGCGCCACAACCCAGTGGATGGTGGGAGCGCATGGCGTTTGACATCGCACAAGATCCCCAGTCCCGGACGGCGCTCGCAAATTCCTATGCGGTTATGGCACGCATCGCAGTCGGTCCTGTCTCGCCGAGGGACATCGGTCTGGTCGTTTCGCCCGACCGCTGCAAGCTGGTTGACCAGCTATTGGATCCAAAAAGTGGGAGGTACGCCGCAGCCATCTATACATGACAAGGTCGTGATTATGATAGATTTGAATCCCCTGCAGGAGAACGCCATGATGTCAACGTCAGCTGACCTCAATGCTTACCTCGAGCCAACGGCGCGTGCGGTGCGGCGTGGAGACCTCAAGCAACTGAGGGACTTGGCCGCGAAGGTACGAGGCGTGCTCGTCGCCAGCTCAGCGTCCGAGGAGACCTATGAGCGTGGGGTGATCGTCGGGTACGTTCGAGCAATGGACGGAATTTTGGAGGTGGCCGCGGAACGGACGGAAGCCGACAGCCAGCACACGTATTTGGTTTCGAGAAAGCGGGCTGTTGCAGTTCTCTTGGCGCTGGCTCAGATTCGCTGGAAAAGTAACCAACGTTCAGTTGAGCAAGATTCGTCTTACTCAATGACACAGCTGTCTGCCATAACGGGGATACTTCAGCAAAATCTGCCTCGATTAATCTCCGACCTCGTCGAAAAGCAACTTGTCATCGTCAAACCGAAAAGCCAGGAGCGTCGAGCAGAAATCACCGACGAAGGTTTGGCGGCTTTGGAGCTAGTCCGACCTGGATGGCATCTCGCCGTTCCAGATTGCGTGGATGAAAATAAAGAATTTCGCGCGGCGTTGAATTCAGCAGTCAACAGAATGACAAAGCGGCTAAGTGCCGAATCTCATCGACGATCGGCCGCACGCATTTACGTTCAGCAAAAGAATAAGAAGCTATCAAGCCCAGGGATTACACTAAACGACTACGCGTTCGAGAAGACCACGTCACTTCGAGCGAAGGTGGTTGGATTATGAGCCAAAAGTTTATAGGGGAGCTTGCCTCACTTAAACAACAACTGACCCCCGAGTTGCTTAGCGAGCTACAGCGTGGCCTCGCAGAAGGATCGCTGAGTTTTGAATCGATCTCGACTCGAGTCGGACCAGACGGGACAGTTACTTTGGCGCTTGTCGCAAAGCAAATGACCTCTCCGAATGAGTACAATTTCTTTGCGTCTCCAATCTTCGATGAAATAAGCACAGCAATTCAACAGCACGCTCCTGCACTCATAAGCTCCCAGTCCCTGCAAGAACTGGGGGATAAATTACTCTCCGAGAACTCGAACGATTTCCCCGATCCCTTTGACGACGTCGGTGCAGTGAGAGTAATTCCCATGTTCCTCGGAAGCGAGCGGAAGCTCACAGCACTCGCCCGAATGGAAGTGGCGTTCAACAATGACCGCGCCCCTATAACTCTTACTCTATCCGCACACGATTTGATTTTCCTTTCATCCAGTGCCTTGAAGGGATTGTCGGAATTACTTACGTTCACCATCGCTCCTCCAATGAGGATGGCCGTCGAAACTGAAGAGCTAAAGGCACTGCCGGACGAAATAAGGGAAATCAGAAATACACTTGAGCAAATTCTAGGCGTATTGGGCGAGTACTAGTGTGGTGTGTCATAAATAAGCGGCCGCTCGGCCGACGCTTTTAGTGATCTGGTCCGCGCTCTTTCGCGACAAATGGCTTAGGGTCTGCGTTGTATCGCTTCCGGTACTCCTGGATCGATTTCTCCAGGTCTTTGACGTTGGTGTGCGCGCCACGCTTGATCACTTTTCGCTCAGGGTTGAGAAGAATCGCTCACCAGATTGAGCCAGGACGGAAGTGGGGTGTATCCCAACAGTAATTCCTCATCGAACTTAGCTGGCTTTCCTGGCCATGCGTCTAATACATCTTATGTCAATCGATGCTCAAGGCGGTCCACATGCGCGCCCGCGTGCTCGGCGCGCCCCGTACGCTGCGAAGGTGATCGCGCACGGACTGATCTTCAGCCCTGATGAGATCGACGCGCCTGCGCACATGGCCTCCCCCTCGCCAACCGGCCGGTCGTAGAACACGCGCCCATTGCTGAACTCGTACTCCGGTTGCCCGCCTAGCCTATCTGCTAGGAATCAAAGACGTACGGTTGCGGGCGAGAAATGGAGGCGTTCACCCGCTACCTGGAGGATGGACGCAATTCGATCAAGTTGGTTGTTAAAACTATTGCTCGGCCGACACGGTTGCCGTGGTTAACAAACGCCTATTATTGTTGACATTTGCATCTAGAAAGAGAGAATCGGGGTCAACGATCATCTCCGTCGGTGCGTGCGGCAATGTGGCGCGCAATCGATTCCTGCCTGGTTGCAGCTTCAACTGCTCCGTCAAGATTACCTTTTCGCCGTCTCGCCATTCAACTGTCACGCGAGCGGGACTCTTCTGCCGTGCGGGCGAGAGAGCCCCTGACCTTTCAAGCATTATCTCATAATCGGAAACCAACCGACCCGTGACTCCATCCGTATAAAGACTCGCCGTACGCGCAATGAGATCATATGTGATTACTTCCTCAAAAAGCTCGTGGACAAGGTCGGAATTCTCGCCGGCAGCTCTGGCTAGGTACTGCACAAAACTAGTGGGTGTCGCTCGACGGTCTACACTAGTAAAGTCACGAAAATACTCTGCCAACACCTCGTCCAGGACGTTCTCCCCAACTGCGTCTCGCAAACGGAACAGTGCTATTGAACCTTTGGCATAAAGCACATGCGGCGAAGATCCGGTTCGAACTAACGGTAGCTCGCTGACTCGCGAATTCGCGCGACCCTCAAAGTATTCGCGCTGCTGTTGTCGCATCGCCACTCGCCACCGGCGCTGACCCTGAACGCGCTCAATTACCGAAAGTGCTAAAAACTGCGCAACTGATTCCATCACGAAAGGCGAGCCGATAACATCGGCAGGCAGCAAACGATGCCCCCACCATTGATGAGCCACTTCATGGGCGGCAACCAATAACGTCGGATCGACTGACATGCGATCCGCCAAACGCGAATATACGCCGTCAGCGCGAATATCGGCATTAAATCCGAACGTCTCGGGAATCAATATAACGCCATCATGACTTTGCGCGGCGGGCTCAAAGCTGCTTACCTCGGCAACCCGAAGACGTGAGCGGCCATACGCTCCAAATAATGTCGCACAGTAATCGAGGGCGGCTTCGCTCCCTTGCTTAAAGGCTGCCGCATTCGCCACATGGTATGGAGATGTCAAGACCTCAACTCGCCCAGACGCATCGTTTAAAACGCGCCAAGGAGCCGCAACGACTGAGAACATCGGCAATATGGGAGTCTCAGACGAATAACGCACGGAACGGCGACCTAACTCCTGTTTCTCAGATCGAAGTTCACCTGGCACAACGACTGTCCACCCGGGCGGGAGTTTGACACTAACGTCCACGTTCGCCCGGACTACGTTTGGGAAGCCGTATACCGCCTCGGAATTCAAGATGTCAGCCGGCGCATCAGTTCGCTCACCGAGACCTTCCCGAGCACGATCAACGCGGGATATCCACTCAATTTGTGGGTTATAACCAAGCGCCGGAACAAAGCTCGCGACCGGCAAATTGATTCCCGCCGAGCTAATCCGACCGATACCCGAACGCATTTCCGCTTCAAAGGTGATCAGTACTTCCGCTTTAGGGGCCAGAGGCACATGGAGTCGAACGACACGGTAAAGCAATCCGCTTTGAATGACGTCGCTATTTGGAAGAATCAGTCGCCCAAACTTCGCCCCCGGCGGAATATTGATGACGAGTTTGTCAATCATGGTGGGATGGTGATTAACAAATCTCAACTCTCCTGCAACCTCAACCGTAGACCTCTCTGGGGACACATCCAGGTTGAGCAGCAGATCCGTGAGTCGCGGCTGTGGGTCAAGGAATTGCATTCTTAGATCACGCTCGTAAGCGAATCGTGCGTCCCGAATCGCGCCTGGGTCATTGGGACTAGTGGAATGGATGTGCCACCCAACTAGTACCGCGGCCGCGAATAGCATACACAATGCAACCGCCCGCTGGCGCCGCGCTCCTGAGCTTCGCTCAAGCCTATATTGGAGTAGCACCCAGACGCCAAGCACCCACACTACCCAATACAAAAGAAACTTAGGCCAGGCCGATACTCCACTGAGTCCGAGTAGATCGGATTCCCAAACAGGTGGAAACCACGCGAACTGCAGCACGTCGCGATGACCGGACCAGTTCCCAATAGCCGCACCAATACCGATCGCCGCAAGTGTTATTACGTGTCCCGCCGACCGCGATCCGGCAAGTGCATGCAATGGAACTAGCGCCAGCGCAAAAACCACTCCCGGAGCAGCGACCATCACTGCCCCGTACCAAAAAGGCATATCAGGCCATATCCCTACCAGCACTTGCGAATAGCAGGCGAGAGAAATAGCTCCCATCCCATAGAGTACCAGTGCAGCCGAACCGACCCCAATCGCCTTCGACATGAGTCGGATATTTGTCAACTGACGGATGCAGTCCAGAATGGATGAAATACGAAGCTCTTGTTCCCGGTGCACCAATTCTCCGGTAACCAGTGCGATCGCCACGCACAAAATCGAGCTAAATACACCACCAAGCGCACCAAGGAGCACCGCATAGGACGGGTACGATGGATAGAAAAACGGGGGCTCTACACGTCCCAATTCAACCAGTAACACCGCCGATAACACCAGAACTGCCACCCGCAATGTCGGCGTTCTAAGCAGGTAGGTGCAGTCGCGCGATACAAAGCGAAATAGGCACAGCCAACTAAGGAAGAGGCCAGCGGGTCGCGGTGGGCTCACCGGATACTCATGGCGTGCAACGGGCACGTTGGTATCAACCAAACTCGTGTTATAGGACGGCCGTGATCCTTTGAAAACGGACATACCGACTGCCAGCAGGGCCAGGCAGACCCAGAGCAGGCGATTAACGTTCAGCATAACGCCCGGGGCCACTTCAGAATACGCCCGTTCGGCGAAAGGCACTGCCATTAGGACTTCGCGGGTAAAAAGGCGTACTCCAAACGGATCAAGCAAAGCCAGTTCTGCTTGGGACGACGCTAAGTTATTAGCGGCGAACATACATACAAAGAGGCCGACCGCGCTGAGGAGCGCAGCAGAAAGAGTTCCGAAATGCGCGGCCGCTGCATACAGGAATCCCGTTGAAATTAATGCCCCGGGTATTGCAAACAGGGCAGCCGCCCATAACAAGGCACTCCATTGCAGCTTTGCCAGTGGGTACGCAGCGAAGCTAGGAAATACATATACAAGCACAAACGGTAGCGCAATAGCCGTCGCAAGCGCCATTGAGAGAATACCAGCGGCTACGATCCGGCCGACCCTGTAAGATACGGGCTTGCCTAGCACATCGAGCCACGCTCCGGCTCGATACATATTCTCCCTTAATGCAGCTCGTGCAATAGGAAGAGCACTAAGTACCGGCAGGAGGAGCATTGTAATTCCGACACCCCAGACTAGCCCCAAGGGTGCACCCTGTACAGGGACCGGGGCGATGAACATCGCCGTGTGGCCAAACGCCTGTAGCGCCGCTAACGAGAACCCCAACAGTAGCAGTACGAAGGTGGTAGGTTGTTTCAGCTGGAGTCTCAGTTCGAAACGGCAAGCTTCAACCCACATGTGAGTCCCCGAGTCCGGCTTCGGACAGGCGCGCAAAGTAGTAATCTTCTAAAGTTGGCTCGATCAATACTGCGTTGTCGTTCGGACGCTTCGAGCTCAGGCAATTCGATACAACCTGGCCCCCGACAAGTCGGTTTGATAAAATGCGATACGCGGGCTCGGCGTTGTCCCGCCTGACCGGATCGGAAATAACCCTCCACACGCGGCCTCGCAATGCTTCGATTGCGCTGTGCGGTTGAACGTCGTCCACCAAACATCCGCCGTTTAATACGAGCATGCGGTTACATAGGTCCGAAACATCTTGGACTATGTGCGTCGACAAAATCACTACTGTGGTTTGTGCTAGGCCGGCTATCAAGTTGAGTAATCTGTACCTTTCATCTGGGTCCAGTCCCGCCGTCGGCTCGTCAATCGCAAGGAACCGCGGCATTCCCAGGATTGCTTGTGCTAGACCAAAGCGTTGTCGCATTCCACCTGAAAAGCCGCCCAAGCGGCGGTTGCCTACGCTAGTCAAATTTGTAGCAGCGAGAACACGTTCCACCTCGGCCCTACGCTCATGTTTTCTCGCATACCCTTTTAGCACCGCAAGATGCACCAACAACTCTTTGGCGGTAGCCTCTGGGTACAATCCGAAATCCTGCGGAAGATATCCGATTCGCTGGCGGGTCTGGAGTACCCAATCACTTTGCGTAGTCCCGTCAAGACTGACGTCGCCTCCGGTGGGTTCTTGAATACCGACTAGTATTCTCATCAGGGTGGACTTGCCTGCCCCATTTGGGCCTACTAGGCCGACAATTCCCGTCGCTGCGAAGGAGACGTTATGAAGTGCGCGGAGACCTCCCTTGTATATCATTTGCAGCTGATTTGCGATGAGCATCTGCTATTGATCCAATTCTGGCGTTGCCAATAACTGTTAGGCTGGGCAACTTTGATCAATTGCCCCGGCGGGAAAGTTGCGCGCGAAGCGCGCGACAAGCGTGTCGCGATCTGCTTCGCTTAGCGTACCATTTTCCAAAATGTAGACTCGATCGGCCGAGAGAATCGTTTCCGGTCGGTGCGCGACAACAATTCGAGTGATTCCCATTCTCCGGATGCTGCGGTTGATCACCTTTTCTGAAATGACATCGAGGTGCG
>JAIMKU010000049.1:0-2690 GCA_020692235.1 Hydrogenophilus sp.
CAACATTTAACAGTGACATAGCCTTAATAATTACCTTGGAATAAGAAACTTTAAAAACCGTGGTCTGACCCCTAATTATTCTAATTATTTCTAATTATTTCGAGCGGACGCACCAAAAGCGGCGCGCCGCTCAACTTTACGTTAGGCCTCTCTTGGCGCATGCATATTGGCTTGATGATGCGTACGTTATTGCGTACTATATAACCTTCTTTGAAGGAGCAAAAAATGCACACACTTACCGCCAGCGAAGCCCGCGCAAATTTGTACCGGCTCATTGATGAAACAGTAGAGTCTCATGAACCAATCATCATTTCAGGCAAGCGCAGCAGTGCTGTACTGCTCTCTACGGAAGACTGGGGCGCAATTCAAGAAACTTTGTACCTACTTGCAGTGCCCGGTATGCGCGAATCCATAAAAGCAGGTATGGCTGAGCCCCTCGCAAGAAGCGCGAAGGAGCTTAAGTGGTGAGTTGGGAGCTTGTGTATGCCAAGCAAGCACTCAAAGATGCAAAGAAACTTGCCGCAAGCGGTCTCAAGCCCAAGGCGCAAGAACTACTGGCTGTGCTTGGTAACAATCCATTTCAAAATCCGCCGCCCTTCGAGAAGCTGGTCGGTGATCTTGTCGGCGCTTACTCGCGCCGCATCAATATTCAGCACCGTATCGTGTACGAAGTTTTTAGCGAAGAGAAAATCGTCCGCGTTCTGCGGATGTGGACCCACTATGAGTGAGCGGTCTAACCCTACGCTCAAGCGGGACTGCGTAAAAGCGCGCAGCCCCTTAGCTCCACGTTAGGCAACAGAGAGAAAGAAGAACAAAGATAAACGGGTCAGACCACGGTTTACTCGGGAGCGACGAAAACGCATAAATCAGCATCTCCTTAGCCCTCAACCGCGCCGCTGGCGGCGAAGTCGTGCGCCTTCCGGCACAGCCCTGCCATCTCGCACCAGGCGCAGGTTTCGGGTGCGCCGTTGGCCGGTAGCGGCGCGCCTTCCAGCAACGCGGCAAAGGTGGTCAGTAGCCGCCCGGCCTCGGCTTCGGCGGCCTCGGCTAGAGGTTGCCCAAGACTGACCAGATCGACCTTGTCGTCGTCCAGTGCGACCAGCCCGGCCTGCGCCGCGCCGGTCAGCAGCCCATAAAAAGGCAGTTGCACATCCTCGCCCGGTGTTTTCAGTTTGCCTCTCAAGCGCTGCACCGACTGGGCCTTGTAGTCGATGACCGCCAGCCCGTCGGGCCCTTCATCGAGCCGGTCGAGCCAACCGTAGAGGGTCACTTTCTGGCCCATGGGCAAGGCCATCTCCCGGCGGTATTCGCGCTCGGCCGCTTGCCAGCGCCAGCCAGCCGCCTCCCGTGCCAGCGCCCAATCGAGATAGGCCGGGATGCGGCCCTGCCAGCGCAGGCGCCAGCCCAGGGCAAGGTAATAGACCGCTTCGCGGGCGCTAAACACCTGGCGACTGATTGCCTCCAGATCGTCCTGCAATTGTGTCCGTTGCGCCGCAGCCAATAGCGGATTCTCGGTATGAAAGCGGTTCAGGATCGCGTGGACCAATTCGCCGTAATCGGCCTTCTCCATCTCCTCGGCCACCTCTTCCGCCGCGCCAAGGCCCAGGTCGTAATGGGCAAAATAACGGTATGGACAGCTAACCAAACGCTGCCAGCCGCTGGCCGAAAGGCGCTCCGGTAGCCGCGACAAGCCTGGCCAGACGACCGCATCGGTCCGCAGCGCGACCGGACCCGTGGTGACCGTCTGGCTCGCGGCGACCGCCAAATCGGCGCCATACGCCAGTTTGTGCAAGGTGGTTAGCAAGCTCAGCCACGGACTGGGCGGGTTGGGTTCCTTGCCGCGCCGCGCCTGCCAGCACAACAAGACCCGGTCGGCACGGCTTGACAGGTCGATCAATGCGTCCAGCGCCTCCGCCTGGCGCTGGGCCTGGCCGGGCAGGCCCAGTTGCCGGCGCAAGGCATCGTTGAACACGGTGGGAGGGGCGGCTGGCGGCAAATGGCCGGCATCGGCGCCCAGCACCACCACGGCCTCAAAGTCCCTCAGCCTGGCCGCCGCCAGATGGGTCAGGCGGATCGGGCTGTCGATCTCGGTCTCTTGGAAGGTCGCCTGGTCCAGTTGCAGATTAAGCCAGCCGCGCCACTTCGCCAGCGGCAAACGGGTCCGATCAGCGGTCAGTTCCCGGTGCAGCCGATGCAACAGTTCCATGAGTTGGCGGCCGGCGGGGTCGGCCTCGATCGCGTCGCTCGCGGCCAGGTCGTCCAACGCCGCGAACAGTATTTCCAGCCAGCCGGACAGGGTTTGCCGCCGCGCGTCGCGGAAGCGATTCGCCGCCTTGGCCAAGCGCGCCAGCATCGGCAGGGCGGCGGCCGCTTCGTCTTTGGCCAGGGCGATCAGCCTGGGCAAGCCGGTCACCACATCGCGCTGGGCGATCAAGTGTTCCAACTCGGCCAGGGCGGCGAGCCGGTGGTCGGCCGCGACATCGCCGAACACGAATGGCGACTTCAACAGATCAAGCAGGTCGCGGTGATAAAAGTCGTCCTGCAACAGCGTGAGCCAGCAATCCAGGACATGGCTGACCGACGCGGTGGAGAAGGTCCAGCCGGTTTCGTCCTGCATCAGGATGGCATCCCGCTCCAGCACCGCGCGCAGACGCCGGGCCGCCAACCGGTCGAGGGCGATCACGGCAATG
>JAIMKU010000049.1:2708-12092 GCA_020692235.1 Hydrogenophilus sp.
AGCCAATGCTTGATCGCGTCCGCCGCCGAGCGCGCCACCATCTCCATATCAGTTGCCGCCAGGATGGCCAACTTGCCGGCCAGTGGGCTCTCCGGCGTTGCCTCCGCCAGCCTGGCGGCGCGTGCCGGCAGGGAATCATCGCCTGGCTGCCAGGCCGCGCGCAGTATCGGCACCCGCTCCGGGTAAGGCACCGACAAGGGCAATTCCAGCAGGCCGACCGACTCCCTGCAATGTGCCAGAAAACGCAGTTCCAACCGGCTTAAGCCATGCAGCCCAAGGCTGTAAAGCGGGCCGGATGCAGTGGCCAGCCAGCCTGCCAACTGCCTGGCATAGGCCTTCCTGCCGCCATGCTCGGATTGTTGGTAGGCCCGCCAGACCTCGAAAACCATCCTGGCCTCCCGATCCAGCGGCGCGGCCAACGTGCGCCGGGCGGCCAACTCCACCTGGGCGGCGAAGTCGGCATATTGGTCCGGCGGCGCCAACAAGGCGTCGTCCAGTTCCAGCAACATCTCGTGCAGCGCCCCCGCTTGCGGCCAAAGCGCGGCCTCGTCCAGCCAATCGATGCGCGACAAAAAACCATACAGACTGGCCAGCCGCAAGCTATCCGGCTCGGCCCTGGCCGCGTCACTCTGGGTCGCGGCCAGGGCCGGCAAGGTCATTAATTGCGGCGGCCGGAAGACCCTATCGCCCAGCACCGACCGTAGCGCGGCAATGAACGGCGCCCGGACATGATGATGCGGGACCAGCACGGTGATAGCCGACAGATCGGGCAGACGATCGCGATGATCGGAAAGAAGTGTGGCGGCCGCCGCCAGAAAGGTTTGCGCCATAGCCGCATTCTAAGACAGCGGCCCTGGCGGGTAGACAAAAAGGCAAGCTGGCGTTTGACCTCAGTGGCAAATAAACACTCAGCCCTTCAGATGGCTATAGCTTGATGCCAAGACACGACCTATACCGCTCTCCACAAATACCACCACGCACTCAACGTGAAGAATGAAAGAATCAAGCCCACCGCCACCATCAAATTCGCCAGCGGCGGATCAAGATCGTGTTCACCCGCTACGATGGCGGCGGTAATCATGGGCGGCATCGCCGCTTCAAATAAAGTGACCTGAATAGGTTGGCCGTGTGCGCCAAGCCGTTGCACATAGAGCAAATAAATCGCCAGCGGCGCGAGAACAAGTTTGAAGCTCAAGCCCAGCGCCAGATTGCGTTTGTGCTCGGCGATATGCCCCAACCGCAATTGCAACCCAACCGACAACAAGGCCAACGGCGCGAGCGTATCGCCCAGACGTTTCAGCAGCACCGCAAACCAGTCGGCATATTCAATCGGAATCAATAACAACGCGAAAAGCAGCGAAATGAACGGGGGAAACAGCGCGATGCGTTTGCCTATCTCCGCCGCGGTCGGCCTGCCCGACGAATAGATTCCCGCCACCGTGATACCCAATACCGACAGCGCGAAAAAAGAACCGAGTTGGTCGGCGATGATGGCTGTGCCCAGTCCCGCTTTGCCATAGAACGCCTCCACCATTGGCAGCCCGAAGAACGAGGTATTGCCCAGCCCGCCGACCAGTATTAACGCGCCTGTCGTGGCGCGCGGCAGATGTAGCCACTTGCCCACCAGCCAGAAAAATCCCGCCGATAAACCGAACACCAGCCACGCCATCGACGCCACCAGTAACACGTCGCCGGATAAGTGTAGCCCGTGGATATACAGCAGCGTCAGCGCGGGCAGTGAGACATGGATGATAAAACTGTTGAGCGTGGCCGGTGCGTTGTCCGGCATGCGCTTGAACCGGCGCAGTAACATGCCGGCGATAAAACAGAGGATGAGTAAGATGAGGTTGTTCATTACATCGTCATTCCGGCGCAGGATTAAATCCTTTGCAGGCTGGCTATTGATTTCAGGCCGCTGATATTGATGGAGTATGTCAATACAAAACAAATCGGTATTTGAAGTACCGACAGATTCATTGGGGACACGGGTCTTACGTTTGACATCTTTTCCCCCGACCTTCTACCCGTTTCCCCGCCCGGCTCACGGTGGCGTGACTTACGCCAAAATGTGCAACAGGGTCTGGATTTGCAGGGCTACGAATATAGACTTGACCCCCGGTTTACAAAAAACGCTTCGCGTTTTAGCGTCACTTCAGCCGATTAGTCGAAGCAGTGCTTCCCGGTACTTCTCGGCGGTCCTGGCCGCCACTTCGGCCGGCAGTTCCGGTCCTGGCGCTTGCTTGTTCCAGCCGGAATCGGTTAGCCAATCGCGTACATATTGTTTGTCAAAGCTGGGCGGATTGCTGCCGACCTGGTACTGATCGACCGGCCAGAAGCGCGACGAGTCTGGGGTTAGCACTTCGTCGATCAGGGTCAGGGTGCCGGCCGCGTCGAGGCCGAATTCGAACTTGGTGTCGGCGATGATGATGCCGCGGGTCAGGGCGTAGTCGGCCGCCTCCTTATAGAGCGCGATGGCAGCGTTGCGCACCTGGCCGGCCAGCGCCGCGCCAAGCAGCTTCTCGCATTGGCCGAAGTCGATGTTTTCGTCGTGCGCGCCCAGTGCCGCCTTGGTCGACGGCGTGAACAGCGGCTCGGGTAGCTTTTCGGCTTGTTTTAGCCCGGCTGGCAGCCGGATGCCGCAGACCGCGCCGGTCTTTTGGTAATCGGCCCAGCCGGAGCCGACCAGATAGCCGCGCACGATGGCCTCGACCGGCAGGGCCTTGAGCCGTTTTACCACGACGGCGCGACCATTGACCTGATTGCGTTCGTCGGGCGCCACCACCGTCTCCGGGACGATGCCGGTCAACTGGTTGGGCAGTATGTGGGCCAGCTTGGCAAACCAGAAATCGGCCACGGCGGTGAGTACCTTGCCCTTGCCCGGGATCGGGCTCGGCAACACGACGTCGAAGGCCGATAGCCGGTCGGTGGCGACGATCAGCATGCACCGGTCGTCCACCGCGTAGATGTCGCGTACTTTGCCTTTGTGGATCAGGGGCAGGGATTTGATCGAGGTTTCGAAAAGGGCGTCGGTCATGCTGGGTCTCGGGTTCGGAAATAAAAAAGGGCGGCTCTTGGCCGCCCCGTAATCTTACAACAAGTCGATCAGTTGACCTTGGGGTCGAGTCCGCCCTTGGCGTAGCGCTGATGCATTTCGTCCAGGTTGTAGACCTTGCCTATCTTGCTGGCCATGCCGGCGGCGCCGAAGGCCTCGTAGCGTTGCTTGCAGATGCCGGCCATGGCCTTTTCCGCTTCCTTGTAATATTTGCGCGGGTCGAAGTTGGCCTTGTTCTCGGCCAGGTGCTTGCGGATGGCGCCGGTGGAGGACATGCGCAGGTCGGTGTCGATGTTGACCTTGCGCACGCCGCTCTTGATGCCTTCGACGATTTCGCTGACCGGCACGCCGTAGGTTTGGCCCATGTCGCCGCCGTAGCTGTTGATAATGGCGAGCCAATCTTCCGGTACCGAGGAGGAGCCGTGCATCACCAGATGGACGTTGGGGATGCGGGCATGGATTTCCTTGACGCGGTCGATGCGCAGTACCTTGCCGGTGGGCTTATGGGTGAACTTGTAGGCGCCGTGGCTGGTGCCGATGGCGATGGCCAGGGCATCGACCTTGGTCTTGGCGACGAAGTCGGCGGCCTCGTTGGGGTCGGTCAACAGCGCGGAATGATCCAGCACGCCTTCGGCGCCGTGGCCGTCTTCCTCGCCCATCTTGCCGGTTTCCAGGGAGCCCAGGCAGCCCAGCTCGCCTTCGACCGAGACGCCGCAGGCGTGGGCCAGCTCGGCTACCTTGGCGGTGGTATTGACGTTGTATTCGTAGCTGGACGGCGTCTTGGCGTCGGCCATCAGCGAACCGTCCATCATCACCGAGCTGAAGCCGGACTGGATGGAGCGGAAGCAGACATCGGGAGAGGCGCCATGGTCCTGGTGCATGCAAATGGGAATCTGCGGATACATCTCGATGGCCGCCAGTAGCAGGTGGCGCAGGAACGGTTCACCGGCATAGGTGCGGGCGCCGGCGGAACCTTGCAGGATGACCGGGCTGTCGGTGGCGGCGGCGGCCTCTATGATGGCCTTCACCTGTTCCATGTTGTTGACGTTGAAGGCCGGCAGGCCGTAGTTATGCTCGGCGGCATGGTCTAGCAGTTGACGCAGTGAAATCAAAGCCATTTTGGACTCTCCTTTGGAATTAACGAGACAAATCGTGACAAAAAAGGTGTGCCGCACAAGCGTGACACGAAGGCGTGAAAAAGGGGTAACGCCCTTGCATCACGTCTTTATGGCCAAGCCGTTCAGTCATGCTTTTCATGTCAAACTTTTTTCCGTTCGCCGATGCGAACGATCTTCATGGTGTTGGTGCCCCCCGAGCGGCCGATCGGTTCGCCGATGGTGAGCAGTATCAAGTCGCCGGTGCGTACCGCGCCGCGCCTCCTCAGTTCGTCTTGGGCCTCGGCCAGGAGCTGATCCCGGTCCTCGCTGGACGGTTTGAAATTCACCGGATAGACGCCGCGGAATAGCGTGACCTTGCGTCGGGTGTTGACCTCGGGGGTCAGCGCATAAATCGGCACATGGGTGCTGATGCGCGATATCCAGAGCGCGGTGGAGCCGGATTGGGTCATGGCGGCGATGGCCTTGACGTTCAAATGCAGGGCGGTAAAGACCGCCGACTTGGCGATGGCTTCATCTACTCGCAGTATGTCCGCGTGTTTGACGCCGAAGGCCGGCGGTTCGATCTCTTTCTCGGCTTCAACGCAGACCCGGTTCATGGCGGCGATGGCCTCGACCGGAAACTTGCCCGCCGCCGTTTCGGCGGACAGCATCACGGCATCGGTGCCGTCCAGAACGGCGTTGGCCACGTCCGATACCTCGGCCCGGGTCGGGATCGGGCTTTCGATCATGGATTCCATCATCTGGGTGGCGGTGATGGTGAGCTTGTTCTTCTCCCGCGCCATCCGGATCATGCGCTTTTGCAAGGCCGGCACGGCGGCATCGCCGACCTCCACGCCCAGATCGCCGCGCGCCACCATGATGGCGTCGGAGGCGTCGAGGATGCCGTCCAGTGCCTCGATGGCCTCGGCGCGTTCGATCTTGGCCACGATCCACGACTTGCCGCCGGCCGCATGGAGAATCTCCCGCGCTTGCTGGATGTCGGCCGCTGAACGGGGGAAGGACACTGCCATGTAATCCGCCTTCAACAGGGCCGCCGTCTTGATGTCCTCGATGTCCTTGTCGGTCAGTGCCGATGCCGACAGGCCGCCGCCCTTGCGGTTGATCCCCTTGTTATTGGACAGCACGCCGCCCTGGACCACTTTGCAGGTGATAACGCCGTCTTTGACCTCCTCGACCCACATCTCGATCCGGCCGTCGTCGAGCAGCAAAGTGGCGCCACGCGAGACGTCGTAGACCAGGTCTTTGTAATCCAGACCGACCTTGGTCTGATCGCCCAGTTCACAATCGACGTCCAGGTGAAACGGGTCACCCGGCTTTAGGGTGATCTTGCCGTCCTTGAACTTGCCGATGCGGATCTTTGGGCCCTGCAAATCGACCAGAACGCCGATGGCGCGGCCCCGAGCCTTGGCCAGCGAGCGCACCATCTCGGCGCGCCGGATGTGTTCTTCGGGCGTGCCATGGGAGAAGTTGAGGCGGACGACGTCCACCCCGGCTTCGATCATTTTGTTGAGCACCTTGGGGTCCGAGCAGGCGGGGCCCAAAGTGGCGACGATTTTGGTTCTGCGTGGCATGATTTATCCGGAAGTCGTAGGAGCGGACCCTGTCCGCGATGCAATGGTGGCTATCGCGGACTTAATCCGCTCCCACGATCAGCCTGCGGCCCTCTTTTCCAGAATGTCGACGGCGGGCAGGACCTTGCCTTCGAGGTATTCCAGGAAGGCGCCGCCGGCGGTGGAGATGTAGGACACCTTGTCGTAGATGTCGTACTTCTGGATGGCGGCGATGGTGTCGCCACCGCCCGCCAGGGTGAAGGCCTTGGTCTTGGCGATGGCCATGGCGATGGCCTTGGTGCCGGCGCCGAACTGGTCGAACTCGAACACGCCGACCGGGCCGTTCCAGACCACCGTACCCGCTTTCATGATGATGTCGACCAACTCCTGGGCGGACTTGGGGCCGATGTCGAAGATCATGTCGTCGTCGGCCACGGCACCGGCGTCCTTGGTGACGGCCGGCTCGTTGGCGTCGAACTGCTTGCCGCAGACCACGTCCACGGCGATGGGGAGGCTGGCGCCACGGGCGGTCATCTTCTTAATCAGGGCCTGGGCGGTGGGCACCAGGTCGTATTCACAGAGCGACTTGCCGACGTTTTTGCCGGTCGCTTTGAGGAAGGTGTTGGCGATGCCGCCGCCGACCACCAGTTGTTCACACTTCTCGGACAGCGCTTCCAGCACGGTCAGCTTGGTGGAGACCTTGGAGCCGCCAACGATGGCGACCATCGGCCGGGCCGGGTTGGCGAGCGCTTTGTCCAGCGCTTCCAGTTCCTGGGTCACCAGCTTGCCGGCGCAGGCGACCGGTGCGAACTGGGCAACGCCATAGGTCGATGCCTCGGCACGGTGAGCGGTACCGAAGGCGTCCATGACGAAGATGTCGCACAGGGCGGCGTACTTCCGCGCGGTCTCTTCGACGTTTTTTTTCTCGCCCTTGTTGCAACGACAGTTTTCCAGCAGTACGACCTCGCCGGCGGCCACATCGAAACCGCCATCAACCCAATCCTTAATCAGGCGCACCGGTTTACCCAGCTTCTGCGCCATGACGTCCGCAACCGGGGCCAGGGAGACTTCGGGCGTCCACTCGCCCTCGGTTGGGCGACCCAGGTGGGAGGTAACCATGACCCGGGCGCCCACCTTGAGGGCATGTTCGATGGTGGGTATCGAGGCGGTGATGCGGGCGTCGGAGGTGACCTTGCCGTCCTTGACCGGCACGTTCAGATCGGCGCGGATGAACACACGCTTGCCCTTGAGGTCAAGGTCGGTCATGCGGATGAATTTGGCCATTTGAGTTCTCCTTGGAGAGTAAGTGGTAAGGGATAAGTGGGCTTACGCCTTACGACTCAGCAGCGTTGAATGCAAGGGACAGGAGACAAGATGCAAGGAAAACCTTGAGTCTTGAATCTCGCCCCTTGCAACTTGATTACTTGGCCACGTGCTGCACCAGACGCAGCATGTTGCAGGTGTAGCCGTACTCGTTGTCGTACCAGGCGACGACCTTGACGAAGGTGCCGTCCAGGGCGATACCGGCCTCGGCATCGAAGGTCGACGGTTGCGAGCAGCCGCGGAAGTCGGTGGAAACCACCTTCTCGGCGGTGTAGCCCAGCACACCCTTCAGTTCGCCTTCGGAGGCGGCCTTCATGGCCTTGCAGATGTCGGCGTAGGCCACTTCCTTGTTCAGCTCGACGGTCAGGTCAACCACCGAGACGTCGGAAGTGGGAACACGGAAGGCCATGCCGGTGAGCTTTTTGTTCAGTTCGGGCAGTACCTTGCCGACCGCCTTGGCGGCGCCGGTGGAGGTCGGAATGATGTTTTCCAGGATGCCGCGGCCGCCGCGCCAATCCTTCATGGACGGGCCATCGACCGTCCTCTGGGTCGCGGTGGCGGCATGAACGGTGGTCATCAGGCCGCGCTTGATGCCCCAGTTGTCGTTCAGCACCTTGGCGACCGGGGCCAGGCAGTTGGTGGTGCAGGAGGCGGCCGAAACGATGGCCTGGCCGGCGTATTTGGTGTGATTGACGCCATACACGAACATCGGCGTGTCGTCCTTGGCCGGGGCGGACTGGACAACCTTCTTGGCGCCGGCCTTGAGGTGGGCCTGGCAGGATTCGGTGGTCAGGAAGAAACCGGTGCAATCAATGACGATGTCGGCACCGACCTCGTTCCACTTCAGGTTGGCGGGGTCGCGCTCGGCGGTCAGGCGGATGGTCTTGCCGTTGACCACCATGTTGCCGCCGGAGGTGGCGACGTCACCGTTGAAACGGCCATGCACGGAGTCGTACTTCAGCATGTAGGCCAGATAGTCGGGCTCCAGCAGATCGTTGATGGCGACGATCTCGATGTCCTTGAAATCCTTCGCCACGGCGCGGAAAACCATGCGGCCGATGCGGCCAAAACCATTGATACCAACCTTGATAGACATATTAAGCTCCTTTGATTAGCCATAGTGCGGGCCCTGCCCGCCATGGCGCAGACGATTAAAGAATACCTTTGACCTTGGCGACCACGTTTTCAACCGTGAAGCCGAATTCCTTGAACAGCAGCGGGGCCGGCGCGGATTCACCGAAGCGATCCAGACCGATGACGGCGCCGCGCAGGCCGACATATTTCCACCAGCCGTCGGTCACGCCGGCCTCGATGGCGACCTTGTGCACGGTGGGCAGCAGCACACTGTCCTTATAGGCCTGGTCCTGCTGGTCGAACAGGTTGGTGGAGGGCATGGACACCACGCGGGCGGCAATGCCTTCGGCCTTGAGGGCTTCCTGTGCCTTCATGGCCAGCTCCACTTCGGAACCGGTGGCGATCAGCACCACTTTGGCCGCGCCGTCGCAATCGGCCAGGACATAGCCGCCCTTGCGGATGGCGGCGATCTGGGCATCGCTGCGCTTGACGAAGGGAAGGCTCTGACGGGACAGGATATGGCAGCTCGGGCCGTCCTTCTTCTCGACGCTGGCGGCCCAGGCAACCAGCGTCTCGACGGTGTCGCAAGGACGCCAGACGGTCATGTTGGGGATCATGCGCAAGGTGGCGGTCTGCTCGACTGGTTGGTGGGTCGGGCCGTCTTCGCCGAGGCCGATGGAGTCATGGGTGAACACCCAGACCACACGCTGCTTCATCAGCGCCGACATGCGCAGTGCGTTGCGGGCATATTCCGAGAACATCAGGAAGGTGCCGCCGAACGGGAACAGGCCGCCGTGCAGCGCCATGCCGTTCATGATGTGGCTCATGCCGAACTCGCGCACGCCGTAGGAGATGTAGTTGCCGCCCGGGTTGCGGTGCAGCGGGTGACAGCCGGGCCAGTTGGTCAGATTGGAGCCGGTCAGGTCGGCGGAACCGCCAACCCGCTCGGGCAGCGTGGCAACCAGGCGCTCGATGGCCAGTTGGCTGGCCTTGCGGGTGGCTACGGTCTCGGCCTTGTCCAGGGTGGTCTTCAAGGCGGTGGCGACGCGTTCGGTCCAGTCGGCGGGCAAATCGCCCTTCATGCGGCGGCTGAACTCGGCGGCCTCGGCGGGGAATGCCTTGGCGTACTCGGCGAACTTGTTGCTCCACAGCTTTTCCATGCCCTCGCCCTTGGTCTTGGCGTCCCAGCCGTCGTAGATGTCTTGTGGGATAACGAAGGGCGCGTGGTTCCAACCCAGGTTCTTGCGGGTGGCGTCGATCTCGGCCT
>JAIMKU010000050.1:0-10381 GCA_020692235.1 Hydrogenophilus sp.
ATCGAATTTACAGCAGATTTTGGACTTGACCGTTTTGTAGGTCGGGATTCATCCCGACGCCGCGGGCCCCATGGGCGTGGTTTGTCGGGATGAATCCCGACCTACGTCTTTTTGAACTTTATTTTGCCGCCGGGGTCGGACCGATTTGCCTCGGTGCTGCTCTGTCCGGCCTGTATTCATGGGCATTAAGCCGGGTTGCTATGGTAGACTGCCGGCGGTCGTGTAAGGGTACGCAAGCGATGGATAACAGGAATAACAAGTCAAGAAACTACGCCATGTATATCGGCGTCGGTGTGCTGTCGCTGGCGGGCCTGGGTTTTATGTCGCCGATACTGGCCGGACCGCCGGCCAAGATCGATACCGAGGCGTCCTGCACTGCGGCTTGTCACCAGGATTACGCTAAAAAGAAACATGTCCACCCGGCTGCCGCGACCGGCCAGAACTGCAAGTTCTGTCATAAACCCGCCGCCGCCGACAAACACGCATTCAAGCCGCAACCGGACAATATCTCCGAGATTTGTTTCGAGTGCCATGACGAACAGGCACCGAGCAAGAAGGTTCGGCACAATCCCTTCGAAGCGGGCCAGTGCACCAGTTGCCACAACCCACACCAATCCGACCAGGCCAAGCTGCTCAACGACCCGGTGCCGCAGCTCTGTCAGACCTGTCACGGCGAGGACATGTTCAAGGGTAAGGTGGTGCATGGCCCGGTAGCGACGGGCAAATGCCTGGACTGCCACCATCCGCATCAGGAGGAAAACCCCCGTATGCTGAGAAAGGAGCCGCCCGACCTGTGTTTCAACTGTCACAACAACGTCCAAAAGGACGCCCAGGGCATTACCCTGCCGGCGACCAAACAATGGTTGGACGCCAAGGCCAAGGCGGACAAGGTAAAGGCAGACAAGGCCAAGGCGGACCCGCCGAAGGACGCCAAGACCAAGGACGACGCCAAGGCCAAGGCGGACAAGGCCAAGGGTGACGACACGGCCAAGGACGCCAAGGCCAAGGTTCCGGAAATATACTTACACCCGCCCTTCGCCGAGGGCATGTGCACCACGTGCCACAAGCCCCATGCCACCGATTCCCGCCGGCTGCTGGCCGCGCCCTATCCGCTGGATTTTTACGCCACCTATGCCGAGGCGACCTATGGCCTGTGTTTCACCTGCCATGACAGCCAGGCATTCAAGGAACCGAGGACCCTGACCGATACCGGCTTCAGGAGTGGCAACCTCAACCTCCATTACCGCCACGTCAACCGCGACAAGGGTCGCTACTGCGGCGCCTGTCATTCACCGCACGGTTCGACGCAGCCCAAGCTCATCAACTTGGTCATGCACTTCGGGACCCGAACACTGGGGATCAAGTATGAAAAGACCGCGACCGGCGGCACCTGTTCGCCGGCCTGCCATAGTTCGGTCGACTATGATCGCTGCGAGACCGGCGTCTATACTTTGAAGACTTCGCCCAGAAAGGGCAAGGACGCCAGCGACACAGTGTTGCAGGCGGCCTGCGGCAAGGAAACGAAATGACCCGGCGCGCGGTTGTGGTACCGGGATTTGCAAGTCGGACCCCCTCGGCAAACCCGCGACAGGCCTCAGCCCGACGTTGTCGGTTCCATGGGCGGGGTTTGTCGGGATGAATCCCGACCTACGACCGGCAAACTCACGGGGTTTCAACCCCGGCCGGTGGTGTTGTAGGTCGGGATTTATCCCGACGTTGTCGGTTCCATGGGCGGGGTTTGTCGGGATGAATCCCGACCTACGACCTGTGCTTTTTTGAGATTTTCCATATCAGGCATCTGCCCGTTTTATCTATATAAGGAACGCGATCATGAAAAAGATAGTGTTGGTGTTGTGCGCCGCCGCCGTGTTGGCCGGTTGCGCCGGGACGGGGGAAAAGAAGCCCGAAGAGACGGCCTTTTTCCCGGCCTTGCCGGAGTCGCCCAAACTGCAGTTCCTGACGGCGATCACCACCGAGGAGGACATCGGCGGCGCGGCCTCGTCGGGTGGCTTGAAGGAGTGGCTGGTGGGTGGCCGCCAGGCCAAGAAGATGATCGCCCGGCCGCAGGATATCGGCGCGGTGAAGGGGCGTATCTACATCCTCGACCGCACCTTCCGCAAAATACTGTTCATCGACCTCGCTAAGAAGACCTTGAACCAGATCGAGGACCAGAAAGAGGGCGCCATCGGCGACCCGATGGGCCTCTGGGTCAGCGAGGATGACGTCAAGTACATTGCCGACACCGGCCGCAAGCAGATACTGGTGTTCGACAAGGATAACCAGTTCGTGCGCGCCTATGGCGAGACCGACCAGTTCGATCGACCGGCGGACGTGGCGGTGTACCAGGACAAGCTCTATGTGATCGAGTTCAAGAAATCGGTCGTCCAGGTGGTGGACAGGACCAGCGGCAAGACCATCCAGACGATCGGCAAACCCGGCGGCGAGGACGGCGAGTTCAACCGGCCGACCCACGTGACCGTCGACCGCGAGGGCAATATTTACGTCAACGACTCGTTCAACTTCCGCATCCAGAAGTTCGACCCGAGCGGCAAGTACCTCAAACAGTATGGCTATCAGGGCGATACCCTGGGCGGCTTCGCCCGGCCCAAGGGCATCGACGTCGACCGCGACGGCTTTGTCTATGTGGTGGACGGCGCCTTCGAGAACGCTCAGATATTCGACCAGAAGAGCACCGATCTGGTCTTGTTCTTCGGCGGTTATGGCCCGCATACAGGCAGCATGTATCTGCCCTCGGGCTTGCACCTCGATTACGACAACGTGGACTATTTCAAGCAGTACGTCGACCCGAACTTCAAGGTCGACTATCTGGTCTATGTCGGCAATCTGCTGGGCGACCACAAGGTCAATGTCTATGGCTTCGGCAACTGGGTCGGCAAGCCACTGCCGCCGGTCGAGATCAAGCCCATGGCGGCGGAACCCGACAAGCAGGGCGGTCTTGGCAGGGCGGTAGAGCCCGACACAGGGGACAGCGCGAACATCAAATAAGACTGTCTTCGTATGTCGTTATCAACCGGCGCGCCATGCCGGCCAGGGCCTGACTGTCTTGGCCGGGGGCCGTGGTGTGGGTTTGCCCTGGCATTGGCGGCGGGGCTGATTGTGACCCTGACGACCGCTTGCTCTCCGCCTGCCCGCTATAAGGTACTGACCTTCTTCTTTACCGGCGTGCCCCCCTTCGGTGAGGAGGAAAAGCCGGAAGAGGACGAGGTGGCAGCCAAACCGGTTGCGGTCAAACAGGTGAAACGAGGGCCCGGCATCGTGGTCAAGTCCACCCGCTACTCGCACGGCCCTTATGCCGCCAATCAGTGCTATCTCTGTCATCAGACCTCGGGCAGCGGCGGTTACCGTGGCTTCGGCAAGAACGAGGAGGTAAAAAGCGCGGTCACCGTGACCAAGGGTGTTTCCGGAAAGCTGGTGGTACCCGTGGACAAACTGTGCCTGGGCTGCCATACCGCCAAGTCGCAGGCGCGTGCGGAGGCGGATGGGCTTTGGCTGCACGGCCCGGTGAGCACCGGGGTCTGCACCCTGTGCCATGGTCCCCACACCGGCTCCGAGCCAGGCATGTTGGACAAAAAGGCAGGCGCCCTGTGCATCGAATGCCATGCCGAGGGGTTGATCCACAACCGGGCCGTGCACAAGGACCAACCGGATTGTCTGACCTGTCATAACGCCCACCTGGGCAAGGATAGCCGCCTGTTGAAGGCGGATTATCAAGAGTCATGGTAATGGACCATCGCGGCCGCGCCGCCAGCGGCAAACGCCGGTCGGTAAAACCCATGCGGCTGGCCTGGTGGGCCTCGGCGGGCCTGGCCCCGCTTTGCCTGTTGCTCGGCAATAACGCCTGGGCGGAGTTTCGCGGTCGGCAATATACCGTCGACCGGCCACAACTGGGCATTGACCTTTTCTATCGTGCCGATTCCGAGACCCGAACCGGGCCTTATCTCACCGAAACCAACCATACCCAGGCCATCGGCGAGCGGCTTGAGCTTAAAACGGCGGGCTGGCTGTATCACCCTGCCCTGGCCACCTACACCCTCAACCTCATGCCGGAATGGCAGCAGGCGACAGAGAAGCCAAACCTGGAGCGGGAGACCAACAACAACATCTTCTTGCTGGGTTATGGCTTCGATATGATGGTGCTGCCGTACCGGCCCTACACCGTGAAGCTGTTCGCCAGTAAACAGCACTCGACCTTGACCAGCAGTCTCGCCAGCCAGTCCGACACCGAGGGCACCGGCTATGGTGCGACCCTGATGCTCAAGTACAAGGTGCTGCCGACTACCCTGACCTATAGTCATAGTGCGACGACCCAGAGCGGGTTTTATGACGCCGAGGAAACTCGCGACGGGGTCACCCTGGCTATGCGCCACGAACGTAAAAACAACGACACCCACCTCAATGGGGCGTTTACCCTCATGGACAGGACCACGCAGGGTTCGGCCAGCCAGACTAAAAATTTATCCGGCGATGTCCATAATGTATACCGGATACGGCCTGGCGATCGGCTGTCTCTGAATTCCAGTCTGGCCTACCGCTGGTCGGAAAGCGCCGGCGGCTATAACGCATCGGGCCTGTCGCTGGCGGAGAATCTGAACTGGCGACATCGGAAGAGGCTCCGCAGTAATTACCAGTTCAATTACAGCCTGGATACGATCCAGGGGGCCAGCATCGACCAGATGTCTGTTGGTGCCGGCCTGTCGCACACCCTGTACGAAAATCTCACCTCGGGGGTCGGGGTGAATGTCGGCCGCAGTTCCTCCGGCACCAGTAGCTATGGCGGTGGGGTGAACTTCGCTTATCAGCGTCGCATCCCCTGGGGCATGATCCATGCCAGCATGGGACACGATTACCGGGTGACCCATCGGCCTGTCGGTGGGGTGAACCTGCCGGCGAGTGAATCCCATGCGCTGACGACCGGCGGCGTAGCCCTGCTGAGTAATAAAAATGTCGATATGACGAGCATTGTGGTGACCAGTTCAGACCGCAGCATCGTGTATATAAAAGACTTCGATTACACGCTTGAGGTCATCGGCACGTCGGTCAGGATAGCTCGCACCTCTTTCGGCGCCATCGCAGAGGGCCAGAGTGTGGCGGTGAGCTACCTGTATCTGAGCAACCCGGCCTTCGACGATGCCCTATACAGCCAGAACTACGGCATCGGCCTCGATCTTTGGTCGGCCTTGCGGATCGACTATCGCTATAACCACGGCAGGCAGGACTTCCTGGGCGGCATCCGCCCGGATGTCTTGACCGACAATACCAGCCAGTCCCTGGAGGCCGACCTGACCTGGCGCTGGAGCAGCACCCGGATGTCCTATGAGGACAGCAACGTCAGTACCGGACTGTCCATGACGCGCTGGCAGGTGCAAGAAAACCTGCAATTCAGGCCATCCTATATAACCTCCCTGGGGGCATCGGCCCACTATGGTCAGACGACCATAAAGAACAGCGGCGCCCAGGACAAGTTTTATGGCTACACGGTCAATGTGCAGCGGCTTATCTCGGGCACCAGCAAGGTGCGGCTCGAGGCGCTATACAACGTTAGCGAGGGCGCGACCATCAGCACCCTGGACAAGGGCGCGGCGGCCGTGTGGGAATGGTCCTATGGCATTTGGCGGGCCGACGCCACTTACCGCTTCCTGGACCAGGAAGACTTGTTGAGCGGCCAGACGCGCAAGCGTAATTCGCTGTTGGTGACGCTGCGCCGGTCGCTATGGTGATGGCGGCATGGCTGCCGGATACTTGACGCCGTGGTGCCGGTTGGGTTGTAGGTCGGACTTCGGTCCGACAGGCTCCTAGGTTCCGGCTTTTGCGGGAACGACGGAAAGAGGGTTTTCTGAGGCGTCTCGATTGATTTACGACGGGCGCTGTGGGCGTGGTTGGGTTCTGAGCATGGGAAAAGGATGAAGACGATGAGGCTTAAGCGCATTTTCAGGTATGGGTTAGCTGTCGGCCTGGCCGTGGGGCTGGCCGCGCTGACTGGCGGCTGCTTCAAAATGGCGGTGCCGGACAGCAAGCCCGCGCCAGTCATACTGTGGCCGGCGCCGCCGGAGATTCCACGGATCAGCTTTGTCAACGCTGTCTCGCAACAGGCAGACCTGGGCATTGCTGATGGCGTAGTCAAAGGCTTCCTGAAATACCTGTTGGGCAAGCCGGTAACGCCGATGGTCGGCCCCCACGGCGTAGCCGTGGATGCGGAAGGCCGGCTATATGTGGTGGACAATTTTCTGAAGAAGGTCCATGTCTATGACCGCCAGGGCGGGAAATACAATCTGCTGCCGGAAAAAGGCGATGGCTTCGTGTCGCCCATCGGCATCGCCATCGATGACAAAAGGGGGCGCATTTATGTGACCGACTCGGTGCAGGCCGTGGTCAGGATATTCGCCAAGGGCGAGGCCGAGCAGGTGGCTGAGATCAAGAGCGGCGGGATGGACCGGCCAACCGGCCTCGCGGTGAATGCGGTGGCCGATGAACTCCTGGTCGTCGATACCCTCCATTCCAGCATCCAGCGCTATTCCCTGGCTGACCACAGCCTGAAGGGGGTCATCGGTCTGGAGGGGAGCGAAGCCGGACAGTTCCACTCGCCTACCGATATTGCGGTCGGGCCGACCGGCATGATCTACGTGACCGATGCGCTTAACTTCCGGGTGCAGGTGCTCTCCCCGGAGGGTAAGTTCCTCCGCAGCTTCGGTGGGGCCGGCGATGGCCCCGGCTATTTTTCGCGGCCCAAGGGCTTGGCCCTGGATGGCGACGGTAATATCTATGTGGTGGATGCGCTGTTCGATAATGTCCAGGTGTTCAACGCAGGGGGCGAGCTGTTGATGGCCTTTGGCAAGCCAGGCCAGAAACCGGGCGAGTTCTGGTCGCCATCGGGCATCTTTATCGACCGCCACAACACGATCTATGTGTCGGACTCTTACAATAAGCGAGTCCAGATATTTCAATACCTGAAAGGGGGCGAGTTGCCATGATGTCCAAGCGCTGCAAAATCGGTCTGGCATTCCTTGTATTGGGAAGCGCACTGATCCCCGGCCCGGTGTCCTCCGGCAGCATCCTGGATACCAAGCATAACCTCTCGATCTCCGGCCCCGGCCCGGTGAAATCGACCACCGAGAGCGAGATTTGCATCTTCTGCCATACTCCGCATAACGGCCGGCGCGATATTCCCTATCTCTGGAACAAGGCCGACACGGCCACCAGTTACACGCCCTATCAGAGCACCACCCTGCACGCCACCGTGGGCCAACCGACCGGCGCCTCGAAACTCTGTCTGAGCTGCCACGATGGCACCATCGCCCTGGGTGCCTTGTTGACCCGGCCGGCGGAGATAGCCTTCGTCGGCGGGGTCCGTTTTATACCTGATGGCCGCGCCAAACTGGGCACCGACCTGTCCGACGACCATCCGGTCTCGCTGGTCTACGATGGCGCACTGGCCACCAGCAACACTGAATTGCGGGATCCACTGACCTTGCCTTCGCAGGTCCGGCTGGACCAGAACAATGAGCTGCAATGCACCGCCTGTCACGATTCGCACGACAACAGCAATGGCAAGTTCCTGGTGATGTCGAACCAGTATTCGGGGCTCTGCACCACCTGCCACAGCAAGGATGGCTGGACCCAGACCTCGCACTCCACCTCAAGCAAGACCTGGAACGGCCTGGGTAGCAATCCGTGGCCCAATTCGACCTATACGACGGTGGCGGAGAATGGTTGCGGCAATTGCCACGTCTCGCACTCGGCGGGCGGTCATCAGCGGCTGATGAACTACGCTATCGAGGAGGATAACTGCCTGGTTTGTCATACCGGCAACGTGGCCAGCAAAAATATCGCCAACGAGCTGACCAAGTCCTATGGCCATTTTGTGCAGAACTATATGGGCCAGCATGATCCGGCGGAAAACTTTGTCCTGGGCGGGGTGGCCAAGCATGTCGAGTGCGCCGATTGTCATAACGCGCATGAGTCGAACCCAACGCCGTCGCCGGGCGCGCCCATGGTCTCCGGGGCGCTGGCCGGGGTTAGCGGCATCGACGTCTCCGGCCAGCTCATCAGGTATGCCCAGAACCAGCAGGAAATCTGTTACAAGTGCCATGGCGACAACAACGTCAGCAGCAGTCTGACCATCACCCGGCAGATTGCCCAGTTGAATACCCGTCTGGAATTCGACCCCGGCAACCCTTCCTTCCATCCGGTGGCGGCTAGCGGGGTCAACCAGAACGTGCCCAGCCTGCTGCCGCCCTACACTACCTTGAGCCGCATCGCCTGCACCGACTGCCACAACAACGACGACGTTAGCGGACCGAAAGGGCCGCATGGTTCAAACAACGCCTATCTGTTGGCGAAGAATTACACCACCGCCGACAACACCACGGAAAGTCCCCTGGCCTATGAGCTTTGCTACACCTGCCACAGCCGGGCGAGCCTGTTGGCCGACCAGAGCTTCAAGGCGCACAGCTCGCATATCGTGACTTACCAGGCGCCCTGCTCGGCCTGCCACGATGCCCACGGCGTCAGCAATACCCAGGGCAATGCCGTCAACAACGCCCATCTCATCAACTTCGACCTCAACATTGTCCAGCCCGATAGTCTGGCCCGGCTTTACTTCGAAAAGACCGGGCCCGGCAGTGGCAAGTGTTATCTGAACTGCCACGGCGCCACCCACGATCCTGTCAACGTGCCGCTCAAGAGCACCTATTGAGCCAGGATTTCCCCAACCCGAACGAGATGCGGTTTATGTCAATTTTAAAAAACCCGTTGCCGCTGACCCTCTGTCTGGCCTGGTTGTCTATTGTTCCGGCCTGGGCGGCGGAGCAGGATGCCGCCTCCCTGGCCCTGGTCGAGAAAATCGTGGTGGCCTACGGCGGCGCGGCGGCGATCGAGAAGGTCGCCGCCGTGAATGCGGAAGGGACAATCAAGGCGCCGGTACGTGGCGACCAGGGGAGCTACAAGCGCTGGTTCAAACGGTCGCGTCTGCTCAGGGTTGAAACCGCCTACCAGCGTAGCGGCACCGAGGTCCGTATCCTCAATGGCGAAGAGGTCTGGCGCAGCGGTGGCGGCAGTGCCTTGAAGGCCATTTCCGGCCCCTCCGTGCAGGCCGTTATTTATCAGTACAAGCAACTGGACCTGCCCTATGGCCTGCTGAAAGGCAGCTATAACCTGCGCCATGTGGGTAAGGAGAACGTGGCCGGCGTGGCGACCGAAGCGTTGGAGGTCTGGGACGCGGAGGGACCAGCCATGCGGGTCAACGTCGATGCCGTCAGCCGTTATCTGGTCCGGGTCAGCGGCCACATAGAGTTCGGCGGCGCCGCGACGGAACTGGCGGCCGTATTCTCGGATTACCGGCCGGTGGCGGGGGTGCCCATGCCCTTCCATGTGCGCAACTTCGCCGGCGGCATGGCGGTGAGCGAGACGGTCATTGAACGCTACGACGTCAGCCCCGCCGATGACCCCGACCGGTTTTTGCCGATGTTCAAGGGGCATCATGGCGGTACGCTGTCCGTCCTTGATCTGGCTGACTGCTGGCGAACACGGCCAACGGTCATGGCGCGGTGTCGCCCCGATTCATGAAACGCCATAGGGCGGCCCATAGCTGCCGTTCACCCGGTGCCGCCGTAGTGGGCGCCGCTCACTTTGGGTAGTGATTCTTCGGGGTTAAGGAACAATTTGGCGGTTATACTTGCCAAACGCGGGAGGGTAGATTTGGCCATCAAGGAAATGGAGCGGGCCTTGGCGCTCGAACCGGACAACCAAGTAGCCAAGGCGAATCTGTTTAACTTTCAGCGATTATTGGAGCAGCAATGAATTTTAATAGAATGATCGGCGCCTTATCTATCGTGGCGATGTGTTATGCCCCCGCCGGGTTCGCCGCCAAGGACAGAATCACTTCCGCCACCGTAAGCTACACCAAGACCGCCGGCGGTTACACCTACATTAAAGTCGGCAAAGCGGGTAAGGGGCAATGGCTCGCCGCGCTGCCTATGGATGTACTGGTAGGGGACAAGATCGAATACACCGGCGGCGACGTCATGAAGGATTTCAAGAGCAAGGCGATGAATCAGACCTTTCCCTCCATTCGCTTTGTCTCGCGCATTCATGTTGTCCGCAAGGATATGCCTAAGGACGATGTTCACAAGCGTGTCAACGTCGCCAAAGCGGATGCCAGCGCCACGGCGGCCCCGAAGCCGGGTAAAATCGCCATGGCTCAGGGCGGCAAGACCGTGGCGGACCTCTTTGACGAGCGGACGCAACTGGCGGGCAAGAAGGTCATGCTGCGGGCCAAGGTAATGAAGATTAGCCGGAATATTCTGGGCAAGAACTGGATTACCTTGTCCGATGGCAGCGGCAAGGCGCCAACCGACGCGATAGT
>JAIMKU010000050.1:10410-11324 GCA_020692235.1 Hydrogenophilus sp.
GTGAAATAGTGGTCTGCTCCGGCAACCTGAAGGCCGATGTCAACCTCGGGGCCGGCTATCAGTACAAGGCACTCATCGAAGAGGCTCATTTTGCCAAATAAAGCGGCGCGGGCGTCTCTGTCGCGCTAGCCACTGGACGCCATGCGTTTGTCTGGAACTTCGCGCCACCACCCATAGGGCGGCCCAAGACCGCCGTTTAGCCAGAGTACCAAGTCCCTAGGGTGAGTGCCGGCCCGCCCAGGGAGTGGAACGAGTCGCAGGCCGGGTTGGTGTGTCTAAGCCCGGCCGGTTTTTTTATTCCAGATTGGTTCCGACCCGAGACGTTCTGTCAGAAAGTCGATCAACACCCTGACCCGGAGCGGGATGTGGCGGTTGCCCGGCAACATGGCGTAAATGCCGATATCGGCTACGGGGTAGTCGGCCAGGATTTCTTTCAAGGCGCCCGAGGCAAGTGCATCGGCGGCGATGAAGGTGGGCTGGCAAGCGATGCCCAGACCGTCGATGGCGGCCTGGAGCAGGACATCGCCGTTATTGGCCTGGATGCGGCCATGAACCGGGATGCTTTTCGCCTTGCCATGACCGTGAATGACCAGGATGCGCTGGCCGAGAGGGTGTAGGCAAGACATTCATGCGCCAGTAGGTCGGCCGGGCGTTGCGGTTCGCCGTTGCGTTCCAGATAGGCGGGCGAGGCAATGACCACCAGCCGCGTGGAGCTGAGTCGGCGGGCGATTTCCTGTTGGCCCAGCCGGTCGGTAACCCGGATGGCCAGATCGATGCCTTCTTCAATCAGGTTGGCGCGCGACGCATCGGTCGCCGGAGTTGCCGGTCGCCTTGCCCGGTTGGCAGCGGATTGGCGCACAGGTTGGTCAAGTCCAAAATCTGCTGTAAATTCGATTCAGTAAATCTGCATCCTC
>JAIMKU010000051.1 GCA_020692235.1 Hydrogenophilus sp.
AATACCTTCCGCCGGGTGGGCGGCGTGGAAACCCTGAGGGCCGATTTTCAGCTGGTGGCCGCGACTCACTGGGGGGGTGAAACAGATGGTGGCGGAGGGCTCGTTCAGGCGGGATTTGTATTACCGCATAGCCGCCTTCCCCGTCCATTTGCCGGCACTGCGGGAACGGCGGGAGGATATCCCCATACTGATCGAACACCTGTTGGCCAGGCTGGCCCCGGATCGGCCGATCCATTTGAGCGACGAGGCCATGGCGCGGTTAATGACCTATGACTTTCCGGGCAATATCCGCGAATTGCGCAACCTGCTGGAGCGGGCCATCCTTCTGGCTGATGCGGATACCCTGCGGCCGGAGCATTTCCGCGAAGAGATGACTGCGATCACTCCAGGGATCGAGCTTGGTTTATTGCCGGAAACGCTGGCTACCATCATGCCCCTGGGGCGGGTCGAGACCGAGTATGTCCGTTGGGCGCTAGGTCACATGGCCGGCGACAAACGCGCGCTGGCCATGAAACTGGGTATCAGCGAGCGAACCCTGTATCGCAAGCTGGGGTCTTGAGTCTTGGGGGCAAGGCTTATCTGCGAACCCTTGTAGAAGCAAGGGCGGGCTTGAGCTTTAGCCCGACCAGTTCAGCTTTGCGATGAGAAATCCTTGATTCGTTGCGCCGCTTCGAGGCAGGACGCCAAGTTGTCCACCAGTGCTATGCGTATGAATCCCCGTCCGGGGTTGACCTCGCCGGCGTCGCGCGCGAGGAAGCTGCCAGGCAGCACGGTGACATGCTTGGCGCGGTACAGCTCGCGGGCGAACTCCACGTCGTCGCCGCCCGGTACTTTCGCCCATAGATAGAAGGCGGCGTCGGGCGCCACGAAGCTGAGCACGTCCTTCAGGATGGCCATGACGGCGGCGAACTTTTCGCGGTACTGGCGGCGGTTCTCCACCACGTGCGCCTCGTCCTGCCAGGCGGCGGTGGAGGCGGCCTGCACCGCCGGGTTCATGGCGCTGCCGTGGTAGGTGCGATAGAGCAGGAATTGCCGGATCAGGTCGGCGTCGCCGGCGACGAAGCCGGAGCGCAAGCCCGGCACGTTGGAGCGCTTGGACAGGCTGTTGAACACCATCAGGCGGCTGAAATCGCGCTCCAGCATCTCGGCGGCGGAAAGTGCGCCCAGGGGCGGATCATCCTCGTCGAAGTAGATTTCCGAGTAGCACTCGTCGGCGGCGATGATGAAACCGTGTTGTTCAGAGAGGTCGAATAGCGCCTGCCATTCGTTCAGCGTCAGCACCTTGCCGGTGGGGTTGCCGGGTGAACAGACATAGGCCAGTTGCACCGTTTCCCACATCGCCTCGGGGACCCGATCCAACTCCATGCGGTAGCCATTTTCCGCTAGGGTGTTGAGAAAATAGGGCTTGGCCCCGGCCAGGAGCGCGGCGCCTTCGTAGATCTGGTAGAAGGGGTTGGGCGAGAGCACCCGCTTCACATGTTTGGTCGGGTCGATGGCCGCCTGCGCGAAGGCGAACAGCGCTTCACGGCTGCCGTTCACCGGCAGGACCTGGTTGGTGGGGTCCAGGTTCACGCCGTAGCGCCGCTCGCACCAGTCGGCAATGGCGCCGCGCAGGGCGTCGCTGCCCTGGGTTATGGGATAATTGGCCAGGCCCGAAAGATTGGCAGTCAGTGCCTCGCGGATGAAGTCCGGTGTCGGGTGTTTCGGCTCGCCGATGGATAGGTTGATCGGCGACAGTTCCGGGTTGGCAATCACGCCGGCGAACAACTCCCTGAGCCTCTGAAACGGATAGGGCTGTAATTGATCTAGACGGGGATTCACTTCGGTGTTGTCCTGACTATCGAAGGCCATAATTATACGTATGTTCACCTCCTCGCGCCGCCCACCGGCGCCCCTGGCACTGATCGTGGCGGCCTGCGTCTGGGGCGTCGCGTGGTATCCCTATCGTCTGCTGGCCGAGGCCGGGTTGTCGGGCAGCCAGTCTTCCTTGCTGACGTACGCGGTCGCCTTGGTTATCATGCTGGCAATCTATCCTCCCCGGCGGCCGTGGCCGTCGGATAATCGCCTGCTGCTGTTCGCGGTGGCCATGGCAGCTGGCTGGACCAATCTTGCGTATGTGCTGGCGGTGATCCGGGGCGAGATCATGCGGGTCATGCTGCTGTTCTATCTGGCGCCGCTCTGGACCGTACCGTTCGCCCGCCTGATACTTGCCGAAAAGGCTGGGGTCCGGGGCTGGCTGGTGATCGCCATGTCCCTGCTCGGCGCCGTGGTCATGCTCTATGACCTGGATGGCGGCCTGCCTTTCCCGACTAACATGGCTGAATGGCTTGGCTTGTCGGCCGGTTTCACCTTTGCCTTGTCCAATGTGTTGGTGCGCAAGCTCAAAGAGGTCCCGACCGAGCGGCGCAGCGTCTGGATATTCGCCGGGGTGCTGCTGATCGCCTTGTTGCCGGTAACCGGCGAGGGCAATCTGGCTGTCCGACTGGTCGTTTTGACTGGCTTCGATTGGTGGTTGGTCGTGCTGACCGGCGCTTTGCTGGTCCTGGTGACCTTTTCGGTGCAATACGGCCTGGCCCATACCCCGGCCAACCGGGCCATCGTCATCCTGCTCACCGAACTGGTGGTGGCGGCGTTTTTTAGTTGGTACTGGGCCGGTGAGATAATGGGTATTCAGGACTGGCTGGGCGGCGCGCTGATCGTTGCGGCCAGCCTTATTTCAGGAAACATGGAGGCTAAAATAAATGATTAGCACAGCCGATCCGTGCTATATCCGGGCAGGATCAGGCTCGGTAATTTCGGGGATGAATGAATGAAAACGGATTCCGGCAAGAAGAATAAGCAGAAGGACAACGCCGAGGCGAAGTCGTTTTTCTATTGGGATGGCGACACGCTGGTGCTCAATATACTTGGCAAGCCCAGCGCCCAAAAGGATGCCATCGGCAAGCCCTACGGCCATCAACTCAAGGTCAGTGTCATGGCTGCACCACGTTCCGGTAAAGCGACCGACCACATGGTGCGTTTTCTGGCGGGGGAATTTGGCGTAGCCGCGGCCGATATTGAGGTCGTCTTCGGCCGCATGAATGTGAACAAGCAAGTGCGCATCAAGGCACCCAAGCGGCTGCCGGCGGTCATCGCCCAGCAGGAGTTGGTTTGATGATATTCAAGATGGAGGGCAGGCAATGAGGCATATGTCTATTCTGCTGTTGTTGTTGACCCTGGCCGCCTGCGGTGTGGGCGAGTCGGTCGGCGTGGCGGCCGTCGAGACCGAGGCCAAGGCCAAGGAGATTGAGGCCGGCAAACGACTTGAGGCCGAAACCAAGGCGCGGGTGGAACAGTCGCTGGCGGCCGAGCAAAGAAACCTCCGGGACGCGGAGTCTGGCAACCGCTGACGGTCATGGCGGGAAGCGCCGCTCCCGATCATGGGCCGCCATTGACGCGAGTTGCACGTTGAGCATTGGCTTGCCGATGCCGGCCGGGCCACTCATAATGCCGCGAAACCATGATGGTGCGACCTTCGATGGAAAACCAGATCGTTGCCGATTTCGAATTGCCCGGCACGGGCGGCACCCTGTTTCGTCCGGCCGATTACCGGGGCCAGTGCGTCGTGCTCTATTTCTACCCCAAGGACAACACGCCGGGCTGCACCACCGAAGGTCAGGACTTCGCCGCCCGCCATGCTGAGTTTCAGGCGGCCGGCTGCGCTCTGTTCAGCATCTCGCGCGATAGCCTGAAATCGCACGAGGGGTTCAAGGCCAAGTTGAATCTGCCCTTTGAACTCTTGAGCGATGTTGATGAGAAGGTCTGCGAATCGCTCGGCGTCATCAAAATGAAAAAACATGTACGGCAAGAAGGTTCGTGGCATTGAGCGCAGCACCTTTGTGCTCGACCGCCAGGGCCGGGTCGTCAATTCATGGCGTGGGGTGAAGGTGCCCAACCACGTTCAGGAGGTATTGGCCTTTGTCCAGACCCTCTGATTTTTTAACCTCCTCATAAGCTAGCCCATGGCCCGCAAACCCAAACCTCAGAGCAAGCTGTTCGTCCTCGATACCAACGTTTTCCTTCATGACCCGACCTGTTTGTTCCGATTTCAGGAACACGATCTATACATCCCCATGGCCACCCTGGAGGAACTCGATCACAACAAGAAGGGTGTGACCGAGGTCGCCCGCAACGCCCGCCAGGCCAGCCGCTTTCTGGAAGATATCGTCAGCACCCAGGAACTGAATATCGCCGACGGCATTCTCCTGGCAGAGCATAGCCACAAGGTAGCCACCGGCCGGTTGTATCTGCAAACCCATAGCATCCAAAGCGATCTCTCGGCTGTGTTGCCGGACACCAAGGTGGATAACCAGCTGCTGGGGGTTGTCTCTTACCTTCAGCATAAGTTTCCGGAACGGCCGGTCATCCTGGTGTCGAAAGACATCAATATGCGCATCAAGGCACGGGCACTGGGCTTCCTGGCCGAGGATTATTTCAACGACAAGGTACTGGAAGATACCGACCTGCTCTACAGCGGTGTGCGCGAACTGCCGGAGAATTTTTGGGACAGCCACAGCAAGGGCATGGAATCCTGGCAGCAGGACGGCCGGGTTTATTATCGACTGACCGGCCCGATCGCCCAGCGCATGTTGGTTAACGAGTTCGTCTATCAAGAAGGCGGCAAACCCTTCTACGCCCAAGTCATGAGTGTAACCGGCAAGACCGCCACGCTGGCCACCGTCAAGGATTTTAGCCATCAAAAGAACAGCGTTTGGGGCATCATGGCGCGCAATCGGGAACAGAATTTCGCCTTCAATGCGCTACTGAACCCGGATATCGATTTCGTTACCCTGCTCGGTCAGGCGGGTACTGGCAAGACCTTGCTGACCCTGGCTGCGGGCCTGGCCCAGACCCTGGAAAAGAAGCTGTTCAGCGAGATCATCTTTACCCGGGTGACCGTGCCGGTGGGCGAGGACATCGGCTTCCTGCCAGGCACCGAAGAGGAAAAAATGACGCCCTGGATGGGCGCCCTGGAGGATAACCTGGATGTGCTCAACAAGTCGGACGACGAGGCTGGCGAATGGGGCCGGGCGGCGACCCAGGACCTGATCCGTTCCCGGATCAAGGTGAAGTCGCTCAACTTTATGCGCGGCCGCACCTTCCTCAACAAGTTCCTTATCATCGACGAGGCCCAGAACTTGACGCCCAAGCAGATGAAGACGCTTATCACCCGCGCCGGCCCCGGCACCAAGGTGGTCTGTCTCGGCAACATCGCCCAGATCGATACGCCGTATCTGACCGAGGGCAGTTCCGGTTTGACCTATGTGGTCGACCGATTTAAGGGCTGGTCGCACAGCGGCCATGTCATGCTGGCCAGGGGTGAGCGTTCCCGTCTGGCCGATCACGCCGCCGAAGTGCTCTGATTAATAATTGAATCGAGGATAGAAAATGTCACGTTTGAATGGTTTGGCCGGTTGCGCGCTGTTGTCGTTATTAGTGCTTGCCGGTTGTAATGCCGATAATAAATCCGCGAATGATTTGAAGCCCGCCGCACTGGTTAATGGCCAGGTAATCGCGGCCGATCAAATCCAGTCGGAGACCGCAAAACTTGGCCAGGGACCCGACGGCCAAGCCCAGACGATGGCCAATCTGGCTTTAAAAAATATAGTCGATCAGGAATTGCTGGCTCAGGAAGCCGTCAAGGCCAAGCTGAACGAAAAACCGGATATTCAATGGAAACTGGATGCCGCCCGGCGGCAAATACTTGCCCAGGCGGAGATAGAAACCATGACCCGCGACGTGGCGGCGCCGGCACAGGCTGAAATCAAGGCCTATTACGATAGCCACCCGGAATTGTTTAGCCAGCACAAGATTTATCAATTGGCCTATCTGGTGGCCAATACCACTGCGGGAAATATTGCCAAGGCGCGCGAATTGGCCCAGAAGGGCGGCACTGTCCAGGCGTTGGCGGCGGCCCTCCAGGCGCAGGGGATTACCGTTGGCGGCCAGCGTGTGGTGAAGGGCGCCGAGGAATTGCCCAAGGATGCCCTGGACCGGTTCGCCGCCATGAAAGCGGGCCAATCCCTGACCCTGGATCAGGGCGGAAAATTGAATATCATCGTCCTGGAAGGGGTTCAGGAACGGCCGATTTCCCTTGAACAGGCGATTCAGACCATCGGTGTTTATCTAATCAACGATAAGAAGCGTCAACAGATCGATGGGCAATTGAACAAAATTCGAACTGCGGCAAAGATAGAATATCGCGCGCCATATTCCATGCCTGAAGCGGCAAAGGTTCGGTGAACGGGACGTAGCGAGAAAGCCACCTTTCGACAAGCTCAGGACGAGCGGTTATTTGTAAATCGGTCACTGCTGTTTATGCCGGGTTTATCGCAGCCTGCTTTTTCGAGATGCCGTAAGATATTTATTTCTTATTGACATTTAAATACCCGCTGGAATACATTGGCCCATCCCGAATTTAAACGTTGGTTTCTCCAATCTGAATATCACCACGAAGGCTTATGATGAAAGTCAATCTTAAACTACTCTCAATAGTCGAACTCAAGGCATTGCAAAGCGAAATTGCCGTTGAAATGGAAGCGCGCAAAAAGGGTGAGCGGCAGAAGCTGTTGCAGGAATTCCGCGACAAGGCCAAGAGCCTGGGTATCAGCCTGGATGAATTGCTGTCCGGACAGAAAGGCAAGCCTCGCTCTACCGGCAAGGTCGCCGTCAAGTATATTCATCCGGCCGATGCTAGTTTGACCTGGACTGGTCGTGGCAAGCGTCCGCGCTGGGTCGGCGAATGGTTGGCGGGCGGCAAGTCTATGGACGACCTGAAGGTCTGATCGCCGGGCCGAATCCGGGCGTGGACCGGGCGTCATATCGGCTAAACTAGCCGGCTATGCGCCCGGTTTTATTTTTTCTTGCACTGTTCCTAGCGGCCTGTTCCGGGCCGCTGAACAATCCTTATCCGGCTGCCGAGCGCGGCCAATCGATCTTCTATTCGGCCTTTACCGAGCGGCCCAAGCATCTCGACCCGGCCCGCTCCTATTCCGCCAACGAAACCCCGTTTACTGGCCAGATCTACGAGCCGCCGCTGCAATATCATTATCTGAAGCGGCCATACGAGCTTGTGCCGCTGACTGCGATGGCCGTGCCTAAAGCGCGCTATTTCGATTCGACCGGCCATGAATTGCCGCCTACGGCCCCGGCAGCCGTCATCGCCGAAAGCGTTTATGAAATCCATATCCAGCCGGGTATCCGTTATCAGCCGCACCCAGCCTTCGCCCGAGATCGTTCCGGAAGATCAATCCATATCCCTATGGCGCCGGGAATATTGGCCAAGGCCCGGGCCATTTCGGATTTTACCGAGCAGGGCAGTCGCGAGCTGACGGCGGAGGATTATGTGTACCAGATCAAGCGCCTGGCCTCACCTCGTTTGCAGTCGCCGATCGCCGGCCTGATGGCGAATTACATACTGGGCTTCGATACCCTGAGCGAGACACTGGCCTCCGTTGGCGCAAAGCGGCAAGACTGGCTGGACCTGCGTCGATTTCCGCTGGCGGGCGCGGTGGCGGTGGATCGCTATACCTACCGGATCAAGGTGAAAGGTAAATATCCCCAGTTCGTTTATTGGCTGGCCATGCCATTCTTTGCCCCGCTGCCGTGGGAAGCCGATGCCTTTTACAACCAGCCGGGCATGGCGGAACGGAACCTGACCCTGGATGGCTGGCCAGTCGGCACCGGGCCTTACATGCTGACGGTAAACGAACCCAACCGCCAGATGCGGCTGGCGCGTAACCCAAACTTCCGGGGCGAGCCCTATCCCGGCGCAGGCGAGGCCGGCGATGCGGCCGCCGGCTTGCTGAACGATGCCGGTCAGACCATGCCCTTCATCGACGTGGCGGTCTACAGCCTGGAAACGGAGACTATTCCCTACTGGAACAAGTTTCTCCAGGGCTATTACGATGCCTCGGGGCTGGGCTCCGACAACTTCGATCAAGCGGTCCGTACCGGCGCCGGCGGCGGCGTCGAGCTGAGCCCGGAGATGACCCGAAAGGGCATTCGTCTGGGGACTTCGGTGGCGGCCAGCAGTTTCTATATGGGTTTCAACATGCTGGATGGCGTCGTCGGCGGCCTGGACGAGCAACACCGCAAGCTGCGCCAGGCCATCGCCATCGCCATCGACCAAGAGGAGTACATCGCCATCTTCGCCAACGGCCGTGGGATAGCGGCGCAGGGACCCCTGCCGCCCGGCCTGTTCGGTTACCGCGAGGGCGAGTTCGGCGTCAATCCGGTGGTCTATGACTGGCAGGGTGGCAAGGCCCGGCGTAAAGCGATCGAAACCGCCCGGCGTCTGTTGGCCGAGGCGGGTTATCCGGATGGCCGCGCCGCCGCGACCGGTCGGCCGCTGGTGCTCAACCTTGATACCGCCTCACGCGGCCCGGACGACAAGGCCCGCCTGGACTGGTTGCGCAAACAGTTTCACAAGCTGAATATCGAATTGGTGATCCGCGCTACCGACTACAACCGATTCCAGGACAAGATGCGCGATGGCACCGAACAGATTTTCGAGTGGGGCTGGAATGCCGATTACCCGGACCCGGAGAATTTTCTATTTCTACTCTATGGCCCGAACCGGAAGGTTGGCTCGGGGGGCGAGAATGCCGCCAATTACCAGAACCCCGAGTTTGACCGTTTGTTTATACAGATGAAGGATATGGATAACGGACCCGAACGGCAGGCCGTAATCGACCGCATGGTCGGCATCGTGCGCGCTGACGCACCTTGGGGCTTTGGCTTTCATCCCAGAAATTACGGCTTGCGCCACCGCTGGCTCAAGAACGTAAAACCTAACCTGATGGCCAACAATGAGTTGAAATATCTGCGTATTGATGCCGCTGCCCGCGACGTGGCGCGCGCCGGATGGAACCGGCCAGACTGGCTCGGTCCGGTCCTGGTCCTGGCGCTGGTGGTGCTGGCGCTGCTCCCGGCCTGGATTGCCTATCGGCGCAAGCAGGAGGCCAACGGCCGATGATCGCCTATCTAATACGTAGATTACTTTATGCGTTGCCGATTTTGATCGGGGTGAACGTACTCACCTTCGCCTTGTTCTTCCTGGTCAATACGCCGGACGACATGGCCCGCCTGCATCTGGGCGTGAAGCGGGTGACGGCGGATGCGGTGGCCAGATGGAAGACCGAGCGGGGTTACGACAAACCGCTGTTCGTCAACGCCGGGGCGAGCGGTTTGGCTACGGTCACCGAGACGATCTTCTTTGATAAGTCGCTGGCCATGTTTGCCTTTCGCTTCGGCGCCTCCGACGATGGCCGCGACATCGCCAACGAGATCAAGACCCGCATGTGGCCCAGCCTGGCCATTGCCTTACCCACCTTTGTCATTGGCCTGACGGTCGACATTGGCGTGGCGCTTATCCTGATCTTTTTCCGGCGTAGCTATGTCGAGTGGAGCGGGATGGTCTTGCTGGTGGCGCTGATGTCGGTTTCCGGGCTGTTCTACATCATCGGCGGCCAATACCTGTTCGCCAAGGTCTGGCAGTTGGCGCCCATCTCCGGTTATCAGCCCGGCTTCAATGCCGCGCGCTTCGTCTGGCTGCCGATCCTGGTCGGCGTCGTTGGCGGGATCGGCGCCGGGGCACGCTGGTACCGTACCCTGTTTCTCGAAGAAGCAGGCAAGGATTATGTTCGCACGGCCCGGGCCAAGGGCTTGTCCGAGGCGGCCGTGTTGTTCCGTCACATCCTCAAGAACGGCATGGTGCCGATCCTGACCGGTGCAGTCGCGGTGTTTCCATTGTTGTTCATGGGCAGCCTGATACTGGAGTCGTTCTTTGGCATTCCCGGCCTGGGCAGCTATACCATCAATGCCATCAGCGCCCAGGACTTCGCCATCGTTCGCGCCATGGTGTTCCTGGGCGCGGTGCTGTATATCGTCGGCCTGATCCTGACTGACCTTTCCTATACCCTGGTTGATCCTCGGGTGAGGTTGTCATGAGGCCGGTACTGCTCTGGACCGACGGCCTGATCTTCCTGCTGGTGGCGGGGTTGATCGCCTTTGCCCTGTTGGTGCGGCGCCACGAACACCTGCGCGCGCCCTGGCGTAAGGTGGCGGCGGACCCGGTCGCGGTGGTGGCGGCGATCATGCTGCTGTTCTTCACCTCGATTGCGGTCATGGATTCGCTTCATTTTCGGCTCGCCTTGCCGGCTGGGCCGGGTGGTGAGATACATTATTCGCCTGCGGTAAAAAGTGTTCTGGATGTCATGTCCGGGCCGCTGGCAGAACAACAGGAAAAGAGTTATTCAGCGCCGTTCGCCAGCCATCTATTTACCAGAGAAACCGTTACCTTGGCCGATGGCCGCCAGGCCCGGATATATCCGCGTCTGCGCTATGGCGGGGCGCATCTGCATGACCCCGACCGGCAACGGATTGGCGATATTCTGGGTCGCACAGGCTTGGGTCTGGCCGGTGGCGGGCTGGTCTGGCTGGCGTTCTGGCTGGGCCTAAGGCCTTGGTATGGTCAGGCCGCATCCGGCCGCGCCATCCGGAATACGCTGCTCGTGGTCTGTCTTGGTAGCGGTTTTCTGGTCGCCCTGGCTAGCCATTACCACGTCTTCGGCACCGACAAGGTCGGCCAGGACGTGCTGTACATCACCCTCAAGAGTATCCGGACGGGCGTTCTGATCGGGGCGTTGACCACCCTGGTGACCTTGCCGTTGTCCATCGGCCTGGGGGTTTCGGCCGGTTATTTCGGCGGTCGGGTGGACGATGCCGTGCAATACCTCTACACCACGCTCAATGCCATCCCCGGCGTGCTGCTCATCGCCGCCGCCGTGCTCATCATGCAGACCCAGCTCGAATCCCATCCCGGCTGGTTCGAGACCGGGACCGAGCGGGCCGATCTGCGCCTGTTGTTCCTGTGCCTGATCCTGGGTATGACCAGTTGGACCGGGCTCGCCAGGCTGCTCCGGGGTGAGACCCTCAAGGTGCGGGAACTGGATTACGTCATGGCGGCCCGCGCCTTCGGCGTGTCTGATATGCGCATCCTGCTCAGGCACATCCTGCCCAATATCCAGCACCTGGTGCTGATCTCGGTGGTGATGGATTTTTCCGGGCTGGTGCTGGCCGAGGCGGTGCTGTCCTATGTCGGGGTCGGCGTCGATCCGACCATGCCCAGCTTCGGTAACATGATTAATGGCGCCCGGCTGGAACTGGCCCGAGAACCGGTG
>JAIMKU010000052.1:0-689 GCA_020692235.1 Hydrogenophilus sp.
TAACCCCTCAGCAGTTGGCTCAGGAGTCCTGGATTTTGAGTGAATTGGGCTCGGCCAGTCGGCAGTTGCTGGAAGACTTTTTTGCGGCTCAGGCGATAACCGTGCGCCGTCGCCTGGAGTTGAGCAGCCAAGAGGCCATTAAAGCCAGTATTCGAGCAGGATTGGGCATTGCAGTACTACCCTCAACCAGCTTGTCTGGGGCAGAGCTGGCGACTGAATTCGCCATTTTGCCAGTTACCGAGTTTTCGCTACGGAAGCAGTGGCATGTGGCCTATCTGAAAGGAAAATGCCTGTCTCCCGGTGCATCGGTGTTCTTGGAATATCTGTTGGCCAGCCTGCCAGACTCGTTGCGCCTATTTCCAGAACAGGGCGATTACAAAGGTGAGATGGGCGATCGCCAGCACTAGGCTAAGTAACGTCAGCTTACGCTTAGCCACAGCAGGGGGCGCTGCGGACGGTGTCAAAGAAGTAGCGCACATTCTCCTCGGGGGTGTTGGGTAAAACGCCCTGGCCCAAGTTCATGATGTGGCCTCGGGAACCGGCCTGGCGAATGACATCTAAGGTGCGATCGCGGATCAACTCCCTTGACCCCAGCAGCACGCAGGGGTCAAGGTTGCCCTGCACGGGGCGATCGCCCAGCACCGCTCGCGCCTGCGCCATCGGGATTGCCCAGTCAACGTGAATGACAT
>JAIMKU010000052.1:696-1894 GCA_020692235.1 Hydrogenophilus sp.
AGATTTTGCCATCAACGGCAGCAGGGCGGCGCTGTCGTGGACGCACAGGGTAACCGGTACCTCAGGGTAAATCGCTTTGATGGCTCGGATTACTTGCCACTGGTAAGGCAGAGCAAAGGTGGCATAGTCTTGGGGCGTCAGGTGGCCTGCCCAGGAGTCGAAGATCTGAATAATTTGTGCCCCATTCCGAACTTGGTAGAGGGCGTAATTGGCGATAGAGTGAGCTAGTTCGGCCAGCATCTGGTGCAGTAACAAGGGCTCTTGCCACGCCATGGTCTTGATGATGCTGTAGTGGGTTGAGTTTTGTTCTTCCACCAGGTAGGTAGCTAGAGTCCAGGGCGCGCCGACAAAGCCCAAGACCGGCACCTGCCCCTGCAACTCGTTGCAGAGGGTGCGTAAAATTTCGCCAATAAACGGTAGAGATGCCTCGGGGTTGAGGGGGCGGAGGGCGTCCACCTGAGCTTGAGAGCGCACTGGATTAGCCAAAATAGGCCCTTTGTGATCGTTGATCACAAAGGCTACCCCCATCCCCGCCAGGGGCGTGAGAATGTCAGAGAAGAAAATCACTCCGTCGGGCTGAAAGGCCCGGTAGGGCTGGAGGGAAATCTCCACCGCCAGGTCGGGAATTTCGGAGCGATCGCGAAAGGATGGGTACTTTTCCTGCAAATCTCGGTAGCTTTTGAGGTAGCGACCCGCCTGGCGCAACATCCACACAGGCGGGCGATCAACAGGTTGATTTTGAGCAGCAAGCACTAGGCGATCAATGGGCTGATTTTGGGCAGCAAGCACGAGACGATTCTCCGAGACAGCGGTTGCCGTCTCGGGCGGGGCGAGGGATAGAGGCATGGGGAGTGAGGGTTAGGGGGTGAAGGGGTGAGAGGTGGCTTATTCCAGCTGTTCGAGGGCGTCGCGCACATCTACGAGGTGATTGTTGAAAACCTCCAGGGCAGCGTCGAGCACCTTGAAGATGGCCGGGTCGCGCACGGCGTAGAAGACAAAGTTGCCTTGCTTGCGCCTGACTACCAGGTTGCGGCTGCGCAGTACCGAGAGCTGCTGCGACACCGCCGAGGCTTCTAGCTCCAGCCATTCGGCGATGTAGCCCACGCTCTGTTCGCCCACCCGCAGGGTATCGAGAATCTGAATCCGCACCGGGTTAGACAACACCTTAAACAGGTCTGCCTTGAAATAACTGGGCTTA
>JAIMKU010000052.1:1959-2101 GCA_020692235.1 Hydrogenophilus sp.
TTCAGGCTACAGACTCAAGCTGGTGCGTCAACGACTTGGCGGTAATGTGGCGCACGCGATCCAGACACTTTGAGATCGTAATGGTGCCATTGTCGTAGGTGGTGAGCACCTTGCGATCGCAGACGCCATCCGAGGCCCCCTT
>JAIMKU010000052.1:2215-2872 GCA_020692235.1 Hydrogenophilus sp.
TTCGTCGCCGTGGTTAGACGCCACAAACGTGTTAACCCGCCGCAGGTGGGTGCGAAAATCTTCGCACTGGAGCAGGGCGCGCCAGCCCGCTGCCGTCAGGTTACTAGGGAACACAATCTCAATATCGTCGTAGGAGACAAACGTCACCAAGCTCAGGTCGTGCGTGTCATGATAGGTGTCCTGAGCATTCCAAAAGAAAGCGAGGTCTACGTCATCAACTTTCATATGCTGGCTAATTTTCTGGCACTCAGGATGCATTTTTGTCGTGACATCTAGAGAGTTTTTAGCCCACAGGGAAGCGGCTTTAAGCTCAGGATATTGATCAATTTCTACCGTGGGATTAGCGACCAATAAATTAATGTTTAGGCCATGCTCAAGGCAGTGATCTAGCAGGGGTTGAACACCTGCCAAATGGTCTGATCTGTAGGCGGGCACCACCAGACAGTCAATGGTGCGACACTGACGCTTGAGCAGATGCTGCCAGGGGCTAAAGCCGGTATGGGTGTTAAAGCCGGTGTCGATCAAAATGCTGTGGTGGTTGTAGCGGTCGATGGCTGCACAAAAACCGCGATCAACGTCAAAAATATGAATATCTAGCATGGGGACTCCTGGCCACGAGGGCCGAGAAAGGAAGTGATGGCTCGAAGCGTTTGGGCG
>JAIMKU010000052.1:3298-5096 GCA_020692235.1 Hydrogenophilus sp.
ATGCCGTTGGGTAAACCCTAGCATGAACATCTAGCTATCTGCAAGATTTTGAAGATAGCTAGATGCAAAGGTTACAATCTGTGTATACTTAGGCTTGACGATACCGTATGGGTCGAACGCTTCAGGCTCGGCTAATGGATCGTGTTTCGGTCTCCTTGCGTATAGCCAGGGGCGTTCTGCCCCTTTTGTCTTCTTCCTAGCCCGTTTGTGGCCAGCTTCCCTGTTGTAGCGCTGGCCCGTTTTGCCTATTTGAAATGTGAACCGAGGAGGTTCTTTGTACCCATGACAGAGTTGACGGTTTCCCAGGGGCGCTTTTCCCAGGGGTGGTTTCGGGTTTTTCGCCACTGGCGAGGTGATGTGACCGGCGGTTTGACCGCCGCCATCGTGGCGCTGCCGCTAGCCCTGGCCTTTGCGATCGCCAGCGGTGTAGACCCCAAAGCGGGCCTCTACACCGCGATCGTGGCGGGTACGCTGGCGGCGATCTTCGGCGGCTCCCCCGTGCAGATTACCGGCCCCACCGGGGCGATGGCTGTGGTGCTGATCGGCATTGTGGCCAAGTACGGCATTGAGAAAGTCTGGCTGGCGGGGCTGATGGCGGGGCTGATTCAGGTCGCCCTGGGGATGGCCAAGCTGGGGCGGCTGGTGAAGTTTATCCCCTACCCGGTGACGGCGGGATTCACCAACGGCATCGCGGTGATCATCTTCTTTGGCCAGTTGAATAACTTCTTTGGTCTGCAACTGCCCCGCAGCGATCACTTTTTGCCGGGGCTGTGGCAGACCGTTACCCAAATCGAGGCGACCCAATGGGCCGCTGTCGGTCTAGCCCTGGTGGTGATCGTCACCAAGCTGTTTTGGGGCAGGCTCTCGACACCGATTCCGGGATCGCTGGTGGGGCTGGTGCTGGCAACGGCGATCGCCGCTGGGTTCCACCTCCAGGTGCCTACCATTGGCACTATTCCCCAGGCGCTGCCCTTGCCCCACGGCATTCCCCACTGGCATGACTTTGGCCTAATTCGAGAATTGATTAACCCTGCTCTGGCGCTGGCTGCCCTGGGCAGCATTGAGTCGCTACTGTCGGCGGTGGTGGCCGACGGCATGACCGTGAGTGAAAAGCACAACAGCGATCGCGAGCTGATTGGCCAGGGCATTGCCAATATGGTGGTGCCGTTCTTTGGCGGCATTCCGGCCACCGGGGCGATCGCCCGCACTGCGGTTAACGTGCGAGCCGGGGGCAAAACCCGCCTGTCAGGGGTGATCCACGGACTGGCTCTGGCGGCAATTATGCTGGCGCTGGCTCCCTTAGCCGCCCAGATTCCTTTGGCGGCGCTGGCAGGCATTCTCATGGTCACCAGCGTGCGGATGGTTGAGTGGGAGGCGATCGGCCTGCTGCTGCGAGCCACCTACGCTGACTTTGCGGTGATGATGCTCACCTGGCTGGTCACCATCTGCTTTGACCTGGTGCTAGCGGTAGAAGTAGGGCTGATTGCCGCCGGGGTGCTGTTTATCAAGCGCATGAGCGATCTGAGCATGGGCCGGGTACCCGAGGCCGAGGCGTTTCCGCCGGGGGTGCCCCTGGAGCTGAGCAAGCAAATTGCCGTGTACCGGGTGGATGGGCCGCTGTTCTTTGGGGCTGCCGAGCGCTTCGCCACCTTTCTGCGCGATGAGCCGGAGGTGAAATACCTGATTCTGCGGCTGCGCTTTGTGCCAAATATGGACACCACCGGGCTGGTGGCCCTGGAGGATATCTACCACGACCTGGAACGGCGAGGCTGCCGCCTCATCCTCAGCGGTCTACAGC
>JAIMKU010000052.1:5118-5798 GCA_020692235.1 Hydrogenophilus sp.
GCGCAGCGGGTTGCTGGCGCACATCGGCGCAGACAACTGCTTTGAAACTACCGATGCAGCGATTCACTCCCTCAGCCCTGATCAGCATCTCCCCACAGAATCCGCTGATTCGGCCTCATCCAAACTGCTGGTCAACCTGGAATCCTAGGCATTGCTCTCGCTATTTCTCAGGGTGCTTTGATCATCATGCTTGAACCCTCTACCGTCTCTTTTTGTCATTGTCCTCTGCCATTTCCAAGCCTGCCTGGTTTGGAAATGCAGCCTACGAAAGATAGCCTGAATGCCATCGAGCAGCGATTGTCAGCGGTGACCCAGCGAATTAATACTCTCAAAAGCCCTCGCCAGTTCAATATTCCTATTGGCGACTTGCTCGAACTCTATGCTGAACTCTCAGTGATCAAAAGGCTGCTCGATGAGCCATCGAGCGAAGTATGGGTCTGGCTAGCAGACCGCCCAACCTCCCGATTCAAAATCGCTTAGGCATTCCAACTTCAGCTACCTCAAACGCTATCGCCAAAAGGTTACTGCCATGCCGTTTACCCAACCTGTCACCCAAGGACTCGATGCTCTTGCCAACGAGACTGACCTGGATATCTTTTTGCCCCGCGCCAAGCAGCGCCTAATCGTCATTCGACAGCAGATCGAGCGGCTCAATCAGGCTCCCTTTGGTGCGGCTCGCG
>JAIMKU010000052.1:5828-5970 GCA_020692235.1 Hydrogenophilus sp.
TGTCGGCCCTCAAAGGCATGATTGGCGATCGCCTGCGGGAAAAACTGGAGAACCAATGCCGATGACCGCTGCCCAATCTTGTCGCTGCTGCCACAGCCGCCGCTGGTTTTTGCGGGCGGGGCTGGTGGGGGCCGTGGCGCTG
>JAIMKU010000052.1:5998-10238 GCA_020692235.1 Hydrogenophilus sp.
AGGCGGAACCCCACCATGCCAAGGCCCTGGTGCTGAGCTGCATCGACTTTCGGGTGATGGAGACTGAGCACGACTTTCTGGCCCAACACCAGCTAGCCCATCAGTACGATTGGACGGCTCTGGCAGGGGCATCCCTCGCCCTGGCGGGGTTTCCCCACACCGCCGAGGCCGAGACCTTTTGGGATCAGCTCGACCTCTCTAAGCAGCTGCACCAGATCGAGCGGGTGATTATTCTTGACCACCAGGACTGCGGTGCCTACGCCAGTCAGGTAGATGCCACCCTCAGCCTCGACCCGGTGCGCGAGCGGCAGGTGCATGGGGATTACCTGGGTCGGGCCGCTGGGGCGATCGCTGCTCGCTATCCCGACCTGGCCATCGAGCTGTACTTCGTGACTCTGGCAGGAGAAGTGGTGGCCATGCTGCCCACCTAGGACAAACAGTACAGCTCTCTCCTCGTACCACAACTCGCCTTAACTCACCACCTGGATCATGATGAAAAAAGAATCTCGCCAACTCCACCGTAATCTCGCCCCTGTGCTCCTGCTGCCTATCCTGCTGACCACTCTCACCGGGATGGGCTATCGCCTAGGGCACAGCTGGTTCGGCCTGTCCGAATCCCTGGGGGATTGGATGTTGGCCCTGCACGAAGGCCGCTATCTGGGCAAGCCACTTGTGCCACTGTACGTCCTGCTGGTGGGACTGGGTCTGCTGGGCTTACTCGGCACAGGATTAGCCATGGCCATAGCTCACCCGCGTCGGATTGCCTCGCCCAAAAACCATCGCTGGTTCCATCGCCTGCTGGCGGTGATGGCGGCACTGCCCATCCTGGTCACGGTGCTGACCGGCATGGGCTACCGCCTGGGGCGGGCCTGGTTTAGCCTAGGCGAGGATCAAATCGATGTGCTGATGAGGATTCACCAAGGCTCCTGGCTGGGGCATACCCTGCGCCCCTTCTACGTGTTGGCAGTGGGTGTCAGCCTATTGGCGCTACTGATCACGGGCTTTCAGATGATGGGGCTTTTCCGCCGCCGTAAACCCACCCTTTCTGAAAAGGGGTAGACGATCAGTAGGTAGCCCTGATGACAAGATTTAGTTCCCCACCAGATCCCACTGCTGAATCTGCTGAGGACAATGTCGCATTCACAGTCGGTCATTTACACAGCCATGAAATCTCGAAAAACAATGGAATCTCTGCGGCGGTTTTGCGGCAAGGGCACCCACCTCTACCAAAATAGCCTGCTCCAGTCGGGCTGGCTGATTGTGCCGATGCGCTGGCGGCAAGGGCAGTACACCGTCAGCTACTTTTCCCCCACCGGAGTGAGACACATCCACTGGGAAAACCATGCCAGCATCCAGGCGGCGATCGCCAGCGGCATTCAGCTGGTACAGGCCAAAGTCGGTATAGCGGCTCAGTCCGCTACCCCCACAACGTCTACGCAATCTTTAGGAACATAGGCGAGGCGATGGAATACACCATCAACAATCAAGAATTTGCCGAGCTGCAATCTCTCTACGGTGGCAGTAAGTTATATCTCTACGCCCAGGGAATCGACTGGGAAGGATGGCTGATTGTCCCTATCTACTCAGGGCAAAACTCCTATACCGTGGCCTGTTTTGACCCAAAGGGAACCCAGCATTGTGATGGGCATACCTACAGCACGCTCGACCTCACACTTCAGGCTGGGAAAGCCCTGGTTGAGGCTCGGATCGGCGGCACTTAGAGTTCTCTCAACTATCTATACCTACCAGCAGCACCATTTTTTTGGTGATCGCTCCGACCTAAGCCCCAACGCTATCTACCCGCTCAAACCGCAAACCCACAACATCCACTATTGAAGCTAAACCATGAAATCTCAAAAAACGAGGGAATCTCTGCGGCGATTTTCTAGCAACAGTGCTGATATTGCCGCACTATACAGCTTTGAGATTACACTCAACTCATTAACTGATTCGGCTTACCGAGACGGGTGCAAAAGCTGAAATCAACAACAGCTATCACCTGCTTATCTATTAACAAAAAGAAAACCAATTAGGAGAATATTATGTCAATTGCTATTGGAATGCTGGAAACTAAAGGCTTTCCTGCTGTAGTCGAGGCTGCCGATGCTATGGTTAAAGCAGCTCATGTCACCTTGGTTGGCTATGAAAAAATTGGTAATGGTCGTGTAACAGTAATTATCCGGGGCAATGTTTCTGCAGTCCAGGCTTCCTTGGCTGCTGGCATTGCATCTGTTGAGCGAGTCAACGGCGGCGACCTGTTGTCCACCCATATTATTGCTCGCCCCAGTGAAAATCTGGAATACGTCTTACCTATTCGCTATACCGAGGCAGTTAATCGCTTTAGAGTGTAGCGAAAGCTCCGCTGAGAAAAGGCCGTGGCGGCAATCGCCATCTTTATTTAGTGATCGGCCCCGGCGATTAAAACGTAAAGGTTGCTCGAATCACCCCGTAAAAGCTGGTGTCATCGGTGCGGGTGCCACTGTCGTTACGCAGATTGGCCTCGCCGTAGACCAGGGCCGGGGTAATGGTCAGAAATGGGTTGATCGGAATCTCAAAATAGCCCTCGATCACCAGGGGATTGTTGACGTAGTCTTCTAGCTGGGGCAGCTGCCCGCCGTAGAGGCCCAGCTGAGACCCATCGACTAAGAAATCTTCTACGCCCAGGCCCACCGTCCAGCTCAAGTCGGTGCCGCCGTTGAAGACCTGGTACGCGCCGTGGCCCGCAAGAAAAACGTCGCCCAGTTCCAGACTGATCAACCCGGCGTAGGTATTGACCGCGCCCGATCGCCCCCCGGCAAATTCGTCAGATTGGTCGCTGTGCAAGTAGACCAGGCCCGCATGGATCACCCCATCGCCCAGGTAGCTGAGCTGGGCGATATAGCTTTGACTGTTGGCAGCAAACAGGCCGATCGCCGGGTTGGTGGCTCCCCCACTGTTCGATGCCGTGTAGCCCGCATCCAACACCCAGTCATCGGTCAGCTCCAGGCTGATGCCCAGGCCAGCTCCGTTGCCAGAGCTGCCGCCGGAGTCGTAGAACCCTGGCGCAGCGGCACTGGCCACCGCTGGGCCGTCGTAGGGCAGGATGGTGCTAGTCACCCAGTCGCTGCCCTGTAGCCCCCGCGCCGACAGGGTAATGTCGATGCGATCGCCCAGGGGAAACTGGTAATAAAAATCGGTGAGTTCGACTTCGTAGTCGCCATCCCCGCCGTCAGCCAAGCCCCCAAAGGGATCGAGAAAATCCCCACTGCGACTTTGCAGCCGCAGGCGCAGGCGGTCGTCGCCCGTGAAGCTGGTGTCAAAGTTGAGCCGGGCGCGGGCGGCAATGCTGACGCTGTTTTCCACCACCTCGGGGTCGTTGTCGTTGTCAAAGACGGCGATGGGGTCAAAGGGCAGACCCAGATTAAAGTCGGCCTGACCCTGGAGCCGGGTAGTTGTCGAGAATTGCTGGGCCTGGAAGGTGGCGGTTTCCGCCTCCAGAGCAGTGACGCGGGCCGACAAGATCCCCAGTTCGGACTGGAATTCCCGCTGCAAGCGGGTCAGGGTGGCCAGATCTGCAGGGGCAACGACCTCCTGGGTGGACAGCCCAGCCATGACCGACAGGCAGGCGTTGAGTCCGGCGGCAAATTCAAACCGGGTGAGGGGGCCATCGCCCCCCCAGGTGCGATCGGGGTAGCCCTGCAAACAGCCGTAGTTCTCTACCAGGCTCTGCATCGCCTGGTAGGCCCAGTCGGCGGGCGTGACATCGCTCAGGTCAGAGACGCTAGTACTTTGGGCGAGGGATCCTGTGTTCTCTGTCAGCGATGCGGGTTCGGAGGTCGGAGGGATGGAGGCTGCGCTGGCGATCGCCGGGAAATGGCCCAGAACGATTACAGAAGGTAGTAGCACTATCCCTATCCATTGGGTCATTGAAGCGTATCCAATCGGCCCATCCGAGCGGGTTGTCTTGGGAAATGTCAAGATGTCCCCCTAGGCGGCGGTAGCGCTGGCAAATAACCGATGGTCATCGCTGCTGCTCACACCGTAGTATCGGCAGTACCAGTCCACAAACTTGGGAATGCCCACCTCAATGGGAGTGCGGGGCACAAAGCCCACGGCAGCTGTGAGGTCGGCGATGTCGGCGTAGGTGGCGGGCACATCTCCCGGCTGCATGGGCAACAGCTGCTTTTGGGCGGTGATGCCCAGGGCCGCCTCCAGGGTTTCGACAAAGTGCAGCAGGGCCACCGGGCGGTGGTTGCCAATG
>JAIMKU010000052.1:10628-11062 GCA_020692235.1 Hydrogenophilus sp.
TCGGTGGCAAAGGGCAGGGTACGGTTAGCCCCGTAGACTGAGCTGGAGGAGGCGTAGACCAGATGCTCAACCCCCTGGTGGCGGCAGCCCTCCAGTACATTCACAAACCCCACCAGGTTGCTATCAACGTAGGCATGGGGATTTTCAATGGAGTAGCGGACGCCGGGCTGGGCCGCCAGATGCACCACCCGCTGAGGCCGATGGCGGGCGAAACATTGCTCGGTGGCGGTGCGATCGCTCAACTCCAGCCGCTCAAACTGGAACCCTGGGTAGGGCCGCAGCTCATCAATGCGAGCCAGCTTCAGGGTGACATCGTAGTAGGCGTTGAGGTTATCGACGCCGACCACTCGATGGCCTTGATTGAGCAGGGCTTTGCAGACATGAAAACCAATAAAGCCAGCGGCCCCGGTGACGAGGATGGGGGAGGTGGAGGA
>JAIMKU010000053.1 GCA_020692235.1 Hydrogenophilus sp.
CCAGACTCCTCCTTAAACAAAAAGCCCACCTCTTAGGTGGGCTTTTTGCGTTTGTGGCTTCAGTGTAAGCGTCCAGCCCGCCCATATGAACGGCCAGTTTTTTATCGGGGTTGGACGAAGAATCGGGCCGGTTCAATATCCAGGTCTGATTTATCTCTCCCATTCTCAGCCTGCCGGCTCATCAGGTTGCCGGCGTAGCAAGTCGTGTAACAGTGGTTCCAGCGCGTGCATCTGGTTGTGTATGCACAGCCGCCGGGCGCGGATGATGGCCTGGATGTCGGTCAGAGCGGTGTTGAAGTCGTCGTTGACCACCAGATAATCGAACGAATAGGCCTGCGAGATATCTTCCTGCGCCGCATCCAGGCGGCGGGCGATGACCTCTGCCGAGTCCTGCCCTCGGCCTTCAAGGCGGCGTTTTAGCTCGGCCATGGATGGCGGCAGGATGAACAGGCTGAGCGCGTCGGGGAACAGTTTGCGGACCTGTGCGGCGCCTTGCCAGTCGATCTCCAGCAGCAGGTCATGGCCGGCGCGGATCTGGTCTTCGATCCAGGGTTGCGAGGTGCCGTAGTAATTGCCATAGACCTCGGCGCTTTCCAGGAAGTCGCCGCGATTGAGCATCTCCCGGAATTGGTCGACATCGACGAAGTGGTAATGGGTGCCGTTTCCCTCGCCAGGGCGGGGCGCGCGAGTAGTATAGGAAACCGATAATCGAATGCCGGGGTCGGCTTCCAGTAGGGCCTTCACCAAGCTGGATTTTCCGGCTCCAGAGGGGGCTGTGACGATGAAAAGATTGCCGGACATGTTTGCCTTTATTCGATATTTTGAATTTGTTCGCGCATCTGTTCGATGAGCACTTTCATTTCCACCGACGCCTGGCTGAGTTCCATGACCACTGCCTTGGAACCGAGGGTATTGGCTTCGCGGTTGAGTTCCTGCATCAGGAAGTCGAGCCGTTTGCCGGCCGCGCCGCCGTGCTTGAGTACCCGTTCCACTTCATCCAGGTGGGTGGCCAGGCGATCGAGTTCTTCGTCAATGTCGATTTTTTGCGCGAACAGAGCGACTTCCTGGTGGATACGTTCGTGGTCTTCGGTTTGCAGTATTTCAGCAATGCGCCGGCCAATCTTTTCCCGGAAGGCGGCGACGATGTCGGCGGTCCTCGGCCTCAGCCCGGTGACCAGGGCGCGTAGGGCGGCTACCCGCTGGAGAATGATCTCGGCTAGTTTGGCGCCTTCCTGCGCGCGGCTGGCGTTGAAATCGTTCAGCGCGCTGGTGACCAGGGCGAGGGCGGCAGTCTGCATCGCTTCGGCCATGTTCATGGTCTCGCCCAACATTCCTGGCCAGCGCAGTATTTCCGCGACGCTCATGGGCCGTGCCTCGGGTATTGCTTGACTGACCGCGCCCGCCAGCTTGACCAGTTGCTCCAGCATGGCGGTGTTGGGCTCGCCTGGTAATTGGCCGCCTTCCTTGGCGGTGAAGTTAACGCGACATTCCAGCTTGCCGCGCTTGACCTGGGCGCCGATGCGCTCCCGGAAGACCGGCTCCAGGGGGCGGAAATCCTCGGCCATGCGAAATGAAATATCCAGAAAGCGCGAGTTGACCGCGCGTAATTCCAGGCTGATTGCGCCATTCGCCAGATTGGCGGAGGCCGACGCAAAACCGGTCATGCTGTTCAAAGTGGTCACGTATTCGTTATCCTCTCAAATATGTATACACGGCAATCATCATACTTGGGCTTGAATGGCCGCTCAAATCCCTGAACCTCTGACCGCCGGGTACCGGCTAGCGGAATACACCATCGACCGCAAGATCGGTGGTGGCGGTTTCAGCATGGTCTATCTGGCCTTCGATGCTGCGGGTCAGCCGGTCGCGATCAAGGAGTACCTGCCGGACGGCATGGTGATGCGAGAAAAGGATGGCAAGGTCTTGCCAATCTCGGTAGAGAAGGAAAAAGCCTTCCGCCAGGGGATGAAATATTTTTTTGACGAGGGCCGCACTCTGGCCAACATTCGTCATCCAAACGTAGTGGAGGTTGAAAATTTCTTTCGTGCCAACGAGACGGTTTACATGGTGATGAAATATGAGCGCGGCAAAACCTTGCAGCGCCATATCCACGACATACACGCGGAGCCGATGCGGGAGGGCTTCATTCGCAGCGTGTTTATCCAGTTGCTCAATGGCCTGCGGGAGGTTCACGCCAGACGCTTGCTGCACTTCGACATCAAGCCGTCCAACATCTACATCCGTCTTGACGGTACGCCGTTGCTGATCGATTTTGGCGCGGCGCGGCAGGCACTGGTGGCCGAGCATCGCTCCGTGCCCATGTATACGCCGGGCTTCGCGGCGCCGGAACAATATAGCCAACGCGACCGGCTGGGGCCGTGGACCGATATCTATGCCGTCGGCGCCAGCATGTATGCCTGCGTGGCAAAACATCCGCCGCCACCGGCCAATGAGCGGCAGCAGGAAGACAAGATGTTGCCGGCGGCGAAGGAATTCGCGGGAGGGTATTCGGCTGAGTTTCTGGAATTGATTGACCGTTTGCTGCGGCTGGCGTACACAGATCGGCTGCAAAGCGTGTTTTCTGTCCAGAAGCGATTGATCGGCCTGGCTCCGTTCCAGACTGGAGCGGCCACCAAGCCGTCGCTGTTGAATGTAATCCGTGAGCGGTTGAATCGCGCCTTATGAAATACAGCCTATATCAGGAAAGTCGCAAGGGTGGACGCGCCGATAATCAGGATCGGGTGGGGTTCTCCTATACCCCGGACAGCATCATGATGGTGCTGGCGGACGGTATGGGCGGACACGCCAAGGGCGATGTGGCGGCGCAAATTATGGTGGATACGGCCTTGGCCATGTTCAAGAAGCTGGCCAAACCCAGTCTTGAGGATGTCACCGAATTTCTCCTGGATAGCATTTACGCGGCTCACCAGACCATCAACGAATATGCGGTCAAGAAAAAACTGAAGGATACGCCGCGGACCACCTGCACGATCTGTATCGTCCAGGCTGGCCGGGCCTGCTGGGCCCATGTTGGCGATTCCCGCTTATATCACTTCAGCCTCGACGAGTTGATCTCCCGGACCCGCGACCACTCTGCGGTCCAGACCTTGCTGGACGACGGCTTGATTACCGAGCTTGAGGTCAACAGTCATCCGGACCGGAACAAGCTATACAACGGCGTTGGTGGTTTTATCCTGCCCAATATCGAGCTTTCGGCCGGGGTCGTCGTGTGGGAAGGCGATGTCCTGCTGCTGGCTTCGGATGGCTTCTGGTCGGAATTGGCCAGCGACGAGATGTTGTCTACGCTACGGGCCTATTCCCTGAAGCAGTCCCTTATCCATCTGCTCGATCAGGCCGAATATCGGGCCGCTGGCCATGGCGACAATCTATCGGCCATCGCCTTGCGCTGCGGCGAAGACCTGCCCGACAGCGCGGCAAAAGAGCCGCTTGGCTTCGGTATGGAGGGTTTTACCACCGAGTTGCGGGAGTTGGAGGAAAAATTTCACAACCCACAACCCGTTTTGAGCGACTTCGATATCGACAAGGCTATCGAAGAAATCCAGACCGATCTACTGAAACACAATCTCAACAAATAGGGTGAACATGACCGATTTCAGCCGCCCGTCCGGGCGCAACCCCCAAGCGCTACGCGCCATCCATATCGCCCGTCGCTACACCAAGCACGCTGAAGGTTCGGTGCTGGTCGAATGCGGCGATACCAAGGTCATCTGCACCGCCAGCGTGCTGGAAAAGGTGCCGTTCCACGTCAAAGGCAGCGGTGCCGGCTGGCTGACCGCCGAATATGGCATGTTGCCGCGCGCCACCCATACCCGGGGTGATCGCGAGGCGGTGCGGGGCAAGCAGAGCGGCCGCACTCAGGAGATACAACGGCTCATCGGCCGGTCGCTGCGGGCGGCGGTCGATCTGGCCAAACTCGGCGAACGGACGATCCATGTCGACTGCGACGTCATCCAGGCCGACGGCGGTACTCGCACCGCCAGCATTACCGGCGCCTGGGTTGCGGTGCATGACGCCATGGCGTGGCTGGTCAAGGCAGGCCGTATTCCCGCGTCGGCGATTCGCGACCATGTTGCGGCGATCTCGGTCGGCATCTACCAGTGCGTGCCGGTGCTGGACCTCGATTATGCCGAGGACGCCAACTGCGACACCGACATGAATGTGGTGATGACCGGCGCCGGCGGCCTCATCGAGATTCAGGGCACGGCCGAGGGAGCGCCGTTCACGCGCGCCGAACTGAATGCGCTGCTCGACCTGGCCGAGGCTGGCATCGGGCAACTGGTGGCCAAACAGAAACAGGCTATAGGCGAGGACTGAACATGAAAAAAGTGGTGATTGCCTCCAACAACCCCGGCAAGCTGCGCGAGATTCAGCAGATCCTTGCGCCCCTGGACTTTGAGGCGCTGCCCCAGGGCGGCTTCGGCGTGCCGGAGTGTCCCGAACCCCACGTGACCTTCGTCGAGAACTGCATCGCCAAGGCCCGCCACGCCTCGGCCCACACCGGCCTGCCGGCCTTGGCCGATGATTCGGGTATCTGCGTCGATGCCCTTAATGGCGCGCCGGGCGTCTATTCGGCCCGCTATGCCGGCGAACCCAAATCCGATCAGCGCAATAACCAGAAACTGTTGGCGACCCTGAAGGGCAACCCTAACCGCAAGGCCCATTATTACTGCGTCATGGTCTATGTCCGCAATCCGGACGACCCGCAGCCGATCATCGCCGAAGGTGCCTGGCACGGCGAGATCGTCGACGAGCCGCGCGGCGCTGGCGGTTTTGGCTATGACCCGTATTTCCTGGTACCGCAATTCGGCAAGACCGGTGCCGAATTGAGCGCCGAGGAAAAGAACGGCATCAGCCATCGGGGCCAGGCCCTACGGGCGCTGGCCACCAAGCTGCAAGCGGGCGGCTGATTACGACGGTCTTTAGTTTGCTGCCGACGGCGCCAGTGCGGCTCGCGCCGCCGCCGCTGTCGCTGTACGTCCATTTTCCCTGGTGCCTGCATAAATGCCCGTACTGCGATTTCAACTCCCACGCGGTCCGGGGCGAGATACCCGAGGCGGCCTATATCGATGCCCTGATCGGCGAGCTGGAGCGCGCCTTGCCGGAGATATGGGGCCGCCCGGTAACGACGATCTTCATCGGCGGCGGTACGCCCAGCCTACTGACGCCGGAAGGTCTGGACCGTTTGCTGACCGCCATCAGGACGCTATTACCGGTGCGGCCCTGGGCGGAGGTGACCCTGGAGGCCAATCCGGGCACCTTTGAGACGGCGCGCTTCCGGGCCTATAAGGCGGCTGGCGTCAATCGCCTGTCGATCGGCATCCAGAGTTTCAACGATAGCCATTTGCGGGCCTTGGGCCGCATCCACGACAGCCGTGAGGCAAGCGTCGCGGCGGCCGCCGCGCGGGAAATCTTCGAACACCTGAATCTGGACCTGATGTATGCCCTGCCGGGGCAAACCCTGGCGGAGCTGGAGACGGACCTGGCCACGGGCCTGGCCTTCGCACCGAGCCATTTATCCTGCTACCACCTGACCCTGGAGCCGAACACCGCCTTTGCCGCCGCGCCGCCGCCGCTGCCGGACGACGATCTGGCGGCGGCCATGCAGGATCGGGTCGAAGCGGCATTGACCGCCGCCGGTTACGACCATTACGAGACCTCGGCCTATGCACTGCCTAGCCAGGTTTGCCGGCACAATCTGAACTACTGGCAGTTCGGCGATTACCTGGGCATCGGCGCCGGGGCGCATTCCAAACTCAGTTTCCCCGAGCGGGTGATCCGGCGGGCAAACCGGAAACTGCCGCGCGAATACCTGGAAGGTCACGCGTTGGCCGAAGAGCGGGTGCTGGGGGCCGATGACCTGCGCTTTGAGTTCATGATGAACGCACTGCGTTTGACGGCCGGCTACGAAAGCGCTTTGTTCACCGAACGCACCGGCCTGGGCTGGGAGACTGTGCGTACCGAGATCGGCAAGGCCGAGTCGCGCGGGTTGCTGGAACGAGATGGCTTGATCGTCCGGCCAACGCCGTTGGGCCGGCGTTTTTTGAACGACCTGCTGGAAATCTTCCTGGTTTAGCGTGGTGCGCCTAGGAGCCTGTCGGACTTGAAGAATCGAAGCGAAAAATTGTCCGAACGAGGACAGATTTCGACGATTTCGCTGGGCAATAGCCATTCTATTGCCCAAGAAAGCGGCGGAATATGGACCGTTCCGACGATTTTGCAGCCGGTTTCCTTCAAGTCCGACAGGCTCCTAGTCGGGTTGAAACCTGACCTACAAGGTGGCCATCCCGGTCAGGCTCAGCCTTCCAGAGCGCCGCCGAGCCAGAACGCCTGGCCCTTGTCGAGGAACTCGTCGACCGGGATGTAGTGGGAGCCGTCGCAGGAAAAGGTGAGACCGACCACGCCGTTGAAGATATTGAGGGTGCCGGTGCGCAGGTAGAACATCTCGTCCATCAGGCGCAGCCCGCGCAGGTTGTCGAGTACCGGACGAATCTTGCTTATGGCGACCATGGCATCGGCGGGGTAGGGGCGACTCGGGTAGGTCAGACAGATGTCCGGATCGGTCAGTGCATCGATGTCGAGCAGGCGATAGCGCAGCGGGTCCTCAGTCAGCCAGATAACCGCCCGGCTGCTGGAAAAATGCAGCATTACATGATGGACGCCATGGCTCATCATCAATTCTTCCACCACCGACATCACGGTGTCGACGTGGCTATCCATGAGGCTTTCGGCCCGGGTCTGGTGGAACACCGTACCGCGAATCGCCGGGTCACCCTTGACCTGACGCCAGTAGGCCGGTTCTTCATAGATATGCCGGGTGATCGGCAGGTCGCGCAGGGCGAAGTCGGCACCGATAAAGCCAAGTACCCGCCAGTCGGGGCCGCGTACCAACTGGATGGCGGTCAGTGAAGGCCGTTTGGCGCGCAGGCTGATGTAAGCCTCGGAAAGCAGAAAACCGTCGGCCGGGACGATTTCGCACATGTAGGGGCGCTGCGAGCGGTCGCGACCGAGGTCGGCGCCAACCAGGCCGTTACGGCCGATGTTGTGGGTGATCTGGATGCCTTCGGTGTTCAGTGCATACATGAACTTGACCGAAGGCACGTTGGCAAACGAATCGAATAATGCCGCCTCCAGTGCCTCGCGATCATGCCAGACCAGGCTGGATACCGTGGCGGCCTGGGTTAGCGGTTTGCGCAGCAGCGATTTCAGTACCTCGCGTTGTTCGATGACCGCGTTTTGCAATGTGCCTGTGGGTGGTTTCATGTCGGGTCGTGGATAATCTGTCTCGGACGAGTATAGCAATGCAAGGTTAAGGAAAAGATATGGTGTCGAAACTGGGTTTAACGGGCGGCTTGACGATTATGTCATTGGCGCTGCTGCCGGCGCCGGCAGCACAGGCCGCGGCAGATGCCAAGGCGACGCTGGTGCAACAGTGCCGGCACGCCTATCGACAGGAAAATCTGCCTTTCGTTCTTCAACATTGCCCCGAAGAGGCTTGGGCGCTGGCCCGCGCCCAATGCGAGCGGGAGGCCGATACGGTTGCACCGCGCTATGCCGAGTTCTGCCAACTGTTCTACACCGGCACGGCGCCGAGTTACGGCCGCTAATCGAAGTGTTGGCCATGCTCGCGGGTGGCGTGGAAGCCGACTCGCGGCCATTTCTCTATCAAGAGTTCCAGGTTATAGCGGTTGGTGGCGAGATAAACCGGGTTGCTGTCGACATCGGTGGCCATGCGTAGTTGCTGGTCGCGCTCGAACTGGCGCCGTACTGAATCGTCGGGAAATGTCAGCCAGCGGGCAGTGTGGATGTCGGCCGGGGCATAGATGGCATCGACGCCGTATTCGGTTGATAGCCGCTGGGCCACCACTTCGAATTGCAGTTGTCCCACCGCGCCCAGCAACAGGCCGCCGCCCACGGTTTCGAAGACCTGGATGGCGCCTTCTTCGCCCAGTTCCTTGAGACCCTTCTGTAACTGTTTGGATTTCAGCGGGTCGCGCGGCCGGGCGGTCCGGAACATCTCCGGTGCGAAATAGGGGATGCCCTTGAAGTGCAGCGCCTCGCCTTCGGTCAATGTGTCGCCGATCTGCAACTGGCCGTGGTTGTGGATACCGATGATGTCGCCCGCCACGGCGTCTTCCATCTGTACCCGCTCGTTGGCCATGAAGGTCAGCGCGTTGGCCAGCTTTATCTCGCGTTTGAGACGTTGGTGCTGGACCTTCATGGCGGGCAGGTAGCGGCCGGAACAGACCCGAAAGAAGGCGATGCGGTCGCGGTGCTTGGGGTCCATGTTGGCCTGTATCTTGAACACGAAGCCGGTGAACGGGGCCTCTGCCGGTTGCACCAGACGCGGCCCGCCATCCCGTTGCTGGGGCGGCGGCGCCCATTCGATCAATGCCTGCAAAATTTCTCGGACGCCGAAGTTGTTGATCCCGGAGCCGAAGAACACCGGGCTCTGCCTTCCGGCCAGGAAGGCAGTGATGTCGAACGGGGTGCTGGCGGCCTGGAGCAGCTCCACGTCCGCGCGCATCGGCCCCATTTCCATTGGGAACATCGCGTCCAACTTGGGGTTGCCGATGCCGTCGATCAGCTCGGTCTCGCCGCCGGCCTTTTCCTCGCCTGGCGTGAACAGCATGGTCTGGTCGTTCAGCAGGTGGTAGACACCACGGAAGGCCTTACCCATGCCAATCGGCCAGGTGACCGGTGCGCAGTCGATCTTCAGCACCGCCTCGATCTCTTCCAGCAACTCGACCGGCGGCTTTACCTCGCGGTCCAGCTTGTTGACAAAGGTGATGATCGGCGTATTTCTGAGCCGGCAGACGTCAAGCAGTTTGATGGTCTGCGCCTCGACGCCCTTGGTGGCGTCGATCACCATCACCGCCGCATCGGCAGCGGTCAGTACCCGGTAAGTGTCCTCCGAGAAGTCCTGGTGACCGGGGGTGTCGAGCAGGTTGATGACGTGGCCGGCATAGTCGAACTGCATCACCGAGCTGGTGACCGAGATGCCGCGCTGCTTCTCCACCTCCATCCAGTCTGAGGTGGCGTGGCGGGTGCTTTTGCGGGCCTTGACCGTGCCGGCCATCTGGATGGCGCCACCGAACAGCAGCAGCTTCTCCGTGAGCGTGGTCTTACCCGCATCCGGGTGGGAGATGATGGCGAAGGTACGGCGGCGCTGCACGTCGCGCAGGATGTCGGGTGGTAAGGCGGTCATGTGCTGTATTTCAGATGAGCTTCCCGCCTGGACGGGACGATGGCAACGAGGTGGAGCGGAATTATACCGGCTCAGGCCACGATGACCTTGTTTCGCCCCAGTTAAAGCGTGCGCAAACCTGAGCAAGCAAGGCCAGCCAAGCCTCGCGGTCAGCTTCCGAGAAATAAATACGAGAAATAAATATCCTCGCGTCGGTCACCCCGAGATGTGACATGGTACAGCCCACCGGATAATTCTATGCGTAGAGGTCTTGCCATGGTGGGTGCGTAGACGAATTGATGTTATTTTGCAAGACCTGACCCCGCCTTGTGCGGTCTTGAAATAGGCCAAAATCCTCCACCGAAAACTCGGTGCGAGGGATTTCCTGACCCATCCTTTTCAGGCTTTCTCGTCAGCCTGCATGCCCTGGTGATAAGTCACATAGAGAAAGATCGGTATGTGCAAATCCGCCAGGTGTTTGTCGATCAAAGACCGTACCTCGTCCCACGTCATCCCACCGACACCGGTGGCGAGGCGAGGTAGCGCCAGGCTCTCGAAACCTTCTACTTCAGACTGACGGCGCAATTCCTTCAGGGCGTGGTTGATATGTTCGCTGGTGGCGTGTCCGGGCTTGGCACCGTGACCGTAGGCCGCTTCCTGGGTGAAAAGTGCCACGATGCGCTTGCCTTCCGGACTTGCCCAAGCCCAGGTGCTGCCCGGCTTGGGATGGGATGTCTGACAAAAGTGGCGGAAATCGTTGTACATGGATGGCCAATTCTCGCGCAGGGCAAGCGCCAGCCCCTGATTGTGCGGATCGTTCGGCGCGACGCCGTGCGCAATCGCGTGTGCCTTAGAGTGCAGGATGTCACCAGTGACTTCATGGATCATGGCTGGCCTTTCAATAGTTAAATATATAAAAATACGCCGTTATATTTTGGTGGATTCAAGGATGAAGTGCAATTTTGAGTAACACCGGTCAGGTGGATGGGATGCGAGACGGGGTCAGATCCTTGCAAAATAACATCAATTCGTCTACGCACCAACCATGGCAAGATCTCTACGCATAGAATTATCCGGTGGGCTGTACCATGTCACATCTCGGGGTGACCGACGCGAGGATATTTATTTCTCGGAAGCTGAGCGCGAGGCTTGGCTGGCCTTGTTTGCTCTGGTTTGCGCACACTTTAACTGGATTTGCCATGCGTATTGTCTGATGACCAACCATTACCACCTGGTCATCGAAACGCCGGAGGAAAACCTGGCAAATGGCATGCGTCAACTCAACGGGGTTTATACGCAATGGGTGAGCCGCGCGCATGGACGCGTGGGGCATGTTTTTCAGGGGCGATACAAGGCGATTTCAGATGAGCATCCCGCCTGGACGGGACGATGGCAACGAGGTGGAGCGGAATTGTACCGGCTCAGGCCACGATGACCTTGTTTCGCCCGGTGCGCTTGGTTTGGTATAGGGCATCGTCGGCGCGTTTGAACAGGCTATCGTAGTTGTCGCCCGCCTGACCCCCGTCTTGCAGCCTCATGTGCTTCGGGCGTGGCTTCAACCGCCGTC
>JAIMKU010000054.1 GCA_020692235.1 Hydrogenophilus sp.
AATAGCCGTTCTATTGCCCAAGAAAGCGGCGGAATATGGACCGTTCCGACGATTTTGCAGCCGATTTCCTTTAAGTCCGACAGGCTCCTAGGGCCGGGTAATGGCCTGGTTATCAATATCCGGGTTAAGGCCTATCCTCGCCCAGGCTGCGATAAAATCCAGCCTTAGCCATTCGTTCAGCCCGCCATGCCCAGCGACCGTATCCGGGAAATCCCTTATAACTACACTTCATTCTCCGATCGTGAGATCGCCCTGCGCCTGCTTGGCCAGGATAGCTGGCGGCTGATCGAGAACCTGCGCGCCGAGCGCAAGACCGGGCGCTCGGCGCGCATGTTGTTCGAGGTTCTGGGGGACGTCTGGGTGGTCTCGCGCAACCCCTATCTGGAAGACGACCTGCTGGCCAACCCGAAGCGGCGCGAGCTGTTGATCGGCGCCTTGCGCCACCGTCTGGACGAGATTGAGGCCCGCCGTCATGGCAATAGCCGGGTCGACGCTTTACTGGTCCTGGCCAACCGGGCGGTGGACGCCTTCGCCGCCGGTTTTATCGAGACCGCCGCCCTGCGCGCCTCAATTAGCCATAAGTTGCGCCATCACACCCGGCGCGACAACATCGTCTTCGACGGCTATGCCCGCGTTTCGCACGTCACCGACGCTACCGACTGGCGGGTGGAATATCCCTTCGTGGTGCTCTACCCGGATACCGAGGGTGAAATCCCGGCCTTGGTACGAGGCTGCATCGAGGCCGGCCTGACCGTCATCCCGCGCGGTGGCGGCACCGGTTACACCGGCGGCGCGGTGCCGCTGACACCGCGCTCGGCGGTCATCAATACCGAGAAGCTGGACTGGAAATCGGCCATCGAATCCGTAGTCCTGCCCGGCCATAGCGCGCCGACGCCGACCATCCGTTGTGGCGCAGGCGTGGTCACCCGCCGGGTAATGGAGGTCGCCGATGCCGCCGGCCTGGCCTTCGCGGTTGATCCGACCTCGGCCGATGCCTCCTGCATCGGCGGCAACGTGGCCATGAACGCCGGCGGCAAAAAGGCGGTGCTATGGGGCACCGCACTCGACAACCTGGCCGCGTGGAAGATGGTGACGCCCGATGCCGACTGGCTGGAGGTCACTCGACTGGACCACAACCTGGGCAAGATACATGACGTCGAGACCGTCCGTTTCGAACTGAAACGCAGCCACGCCGACGGCCGGCCCAAGGGCGAGCCGGAGATACTGGCCATCCCCGGCCGGACCTTCCGCAAGCTGGGTCTGGGCAAGGATGTCACCGACAAATTTCTGGCCGGCCTGCCCGGCGTGCAGAAGGAGGGTTGCGACGGTCTGATTACTCAGGCCACCTTCATACTGCACCGGATGCCGAACCATCTTCGCACTGTCTGCCTGGAATTCTTCGGCCCGATTCACGACGCCATACCGGCCATCGTCGAAATCAAAGCGCATATGGACCGACAGCCGGGCGGCGTTTTATTGGCCGGCCTGGAACACCTGGATGCCCGCTATATCAAGGCGGTCGGCTATACCACCAAGGCCAACCGTACCGGCCGGCCCAACATGGTGCTGCTCGCCGACCTGGCCGCCGACGACGCAACGGCGGTCGACGAGGCCGCCACCTACATCGTCGAGCGGGCCACGGCCAGGGGCGGCGAGGGCTTCGTCGCGGTCACCGCCGAAGCACGCAAGAAATTCTGGCAGGACCGTTCCCGCACCGCCGCCATCGCCGCCCATACCAACGCCTTCAAGGTCAACGAGGACGTGGTCATACCGCTCGACCGGCTGGGCGATTACAGCGACGGCATCGAACGTATCAACATCGAACTGTCGATCGGCAACAAGCTTGATTTACTGGCCGCACTGGAGACCTTCTTCAAGGGTTCGCTGCCACTGTTCCAACAGGAAGACGATGTCACTGCCGACCCGCGGCTCACCGAGGAGCGGCGCAGCCGCGCCCTGGGGCTGATCGCCAGGGTGCGGGAGCGCTGGCTCGACCGCCTGGAACGGCTGGGCGAGGACGCGGTATTCCGCGCCGTCCAGTTGCACGAGGACCGCATCTCCTGGCGCCACGAGGTGCGCGCCGAGCTGCACCAGATATTCACCGGCCGCGAGTACGAGCCGGTGCTGGCGGCCGCCGACCGCATCCATAAGCGGGTACTCAAGGGGCGGGTGTTCATAGCCCTGCACATGCACGCCGGCGACGGCAACGTGCACACCAACATCCCGGTCAACTCCGACAACTATGCCATGCTGACCACGGCCAATGCCGCCGTGGCCCGCTTCATGCGTCTGGCGATTGATCTGGGTGGGGTCATCTCGGGCGAACATGGCATCGGCATCACCAAGCTGGAATTCCTGCCGGAAGCGGCCGTGGCCGCCTTCGCCCGCTACAAGAACCAGGTCGACCCGGACGGCCGCTTCAACAAGGGCAAGCTGGGCCACGGCGGCGATTTGTCAAACGCCTATACGCCCAGTTTCAGCCTGATGGAGACCGAGTCCATCATCATGGAGCAGTCGGAGATCGGCGCCATCGCCGACTCGATCAAGGGCTGCCTGCGCTGCGGCAAGTGCAAACCGGTTTGCAATACCCACGTGCCGCGAGCCAACCTGCTCTATTCGCCACGCAACAAGATATTGGCAACGTCGCTGCTGATCGAGGCCTTTTTGTATGAGGAGCAGACTCGGCGCGGGGTCAGCCTCCGGCACTTCGACGTGTTCGGCGACGTGGCCGATCACTGCACGGTCTGTCACAAATGCGTCAAGCCCTGCCCGGTGGACATTGACTTCGGCGAGGTCTCCATGGCCATGCGCCATTTGCTTCGCAGCACCGGCAAGAAGAAGCGCTCGGTCATCTCGATGGCCGCCGAGGCCTTCCTCAACAGCACCGACGAACGCGCCGTTCGACTGTTGCGCAAGGGCATGATCCAGTGGGGTTATCCAGCCCAGCGGCTAGGTCACGAGCTGGTCTACCGACTGGGCCTGGACCGCGCCCAGAAGCGTATGCCGCCGGCCAGCGTGGGCAAGCCCAGGTTTACCGAGCAGGTCATTCATTTCCTCAACCGGCCCTTGCCCAGCCACATCCCGAGCAAGACCAGCCGGGCCCTGCTCGGCCTGGAAGACCCGAAGATCGTGGCCATACTGCGCAACCCGGAACAAAACGGCGAGGCCGCCGACGCGGTGTTCTATTTCCCCGGCTGCGGCTCCGAACGCCTGTTCTCGCAGGTCGGCCTGGCCACCCTGGCGATGCTTTACCAGGTTGGCGCCCAAACCGTACTGCCGCCAGGTTACCTGTGTTGCGGCTATCCGCAGACTGCCGTGGGCGACCGGGAAAAAGGCGAGGCCATCACCACAACCAACCGGGTCTTGTTCCACCGGGTCGCCAACACCCTCAACTATCTCGACATCAAGACCGTTATCGTTTCCTGCGGCACCTGCATGGACCAGTTGCTGAAATATGAATTCGACAAGATATTTCCCGGTTGCCGGCTGATGGACATCCACGAGTACCTGGCCGAGAAGGGCATCAAGCTCGACGCCGTGGACGGTGTGCGTTACATGTATCACGAACCCTGCCACAGCCCGATGAAACTGACCAACCCACTCGACACCGCGCGGACCCTGTTGGGCGCCCAGGTCACCCTATCGGAGCGTTGTTGCGGCGAGGCCGGTACCTTTGCCGCGACCCGCCCGGACATCGCCACCCAGGTCAAATTCCGCAAGGCGGAGGAGATTCAGCGGGTGGCCGGCGAGCTGCGCGCGGCCAGCCCCGGCGCCGGCGTCAAACTACTGACCTCCTGCCCGTCCTGCCTGCAGGGCCTGAGCCGTTACCAGCAAGAAACCGGCGTCAAGGCTGATTACATCGTGGTCGAGCTGGCCAAGCGGCTGCTGGGCGACGATTGGCTGGACAGTTATCTGACCCGGATTCAGCAGGGCGGGATCGAAAAGGTCCTGCTGTGACCGACTGCCCGCTGTGCGCCCCAGCCGGCGACAGCCTGTGGCGCGACGACCTCTGCCGGGTGATTCTGGTCGATAACCCGGATTGCCCCGGCTTCTGCCGAGTCATATTGAATCGCCATATAAAGGAAATGACCGATCTGCCTGCCTCCGAGCGCCAGCGTTTGATGACCGTGGTGTTCAACGTGGAAGCCGTGCTACGCGAGATCGTGAAGCCGGACAAGATCAACCTGGCCAGCCTGGGCAACATGACGCCGCACCTGCACTGGCACGTCATTCCACGGTTCGCCGACGACCGCTACTTCCCGGATGCCATCTGGGCGCCGCCCCGTCGGCCCGTGTCACCGCGCAGCGTGGCCGACCTCAGACCCCGGCTGGTTCTGGCGCTGGCGGCAGGGCTGGGGCCGAGTCGGGAATGACCCGGTCGGCCGGCAGCACTGCGGTGAAGAGGCTGCCCTTGCCCACCACGCTCTCTATCCGTAGCTTGCCCTGGTGTCGTTGCAGCACATGTTTGACGATGGCCAGGCCCAGGCCGGTGCCGCCCGTGGCCCGCGAACGACCCCGATCCACCCGGTAAAAACGCTCGGTCAGGCGTGGGATATGCTGAGCCTCGATGCCCTCGCCGGTATCGCGTACCGAGAATTCCGCTGAGCCGCTCCGGGTTAAGGTCCAGCCCAGGGTAACGGCGCCGCCGGGCGGGGTATAGCGCACCGCGTTCGAGACCAGGTTACCGAAGGCGCTGTGCAGTTCCTCGGTCCGGCCGATCAGTTTGGCCCGGGTCGTCATAAGCAACTCGACCTCATGCCGGCCCTGGCTCAGGCCTCGCGCCTCGTTGAGCAGAAGCTCCATCAGGGCCGGCGCGTCGACGGTCTCGTTCTTCATATCCTGATCGCCCTCCAGTTTGGCCAGTGCCAGCAGATCGTCAAGCAGGCGGCGAACCCGGTCCGATTGCTCCAGCATGAGGTGGACGTATTTTTGGAAGGCCGCCGGATCGGGCGCTGCCATCTCGCCGAAGGTCTCCAGAAAACCGGCGATCACGGTGATAGGTGTGCGTAATTCGTGCGAGACATTGGCGATGAAGTCGCGCCGCATGGCGTCGACCCGTTCCACCTCGGTTATGTCATGGGCAAACAACATACGCTGGTTGCGCGGCATGGGGACCATGCGGATCAACAGTGTTTGCTCCGGGACGACCGGCGATTTCATTTGCAACGGCTGATTGTAACTATCCAGCGTTAACCACTCGGTGAAGCGCGCATGACGCAGTAGGTAATAGATGAACTGGCCGACGTCACGGGCCTGCGACAGACCCAGTTGTCGTTCGGCCGCGTCGTTCAGCCAGACAATACGGTTGTCGGCGTCTAGGACCACCAGGGCATCGGGCAGGGCGCTGGTCGCCACCCGCATCTGTTCCATGTCGGCCATCGCCTTCTGCTGGCGGTCATGGCCGAAGCGGGTCTGCTTATCGAGCAGGTAAAAGACATCGCCCCAGCTTGCCTCGCCGTTCAAGCGGCCCAGCCAGGTCAGCAACCGGGCATAGTTCCAGAACTGATACGCAAGGATGGCGGCGAGGCAGGCGACGGCCACGGTAAGGCCCGCGACCGGGCCGCTGCCGAACCAGAACAGGATGGGGACCAGGGCCACGCCGCCCGCCACCAACAGCGTGCGCAGCCAGAACGACCACATTGCGGAATACCCTGAAGTGAAAGCAGCCCGAATTCTAGCCCGGATGTTTCATAAATGATCGCCCGCCCTCGCGGGCTCCTAGTTCAAAGTCGTCGATAGCCGGTACCCGGCACCGCGCACCGTCTGGATCAGGCGGTCATGACCACTCGTTTCCAGGGCGCCGCGCAAGCGCCGTATATGGACGTCGATGGTACGCTCCTCGACAAACACATGATCGCCCCAGCACTGGTCCAGCAACTGGGCACGGGAGTAGACCCGCTCCGGATGGGTCATGAAGAAATGCAGCAGGCGAAACTCGGTCGGCCCCAGATCGAGCGCCTTGCCACTGGCGAATGCCCGGTGACTGACCGGGTCCAACCGGAGGCCGGCGGCCTCGACCGGGTCATCGGTCAGCTCTGGTGCCCGGCGGCGTAACACGGCCTTGATGCGGGCCAGCAGCTCGTGGGGCGAGAAGGGCTTGGTGATGTAATCGTCGGCGCCAAGATCCAGGCCCTGGACCTTATCGCGTTCCTCGGCCCGAGCGGTCAGCATGATGATCGGGATCGCCTTGAGCCGGGCATCGTTGCGAATCCGTCTGGCCACTTCGATGCCGGACATGCCGGGCAACATCCAGTCCAGCAGGACGAGGTCGGGCATGGCACCGCGCAACAGGCTCAAGGCGCTCTCGCCATCGCTGGCGACGCCGACCTCATAACCATGCTGGGCCAGATTGAACTTGAGCACTTCCTGAATACCGGGCTCGTCTTCGACTACCAGGATGGCGGTTGACATGGCGGCCTTTGCTATGTGGGTGATGTCGCCATCTTATGACGATTATGTGAATACTTCATGACACCGGCGAGCTCTGGACTTATCCCTTTATCACGCCATCCAGACCAAGCGCCAGAATCGCAGCGTCGCGGGTCAACAACGTCAGCCTCATCTTGGCCTTATTCAGTAGTAGAATCATGGCCCTACCGAGGAGCGCTGCGACGGGCCGAATGCATACCTGGCTCGCCAGGCTCGGTTCGAAACCGCGCTCGCCTGTACAACCCGTGCCGGGCACGGGGCGCCAGGTGAGTGCGTCCCTCCCCGGCCACAGTTTTTTGGAGCTTGCTGTGGCTGAATTCACCGATTACAAAGTCGCCGACATGGCGCTGGCCTCGTGGGGCCGCAAGGAAATCCGTATCGCCGAGACCGAGATGCCGGGCCTGATGGCAACCCGCGCCGAGTACAAGGACGCGCAACCGCTCAAGGGCGCGCGCATCGCCGGCTCGCTGCACATGACCATCCAGACGGCGGTACTGATCGAGACCCTGACCGCGTTGGGCGCCGAGGTGCGCTGGGCCTCGTGCAACATCTATTCGACCCAGGACCACGCCGCCGCCGCCATCGCCGCCGATGGCGTGCCGGTCTACGCCTACAAGGGCGAGACCCTGGACGAGTACTGGAACTACACCCATCGCATCCTTGACTGGCCCAATGAACCTGCCAACATGGTCCTCGACGACGGCGGCGATGCGACGTTACTGCTGCACCTGGGGGTCAAGGCCGAGCAAGACCGCGCCGTCATCGCCCAGCCGGGCAACGACGAGGAGCGGTGCCTGTTCGCCGCCATCGGCCGCCATCTGGCGGCCGATCCGGCCTGGTATTCCAAGCGCATCGTCCACATCAAGGGCGTCACCGAGGAGACCACCACCGGCGTGCATCGCCTCTATCAGATGGCCGAGGAGGGCCGCCTGGCCTTCCCCGCCATCAACGTCAACGATTCGGTGACCAAGTCCAAGTTCGACAACCTGTACGGCTGCCGCGAGTCGCTGATGGATGGCATCAAGCGCGCCACCGACGTCATGGTGGCCGGCAAGATCGGTGTCGTGCTGGGCTACGGCGACGTCGGCAAGGGCTGTGCCCAGGCCTTCCGCGGCCTCGGCGCCACCGTCTGGGTGACCGAGATCGACCCGATCTGCGCCCTGCAAGCCGCCATGGAAGGCTATCGCGTGGTGACCATGGATGAGGCGGCGGCACTGGGCGACATCTTCGTCACCGCCACCGGCAACGTGAACGTCATCAACCATGACCACATGGCCGCCATGAAGGACCAGACCATCGTCTGCAACATCGGCCACTTCGACTCCGAGATCGACGTCGCCAGCCTGCGTCAGTACGAGTGGGAGAACATCAAGCCGCAGGTCGATCACATCATCTTTCCGGATGGCAAACGGATCATCCTGCTGGCCGAGGGCCGCCTGGTGAACCTGGGCTGCGCCACCGGCCACCCCAGCTTCGTGATGTCCAACTCGTTCACCAACCAGACCCTGGCCCAGATCGAGCTGTTCAACCACAGCGACAAGTATGAGAAAAAGGTCCACGTCCTGCCCAAGCACCTGGACGAAAAGGTGGCGCGCCTGCACCTGAACAAGATCGGTGCCCACCTGACCGAGCTGACGCCCGCGCAGGCCGCCTACATCGGCGTGCCGGCTGGCGGGCCGTACAAGGCGGATCACTACCGCTATTGAGCGCTTGTTGCGGGGGTTTCCGGGCTGGTGGCCGGCAGTTGGACGGTGACCTGCAGACCCCCGTCCGGGGTACCGCCCAGCGTGATTCGACCGCCGTGGCCATCGACCGCCTGGCGGACGATGGCCAGGCCCAGGCCGCTGCCAGGGATGTCGGCCTGGGCCAGGCGATAGAAGCGATCGAAGACCCGTTCGCGTTCTGCCTCTGGAATGCCGGGGCCGGTATCGGTGACCGTCAGCATGGCCTGATTCCCTTCCGGCCATACCGCCACGTCCACCCGCCCTCCGGGAGTGGTGTAACGCAAGGCGTTGTCCAGCAAATTGCCCAACATGACGCGCAAGCTGTCCCGGTGACCATAAACGGTCACCGGATCGGCACGGGTGATGCCGGCATCGATGGTGCGCGCCTCGGCCTGGGTCGAAAACTCCGCCACTACGCCCTTGGCCAGCTCGTCGAGACGCACCTCGGCCAGGGACTGGGGCTGGATGCCGGGTTCCAGATGGGCCATGCGCAGCATCTGCTCGACCAGATGGGCGGCGCGATCGACGCCGGATTCAAGCTGGCCGAGCGACTCGGCCCATTCGGCCGGATCGCTGCATTGCCGCATCAACTGGCTGCGCAGCTTGATGGCGGTCAGCGGGGTGCGCAATTCATGGGCGGCATCGGCGATGAACCGGCGCTGGCCGGTCAAGGCCGTGTTCAGCCTGGCCAGCAGATCGTTCAAGGCACCCACCAGCGGCGCCACTTCATCGGGCAAGCCCTTGGTCTCGATGGCATGGAGGGCCGGCGCATCGCGCTGGCCGATCTCCCGCTGGACCTGTTTCAAGGGGGTCAGCGCACGGCCCACGGCGGTCCAGATCAGGGCGCCCAGCCCTGCCACCAGAATGCCGAGCGGCACGAGCATCCACTGAATGATGCGGGTGAACATCTTTTGCCGATGGCTAGAGGGATTGCCGACCTGAATAATCAGGCCGCTGTTGCGCAGCGTATATAAATGCCATTCGTCGCCTTGCCAATGAACGATATGGCGTCCGTTCTTTTGCGGTGGCGGCCCCACGCTGGCCAGCGACGAATATTGCAGGACACCGTCGTCGCCCCATATCTGGCTCATAAATTGACCGGGGTCTTTTTCGCCGGTGGGGTCGCCGCCGTCGTCGGTCACCACGCCATGACGAAGTACCGAATAGGCGATCTGTTGCAGGGCGTCGTCGCGTAGATCGTTGAAGGCATTCCAGGCCAGGCTGTAGGTAATCAAGCTGACCAGCAGGCCGGTGATCAGTAAGGCGCCGATCTGCCAGAACAATAGTTGGCGCCGGATCGACCTCATTGCGGTTCTGCGACCTTGTAGCCGACCCCGCGCACGTTGCGTATCCATTCACTGCCCAGCTTGCGGCGCAAATTATGGAGATGGACCTCGATGGCGTTGCTGCTCACCTCTTCGTCCCAGCCATAGATGCTCGCCTCCAGTTGCTCTTTGGACAGGACCGCGCCCGGGCTCTCCATAAGGCACTCCAGCAACGTGAACTCCCGATGCGACAGGGCGATGGGCTGGCCATCCAGGCTGACTTCGTGACTAAGCGGGTTCATTACCAGTGCGCCCAGATGCATCTCCGGTTGCGCGCGGCCGGCGTGGCGACGGATCAGTGCGCGCACCCGGGCGATAAGCTCATGCAGGTCAAACGGTTTGACCAGATAGTCGTCGGCGCCCAGATTGAGGCCGGCCACCCGGTCCGCGACGGCGTCGCGGGCGGTGACGATCAGGACCGGGGTCATGTTGTCTTTCTGGCGTTGCTTCTTGAGCAAGGTTAGACCGTCCTGACGCGGCAGACCCAGGTCCAGCAGTAGCAGCGCATAGGCACCCGAGTCCAGGGCCAGCTCGGCCTCAAGGCCATCGCGCACCCAGTCCACGGCATAGCTCTCCCGGCGCAACGCTTGTTCCACACTCGCGCCAATCATGGGGTCGTCTTCAGCCAGCAGTATTTTCATGACGGTACTCGATAGCCGGAAGATTATGCCGGCGTCGGCAAGAAAGCGAGTGCCCCGCGCAGGCACAAAAAAAGCGGGGCAAAGCCCCGCTACGATCAACCGTGAACGGTCGATTACTTCTTGGCGGCGTCGGCAGCGGCAGCAGGAGCGGCAGCGGCGTCAGCAGCAGGAGCGGCAGCGTCGGCAGCCTTCTTGGCCTTGTGATGCTTCTTGGCCTTGTGGGCCTTCTTGGGGGCAGCCTTGGCAGCGTCGGCCGCTGCGTCAGCGGCGGGAGCGGCAGCTTCAGTCTTGGCGGGAGCGGCAGCGGCCTTATCGGTGGCTTGGGCGACGCCCATGGACAGGATGGAGGCAGCGGCGAGCAGTGCGATCAGGGTACGGTTCATGTAAATCTCCTTCAAATGGATAAAGATGGATACCTCACGTAACTAATAACTAGGCGTTTGGCGAGGCGCATTGTCTCGCATGTAGACTTAACAGGCACTTAAGAAAACAGGGCTACTGAAAAAATTAAGGCTATGTCACTGTTAAATGTTGTCCTATACTGAATTTAACAGAA
>JAIMKU010000055.1 GCA_020692235.1 Hydrogenophilus sp.
CAGCAGATTTTGGACTTGACCAAAAATATTCTGGCATGTAATGTGCTTATGTAAAGAGGGTTTTAACCTGTGTGGATATTGTGTCCTTCACGGATCGTTTGGAATGAATAAAAAATGATTTCGCAGCCAAGTGTCATGTCCCTGCGCTGTTCCCCGGGAATTTGCAGGCTTTGTGGCGCGTCGTTTCACCGCTTGGGTTACCGAAGGCTGTAACCCTTGGGCGAAACTGAAATGCCATCTGGCCATGCTTAATATCCTTCCGAATTACCGGAAGCCGGATATCCGGCCATGAGCACAGGCACCCGATTCACCGTTTTTTTCACTTAATATTTGGAGATGTGACATGGCCAGCAGCCAAGCCAGCCTGGGCAAGACACTGTTTTGGGGCGCTATGAGCGCCTTGCTTTTCTGGGGCTTGTTCCACTATGCCGACGAATTCATTCGCCTTGCCCACACCACGCAGGATGCCTGCATGGTGCAGTCGGGCGTGCATACCGACTACTTCAACAAGGCGACGCAGGAACTGTGCGCGAAACAAGGTGGCACCTTCATCCACGGCACTTGGTGGTATGTGCTCGCGCCCATCGCCATGGCCTTTGCCCTCTCCTACACCCACGGCATCTTTACCGGCCTGTTCTGGGACTTGCTCGGCCTGAAGGCTAGGAAATAAGGAAAACGACATGGAACATATGGTACTTATCAACTTTATCGATATTGGCCTGAGCGGCGCGATCACGCTGATACTGATCGGCTTTGTGGGGGGGTTGGTGTCAGGCTTCATCGGCTCCGGAGGCGCCTTTGTGCTGACCCCGGCGATGATGGTCCTGGGCGCACCGGGTATGGTCGCGGTGGCCAGCAACTCCTGTCACAAGTTTCCCAAGGCGATAGTAGGCGTGTTAAAACGCCACAAGTATGGTCAGGTCGATGTGAAGCTGGGCTTGGTGATGGCGCTTTTCGCTGAGGCGGGAGTGCTGTTTGGCAAACATGTGATGACCAGTATCAGGAACAGCTTCGGTGCCGTGGGTACCGACCTTTATGTTTCCGCGATATTCATCGTGACCATGGCCGTCGTCGGCAGCTTCATGCTCAAGGACTATCGCAAGCTCAAGGCGATGAGTGACGAGGAGCAGAAGACTCAGAACCTTACCAGGCTGGCGGGCTGGGTGCAGTCGATGCGGATTCCCGGAACTATGTTCTTTTCCAGGGGTGCGCAGGCCGAGATATCCTTTCTGTTCGTCATCCCGCTGGGCTTTGCTACCGGTTTCCTGTCCTCCGCTATCGCGGTCGGGGGGCTTATTGGCGTGCCGGGAATGATCTACGTGCTTGGTGTGCCGGCCATCATGGCCTCCGCCACCGAGATGGTGATCGCCGTCGCGACTGGGCTTGGCGCCACCTTTCTCTATGGACTGGAAGGCGCGGTGGACATTCGCATGGCCATGCTGATCCTGCTTGGCTCCCTGTTCGGTATCCATATCGGCGCCATCGGCACCACCTACGTGAAGGACTACGAGGTCAAGCTCACCATGGCGGTGATCATGCTGACCGTGCTGTTTTCCCGCTTCTTCTACATTCCCGGTTATCTCAGTAGAATGGGCATAATGGAGCCGCTGCCCGCCGATACCTTACAGGTCTTGAAATGGATCGGCGATGGCGTGATGTACCTGGCCTTGATCCTCGGTGCCTACACCGTCCTTTCCGCCTTGTTCAAAGGCATGAAGAGACACAGGGAAAGACAATCCGTAAGTGCCGACGAAACCGTGGCCGACTGAACACTTGAGGAGAACAACATGACCGCTCTATCCGAAAACGGCACCCTGGGAGTCGTCCTGGTCGCCACCGATGGTTCCGACTACTCCGCCGGCGCCATTCGCACCGGCGTGGCTCTGGCCAAAGCTAGCAGCGCTCGACTGATCGGCCTATCCATCGCCATACACAACCCGGAATACAGCACCCTGGTGCCCAACCTGGATGTTGAAGCGGAGATGCGCGCGCGGGAAGCGCTCAAGTCTTTCAGCACCGAAGCGGGCAGCGATGCGGAGACCATGACTATCGAGGCATCCGATCCCTACCAAGGCATCCTGGAGGGCGCGAAGGCGCAAAACGCCGATATCATCGTCATCGGCCGGCGCGGCAAGCGGGGGCTCGCGCGCATGATGGTGGGGGACGCCACCACCAAGGTCGTTGGTCACGCCGATTGCGCCGTGCTGGTCGCGCCACGCGCCGCACACCTGTGGACAAAGGGCATCCTGCTGGCCACCGATGGTTCCAGCTTCAGCGAGGCCGCCGCCGGCGCTGCCGGTCATCTTGCTAGGCAAGCTGGCTTGCCGGTGACCGTGGTCTCCGTCGTCACTAGTAGCCACGACGAGGCGAGCCGCCAGGAAGCCAAACAGGTCGTCTCCGCCAAGGTGGAACGGCTCAAGAACATGGGCGTGGCGGCCGAGGGCAAGGTCATGGAAGGCCGCCCGGACGAGGCCATCATCAAGTTCGCCGAGGATATTGGCGCGGACTTGATCGTGGTAGGCAGCCACGGACGTGCCGGCCTTGCCAGTGTGTTGCTTGGCAGCGTCGCCAAACGGGTGATCGGTCAGGCGACCTGTCCCGTGCTGGTGGTTAAGCCATAAGCCGAATTCGACGAACAAAGGCTGTGTGGGATAATTCCCATGGCCTTATCGTATTGGAGCGCGCTACGATTCGCAGGAACCCATCAGGGCACTTGCCGGTAGTGCGTGAAACCGCCTTCGTCGATCCCACCGCCATCCTGTGTGGCAAGGTGGTCGTCGAGGAAAATGTCTTTATCGGCCCTATGCGGTAATACACGCTGACAAAGTGGATGAACGAGGTGACATGGAGCCCATCATTATTGGCGCCGGCTCCAACATTCAGGATGGCGTGGTCATTCACTGCAAGGCCGGTGGCGGTGTGACCATCGGACGGGGCAGTGCGATTGCGCATCGCTCCATTGTGCATGGCCCATGCATGGTAGGAGACTTGGTCAAGGGCTACAAGCGCATCCGTAACGAGTTCTGACAGGCCGGTTATCCGGGCTGGATGTGTCGCGTGCCACGGGTCTGTTCGACCTGATCGGTCAGGAAAACATCTTCGCCACCGAGGACCATGCCATCGCCGCGATCTATGAGCGGCTGGGCGAGACGGCGGCGGATGACCTTTTCTGTGCCTTGCAATCGTGTTAGCCCCAAGTAGTAATGTCCGCTTTCTCCCAAATAGAAATGTCCGCTTTTGATAAATCATTTGCTGTGCCTTGCAATCGGTACGATAATGCGCCCATCATGATCGCGTCGCCGTCCCCACTCCGCCCATCCAGACCGACCAGGTCGGATGAGTCGTGGCGGATGGGCACAGCCAACCCAACGCCGGCGGTGCCCCTGCCGTGGACGCTGTGAACATGGTCGACAACATGGTCGACAACATGGTCGACGGGGTGCCGCTGTTTCTTGCCTATTCTGCGCTGATCTGCACGCTGCTGTCGGGTGTCGTTTCCCTGTTCGCGGTGCGCCGCCACCCCGGTTTTCTGCATTTCGGTTCGTTCCTGTTTCTGTTCCTCGCCGGCGTGACCGACGTCATTGCCGGCGGCTGGGCCTTGCTGACCGATCTCACCGTCACTGACCGCCTGGCCTTGGGCCTGCCCTGGCTCGAATGGCATCTGCGGTTGGATCCGCTGACCGGCTTCTTCATGGTCTTGCTCGGTACTTTGGTGACCGCCACCTCGCTCTACGGCCCCAGCTACACCCGCGAGTACACCCAAGGCGATGCCCCGCAACCCTTGCCGCCGCTCGGCGTGTTCACCGCGACCTTCATCCTCGGGATGCAGATGCTGCTGCTCGCCGACGACGCCTTGGTGTTCATGATCTTCTGGGAATTGATGTCGGCCTCCGGCTACTTTCTGGTCGCCTACCAGCACCAACATGCCGCCAACCGCCACGCTGCCTTCCTTTATCTGTTGCTCGCCCACGTCGGCGCCCTAGTCATCCTGCTTGCCTTCGGCGTGCTCGCCGCCTTCGGCGACGGCCTCACCTTCGACCAGATGCGCGCGGCCCAGCTCTCGCCGTTGTGGGCGATGCTGGCCTTCGCTTTCGCCTTTCTCGGTTTCGGCACCAAGGCGGGCATGGTGCCGCTGCATGTGTGGCTGCCCGATGCGCACCCGGTCGCGCCCTCGCACATCTCGGCGCTGATGAGCGGCGCCATGCTCAAGATGGGCATCTACGGCATCGTCCGCGTCAGTTTCGACCTGATCGGCGAGGTGCACTGGGAATGGGGCGTGGTCATGCTCATCGTCGGCACCGCCTCGGCCCTGCTTGGCGTGCTCTACGCCCTGATGCAGCACGATCTCAAGCGCCTGCTCGCCTATCACTCGATCGAGAACATCGGCATCATCCTCATGGGTCTGGGCATGTCGATGATCTTTCTCGGCAGCGGCCACCCATTGCTCGGTACCCTCGCCCTGGTGGCGGCGCTTTACCACACGCTCAACCACGCCGCGTTCAAGGGTCTGCTGTTCCTCGGCGCCGGCGCCGTGCTCTATCGCACCCACGAGCGCGACCTCGAACGCATGGGCGGCCTCATCCATCGTATGCCGGTCACCGCGTTCATGTTCCTGGTCGGCAGCGTTGCCATCTCGGCGCTGCCGCCGTTCAACGGCTTCGTTTCCGAATGGCTGACTTTCCAGGCCGCGTTACAGGCACCGGCGTTGGACAACGGCGTGCTGCGCATTCTGCTGCCGGTGGCTGCCGCGATGTTGGCGCTGACCGGGGCACTCGCCGCCGCCTGTTTCGTCAAGGCCTTCGGCATCGCCTTCCTGGGCAGGCCACGCACCCATCATGTAGCCCATGCCCACGAGGTGCCGCTGGGCATGTTGCTCGGCATGGGCTTGCTGGCGACACTATGCCTGGTATTGGGGGTCCTGCCGACACCGGCCATCGAGGCCATGGCGCCGATCACCCGGCTCCTGGTGCATACCGCACTACCGACGGCGGCGGCTCAGGGCTGGCTGTGGCTGACACCTGTTTCGCCACAGGGCGCTTCCTATTCGGCGCCGTTTGTCCTGCTTGCGCTGGTTGTGGTGTACGGCCTCGGCTATCTGTTCCTCAAGCGCGGCGCCGCCCCCGCCCGCCGTTGCTACCCTTGGGACTGCGGTTTCGGCCAGCTCAACCACCGCATGGAATACACCTCGACCTCGTTCACCCAGCTGATCCGGCACGTGTTCGGCGCGGTCTGGAAGGTCGACGAGGGGGTCGAAACGACCACCGCCGGCGGCGGGCCGATCCCGCGCGTGACCGGCATCCACCATCATCTGCACGTGCAGGACTGGTCCTGGCTCAAGGTCTATCTGCCGATCGGCCACCTGGTGCTCGAAGCGGCAAAACGCGTCGGCTTCATCCAGTCCGGCAGCATCCATACCTACCTGAGATATTCGTTCGGAACACTGGTCTTCCTGCTATGGATAGTCAGCTTATGAACAGCCTCGCCATGAGCAGCCTAACGATTGCCTGGGTCATGGCCGCCCTGCAGACGCTGATCTTTATCGCCGCCGCGCCGCTCATGGCCGGCTGGGTCAAGCGCCTCAAATGCCATATGCAGAACCGCGCGGCGCCGGCCGTGTGGCAGCCCTACCGCGACCTGGCCAAGTTGATGCGCAAGGACATGGTGCTGGCCGAGAACGCCTCCTGGCTGTTCCGCGCCACGCCCTACATCGTTTTCGGCGCCACCCTGCTGGCCGCCGCCGCGGTGCCGCTCGTCGTCGTGCACCTGCCCACCGCCGCCATCGCCGACCTGATCGTGCTGGTCGGCTTTTTCGCCCTGGCGCGCTTTTTCACCGCCCTGGCCGCCCTCGACATCGGCACCGCCTTCGGCGGCATGGGCGCCTCGCGCGAGATGACGGTCGCTGCGCTGGCCGAACCGGCCATGCTGATGGTGGTGTTCACGCTGGCCATGACCGCGGGCACCACCAACCTGTCGACGGCAACCGAGGCCGTGCTACAGGCCGGCGTGGTGCTGCGCCCGTCGTTCCTGTTTGCCCTGTTTGCCCTGGCCATGGTGGCGGTGGCTGAGTGCGGCCGCATCCCGGTAGACAACCCGGCCACCCACCTGGAACTGACCATGCTGCACGAGGCCATGATCCTGGAATACGGCGGCCGCCATTTGGCGCTGATCGAGTGGGCCGCGCAGATCAAGCTGATGATCTATGCGGTGCTGATCGTCGACTTCTTCTTCCCCTGGGGCATCGCCCGCGATTTCAACGCCGTCTCGCTGACCATCGGCGTTATCGCCGGCACCGCCAAGGTGATGCTGCTGGCCATGCTGCTGGTGGTCTGGGAAACGGTGCTGGCCAAGATACGCCTGTTCCGGGCACCGCAGTTCCTCGGTTTCGCCTTCCTGCTGGCCTTGCTCGGTATGCTCACCAGCGTCGTACTGGAGACTGGAAGTTAAATGGAACTAACTACCCTTGGTCTCTACAACCAGGCCATCATCGTCTTCGCCGCCCTGGTGCTGTTCACCTCCTTCGTCATGCTCGCCCAGCCGCGCATCCAGCCGCTGATCTACACCTTCGCCTGGCAGGGCTTGTTGCTAGCGGTGGTCATCGTGCTGGCGGCCATCGTCTCCAACCATCCCCACCTCTACATCTCGGCGGCGCTCACGGTCGTACTCAAGGTGGGACTGATCCCCTGGCTGCTCTATCGTCTGAGCATACGGCTCAACATGAATTACGAGACCGAGACGATCACGCACCCCTCGATGCTTCTGCTGAGCGGCGCCGGTCTGGTAGTGTTCAGCTACTTCATCGCCGCGCCGATCGTCCATCTATCCGGTCTGGCTACCCGCAACACCATCGCCGTCAGCATCGCCGTCGAGCTACTCGGCATGCTCATCATGATCGCCCGTAAAACGGCCATGGCGCAGGTGATCGGCTTCATGTCGATAGAAAATGGGCTGTTCTTCGCCGCCGTGGTATCGACCTATGGCATGCCGCTGATCGTCGAACTGGGCGTCGCCTTCGATGTCATGGTCGCGTCCATCTTGTTCGGGGTGTTCTTCTTCCACCTACGCGACTCGTTCGACTCGCTCGACGTCAGCCACCTCAATCGGCTGTCGGAGACGGATGAGGCTATGCCCTTGCCGGAAGCCGCAGAGGTGAAGCAGCCATGATACTGCTCGAAATCACCCTGCTGGCGCCGCTGGTCGGCGGTCTGCTACTGGCCTTTACCGGCCACCGCGCCTTCGCCGGCTGGCTCAACGTGGCCACCGGCGGCGTCACCTTCGCCGCCTCGCTGGCCCTGGCGCTGGATGTCTTCGACCACGGCGCGCGACTGTCCGCCGGCAAGATGTTCTATATCGATGCCTTCAACGTCTATCTGGTCACCCTGACCGCCTTCGTCGGCATGACCACCTCGATCTTTTCCCGTCCCTACATGCGCCACGAGGTCGAGCGCGGCCGCGTCACCGACCGGCGCATGCGCCTCTTCCACTCGATGTACCAGGGCTTCCTGTTCTCGATGCTGCTGGTGCTGTCGACCAACAATCTCGGCATCATGTGGGTGGCCATAGAGTTGGCCACCCTGACCACCGTGCTGCTGGTCTCGCTGTACCGCACGCCGGAGTCGATCGAGGCGGCCTGGAAATATTTCGTGCTGTGCGGTGTGGGCATCGCCCAGGCCCTGTTCGGCACCGTGCTCATCTACTTCGCCGCCGAGAATCGGCCGGGCGGCGAGCGCGGCGACACGCTGTTGTGGACCGTGCTGCACGACACCACGGCCGGTGGCCTCGACCCGGCGGTGGTCTCGCTCGCCTTCGTTTTCCTGCTGGTCGGCTACGGCACCAAGGTCGGTCTGGTGCCGCTGCACAACTGGCTGCCGGATGCCCACTCAGAAGGCCCGACGCCAATGTCCGCCGTGCTCTCCGGGTTGCTGCTCAATGTCGCGCTGTATGCCCTGGTGCGCATCAAGATGCTGGTGGACGCCTCGCTGAACACGGAGCTCGCCGGCCACCTGATGATGGGTTTCGGCCTGCTGTCGTTCGTCGTCGCCGGGCTGTTCATGCACCGCCAGCATGACATCAAGCGCTTGTACAGTTATTCGTCCATCGAGCACATGGGGCTGATGACCTTCGCCTTCGGCATCGGCGGGCCGCTGGCCACCTTCGGCGCACTCTTGCACATGACCATGAACTCGCTGACCAAATCGGCCATCTTCGTCACCGTCGGCTACGCCTCGCAACTTGCCGGCACCCAGCGCATCGACCAGATTCGCGGCCTGATCCGCACCCAGCCGGCGATCGGCTGGGGACTCCTGATCGGCACCATGGCGATCGCCGGCTTCCCGCCCTTCGGCGTGTTCATCAGCGAGTTCCTGTTGCTGATAGCCACCATGAAATCCTGGCCCTGGCTGACCATCCCATTGTTGTTCGGCTTTGGCGTGGCCTTCGCCGGTCTGTTCCGCCACCTGCAACCGATGGTATTCGGTGAGCCGCCGGCCGGACAAAAACCGATCCAGGCCAACATACTGCCGGTGGCGATCCATCTGGCGCTGGTGCTGTGGATCGGTCTTTCCCTGCCGACCTTCCTGTCGGGCTGGTTCGAGCAGGCCACGCTGCTGATCTCGGGGACCTCGCTGCGATGACCGCAAAGATACCGTTCGCCGCGTTCATCAGGCGCCTGGCCGAGGCCGGGATTGCTGTCGATGTCCCGGCCACGCCTGTGGTGCCGGCGCGGGTCATCGAGGTAGCGAACGACGACTGGGGCCGTCTCGGCCAGGAAGCCAACGACTGGGGCTGCCGCTGGGCCGCCGGCTGGGGCGATGATCTGGGCGAAGCGCTGCGGATCAATGCCTGCTTCGAGCAGGCAGGTGCCTATCTGCTGGCGCGCACGACGGTGACCCGCAGCCACCCGATGCTGCCCTCGCATACCCCCTACTATCCGGTCGCCGACCGTCCCGAGCGACATACCCAGGACCTTTTGGGCGTGGCCTTCTCCGACCACCCGGATGCCCGACGCTGGACTCGACACCGGGCCTGGAAGAGTTCCGAGTATCCGCTGCGCCACGATTTTCCAGCCGCCGGCCGGCCGCCCGCCGTAACACCGGCCGACTATCAATACCGGTTTCTCGCCGCCCACGGCAGTGGCGTCTACGAGATCCCGGTCGGCCCGGTCCATGCCGGCATCATCGAGCCGGGGCATTTCCGCTTTCAGGCGGTGGGCGAGACCGTGCTCAATCTGGAAGAACACCTCGGCTACACCCACAAGGGCATCGAGAAGATCGCCGAGGGCAGGGATGTCGCGGGCCTCGCGCGTCTGGCCGGGCGGGTCTCGGGCGACTCCACCGTCGCCCACACCTGGGCGGCGTGTATGGCGATGGAGCGGGCCACCGGTATCGAGCCGCCGCCGCGCGCCGTCTGGCTGCGCGCCCTGATGTGCGAGCGCGAACGGGTCGCCAACCATCTCGGCGACATCGGCGCGATCGGCAACGATGTCGGCTTTGCCTTCGGTTCTTACCAGTTCGGGCGGCTGCGCGAGGCCTGGCAACGCGCGTCGAACGCGGCCTTCGGCCACCGCTTCATGATGGATCGCATCGTCCCCGGCGGCGTGGCGGTCGATCTGGCGCCGCCGTTCCTTGCCATCATGCGTGACGAGGCCACAGCCCTGCGCCAGCAGGTCGGCCGGCTGATGGCCATCCTCTATGGCTCACCTTCGCTGACCAACCGGCTGCTCGGTGCCGGCGTGCTGACGCCGGAACAAGCCAGCACGCTGGGCGCAATGGGGTATGTCGGGCGGGCATCGAGCCTGTACTTCGATGTCCGCCGCGCCGCGCCCTATCCGCCCTATGATCGGTTGAAGGTCAAGGCTGTGCTGCATCACACCGGCGACGTCAACGCCCGGGTGCGGGTGCGCCACGAGGAAATCATCGCTTCGCTCGATCTCATCGAGGCGCTGCTCGCCGGCCTGCCCGGCGGCGCGATCCGCAGCGAGTGGCAAGCACCCGCCGCCGGCAGCCAAGGCCTCGGCATCGTCGAGGGCTGGCGCGGCGAAATCATCAGCTATGTCCGCTTCGACGACGATGGGCACATTGCCCGCTTCTTCCCGCGCGATCCGTCCTGGACGACCTGGCCGGCGCTCGAAGTGCTGATCCACGACAACATCGTCCCCGACTTTCCGGTGTGCAACAAGTCGGTGAACGGCTCCTATTCCGGGCAGGACCTGTAATGCTGCGCATCCTGGCAAAAATCCAGCGTATCGGCGTCATCACCGAGCCGCTGCCGCCATCTGACGAACCGGCGCTGGCCGAGATCGGCGAACAGATCAAGGCCCACCTCGGCGAGCGCTTCGGCGGCAGCCTGGCCATCCGCGAGGTGGATACCGGTTCCTGCAACGGCTGCGAGCTGGAGATCAACGCGCTTAACAACCCCTGGTATGGCATTGAACGCTTTGGTGTGCATTTCGTCGCCAGCCCGCGCCATGCCGACATGCTGCTGGTCACCGGCCCGGTCTCGCGGCACATGGAAGAGGCGCTCCGGCGTACCTATGCCGCCACCCCCGAA